>CAYTRD010000019.1:0-33192 GCA_964440255.1 uncultured Ruminococcus sp. | reverse complement strand
CAAATCCCTTATAACAATTAACTTCTGATTCTATATTTTTGCAGGCGGGACGCCGGGTCGTCGTCCCCTACAAGATATAAAGGCAAATGACGGCGTAGGGGCAGGTTTTCTGCCCCAATAGAGCGAAGCGAAGCATTTCCCGTCACCGTTCTTACTTCTTCACTTTTCACTTTTACTTCTTACTTCATCTACGGCTCCCTCCGAAGCGGCATCACTCTGATTGACCGTATAGTTTTCTCCATCCGCCTGATACCGTCAGCAAGAAGCCCTGCAGTGGGATATAATGCTTTAAGCTCAACCCCGAATGTGTTACCCGTGGAGGCAGTATATGCGTGGCCCTTATTCATCAGCTCCTTCATAGAAAGAAGCCTTATATTTCTTTCACGGATAATATCATGACACGCTCGGGCAGCCTGCTCCTGTGACTTCAGACAACAAAGCACTCTGTCACCCTCTACAACACAATGGGTATAATTCTGATGCATATCAACAAAGAGAAACTTTTCACCGAGATAATATTTCATTTTCCGTCACCTGTTTCGAGCTGTCCTTAACGGCTCGCATACCGAACTGAGCAAGCAGCCTTTTAAGCAGCTTCTTTTTCATCCGTCTGTACGGTAAATAAAAGAACAAGAATACTTTTCTTGCCGCTTTATAAAGAGTTGTCTTCGCATCGTGCGACTTCCGAAGAAACAGCCTTATTACAAAGGCTATACACTTATCCTCAAACTGAACAAGCTTCTTTTGGTGGAACATTCCCCACACAATAAATGCGACAAATACTATCTCAATAATCACAACAGCAGTCCAATATGTTGCAATAAACTGAAAGATATAACTCATATTCACTTCTCCTTTTTCTGAACTTCTGTAATCGCACGCTACAATGCTTTGTATTCTTCCGGGTGATATGTATAATATTCACTCATATTCCGCTCAAGATTCTCACGCATCCGCTTCCTTGCAGCTTCCAGTTGCTCTGCCGTCAGGCTCTCAAGCGGTACCTCGGCTTCCCCGTCACAGGAAATCATAAACTTATATGTAAATTCCTTAGTCTTCTCGGTCTTTCCCCGATGAAGTTGCACACCGTCTGCGTCATAAAGTTGCTCTTCATTCTGCGTTTTGCGTTCTGCATTCTGCACTTACAAAATCACCTCTCTTAAACTTATGAAGCAGCTCCCTTGCTGAAACATTGTCCGCATCAAATATTTGGCGAAGAAGAAAAACAATCAAACCCTCACGATTCAGTCTGTCAATATACTTCTTCCTGATTCTCGCCCTTTTGCAGTATCGAAGTATGTGCTTTTCTTTAGCTGTAAGCAGCTCACACATAACGGTTATAACATTATGAAGCACTTCAGCCTCATTCTCCCCCGGCACAAATCCGGGAATATATAAAGTTTTCTTTTTCAAATCCATCGGTAGTTTCTCCTTTTTTCATTTTTCGTAAAAAATGAAAAACTTCTTCACTTTTCACTCTTCACTTTTCACTTGAATCAGATTTCGTCAAATTGATTAAGATGCAAGACATTCAGCAGCTCTTCTGATTATGCGGTCTGTGTACTTTTTACGGATTCTTCTCTTTTTGGTACGGCCGAGAATCACAAGCTCTTTTTCTGTTGCCCCTGCAAGGGACATTTCTCCGTCATATAAAATCATCGGTAGCTTCTCCTTTGCTATATATGAATACAAACATTATTATCTTTTGTGTATGCATCAATATAAATTTCTTTCTTATCACCGTTATATGTGACTTCGAACATCATACCCAATGACACAGGAAGATTTGCAGAGGCAATTGCTTTATTGTTCTGAAGAGCTTTACAGCTCCACACAATAAAAATATCATCCTGATTGATAAGATAATTCCTTGCAGCACCAACATACTCGTTAAAGTATTCTGCAACATATTTTTTGACTATTTTTTCAAATTCTCTTGAATCCATTTTACACGCTCCTTTGCTTTTTTGTTTTTAGCCATTTTGGCTATTTGTTTGACAAAAAAAATAATCATCTTTATTAGTAATCGAAAGCAGCTCACATAACTTTTGAATTTCACTCACTTTAAATTCATTTTTATTATTAATTTTGTAGGAAAAAGCCTGATAACTTATTCCCAATTTTGCTGCAATCTGCTCTTGCGTAAAGCCTTTTTCTATTATTCTTGCACGCAAAAGGCTTGTGTTCGTAGGCATATTATCAACTCCTTAATCATATTAGCCATTTTGGCTATGTCAATACAATAACACCATTTAGCCAGTTTGTCAATACTTTTTTTGACTTTTTTTCAAATTTTATTGACACGATGGCTAAACAATGCTATTATGAGGTCGGTGATTATAATGACTATATACGATAGAATTAAATTTTTAAGAGAAAAAAACAAAATGTCACAGCAAGAACTCGCCGAAAAAGTTGGTTTTAAAACGGCTTCTGCAGTAAACAAGATAGAACTGGGATTGCGAGACATTAATCAAACTAAAATAATTCTCTTCGCCAAAGCACTCGGAACAACACCAAGCTATCTGATGGGCTGGGATGATGAAGATAATAACATCCCCACGGCTGCTAATATTATCCCTCTCCCCCAAACAAAAGTAGTACCTCTGCTTGGCAGTATCGCCTGCGGCGAGCCTATCCTTGCAGAGGAAAATATAGAAGATTATATTAAATTGAATAAGGATATCCCGGCAGACTTCGCACTTCGTTGCAAAGGCGACAGTATGATAAATGCCCGTATCTTTGACGGCGATATAGTCTATATCCGCAAACAGCCTGATGTAGAGAACGGCGAAATAGCCGCCGTCCTCATTGGCAACGAAGCCACACTCAAAAGAGTTTACAAATACCCTCACCGTATCGAGCTCCGCGCAGAAAACCCGACAATAAAACCCTTCGAGTATTCAGACGAAGAAATGAATACCGTCCGCATCCTCGGTAAAGCTGTAGCATTCACAAGTATTATTAGATAAAAGGAAGTGAAAGAATGAAAACTATACTGAAAAAATCTGCAGTATTATCTATTCTTTCATTCTTGCTTATAAGTCTTGTTATTCCCGTTTTCGCTCACCCAGGCTCCCTTGATGAAAATGGTGGTCATTATGACCGAAGCACAGGTGAATATCACTACCACCATGGTTACTCCGCTCACCAGCACACAAACGGTGAATGCCCCTACGACTTCCACTATAATGTTGATGATGATTACAATCCAAATAAAAACTCTTCCTCAAGCAGCTCTTCTTCGTATACTCCCACCGAACCGACGACAAAAAATTCTAAATACAATCCTGATGCAGATTCTTCTCATTTTGATCAAAATACTTTACCGATAATTATAGGTATTGGTCTTGGTTCTCTCATTTCCTTATTTACGGCTTGGGTAATTTTCTCTTTCATATCTCCTTCCATTAGAACAAAATCTAAATATGCTGCATCAAAAAAAACATCTGATGAACAACCTAAGGAAAAACAAGAAATTTTACCTCTCGAAGAAAAAAACAAAGAAAGTACCGCACAAAAAAAGCCGGAACCTATACTACAACCAAGCAATATATCAACAGAACGGTTAAAAAATGATTCCACAAAGCTGAAGAGCACTTCCACAACAGTCGCCCCAAGTTATCTTCCAAGTGAATATCGCAGATTACCACCCGATAACTATAATAGATTATCAAAAGAAGAAGCCTACATAATAAATCGAAAAAAAATTTTCAATGAACTTGTATCATTCAGTTTGTCTAATTTCATCGCACACCTTCCCAAAGGCATTGAGTTAAATAATTCTTTTGAACTAGTTTATCCAAGCAGCAAAACCAAGATTTACGGCAAATATACTGTATATATTGAGCAAAAAACTTTTGTTGTGCATCAAAAGAAAAGCTGCAATTCTTCTCGAAAAAATACAAGACTTTCTTTGGATTTTTCAATCGGAGAAAAATATACTCTCTGCCTTGATTGTTGGGAAAAAACACCAAAATCAGATTCGCTTGCTCTATTTATGCCCGAATGGTATTCCAATTACAAAAACTATATTAAGAATATAAAAATATACAACCTCTCAATAGATCTGATAATGAAAGAAAAACAAAAAATTCTATCAGAACAATTAAAAACTACGGAATTTATCAGATGGAAACCAGAGATTCATACAAACATTGAGCAAATTAAAAAAATCGCAAAATCGGAATTAATTAATATTATCAGCTACGACACCGAAACAAAAAAGGCACAAATACAAGGTTCTAACGGAAAAGTATATATTACTTCTTTTTATTCGTGCGAATGTCAAAGCTGGAAACGACAACTTATTCCCTGCAAACATATGTATAAATATGTCTCAGAATACGGTGGCATTGATTTTTCTAAATACATATAGCAAATTTTTTATAAAAAAGGACACACAAATGGAAATAAAAATCATTTTATCAACAATTGCAACTATGGTATCTCTAACATTTATCATTGCTATAACATTATGCTACTTCTTACCGGAAAATAAATTTGAAAAATTAAGAGATTTCTTTTATAACGGGATAACAACTATTGTTGCTATAATTGCAATAATAGGTGCTGTTATTGGTTGGGTAAATATTTACGAAGACTATATGATTGTACGGAATATTCAAAATAGAGTGCAAGATAATATTTACAACGAAGCATATGAAGACGGATATGAAGAAGGCTATATTGCTGGTTATAAAGATGGCTATAACAATGCATTATATTAACTTCTAACTTGCATCTTTTCCCGATTTATGTTCGTTAATGAGTGCAAAACACGCATTTTGTTTCACTTAACACCCATTTTGTTTCACTTAACACCCATTTTGTTTCACTTTTGGTTCTTATTTTACGTTACCAACGTAAAAACTACCACATGAAGCATAACTTCTCAGCAAGTTACAATCAAGAAAAAAAATCCCCTTACATATCAACACATTTGCTACCGACATAAATGTCGCCGGCAAGTTGCAAGCAAATAAAAAAAAGCAACCTGTTCCTCATTGGAACAAGCTGCAGATTCTGTTATTTACTTCCCTTCGGCACATAATCCTTCTTATAAGCCTTGCAAGCTTTCTCTAATTTCTTAAAGTCACAAGAAATTTTTATAAGAAACTTATTGCCATTCAGAACATCGAAATATGTTTTCTGTGCATGATCAATAATATCTGCCTTGTGCTTATTACAAAAAGAAATCTGTCTCTGCAAAAGGCTTCTGTATTTTTCATCAGCTTCTTTTGAAATATCATATTCAATAAGTGCATCTTTATGTACCGGAATCATGTTATTAAATCCGATGATACCATAAGAACCGTTTTCAATTCTTATAAAGTGTTTCCCGTTTTTCATATTCTTATGGTTAGGTTTAGGTGATTCCAAAGGTGCAAAATACTGAAAATTTGCAAATTTGAACACAACTCCAACATAAGGTCTTCGTGCTCCCTTGTTATGCTGAACCTTGCTGTCTCTTTTATGAAGATACTCGACATAATCATCACTTATCTTACAAATTCTGAATCTTTCCATGTTCCCCCATACTAACAAAATAACGAGACAGAAAAAACTATCTCGCCATTTTTAAGGCCCTACTTACGGCAAGGGCTCTCCGCTTTTTCAGGTTCCTACTTACGGCAAGGACTCTCCGCTTTTTCAGGTCCTGTATTACGGAACAGGCTAACCGCTTAAAGGTTGGGATTAATGGCAAACATTAATCTTCACAATAGCGTGGAAAACTCCACATCATTATTATATTGACAATTTAATAAAAAGTAAATATGTAATTTGTATAAAAATATGAACATTTTTGAATTTTTTTCAATAAATTTAATGTTCACGGCTGTACATATTTGTTTTTTTAACAATAAACAAATTACATACAAACAAAAAAAAGATGCTCACCGGCTACCACCCCGATGAGCAAAGGAGAACCTACCGACGGGGCTCCGATGAAAGCAACAAAGAAAACTCCGCCGAAAGGATGTATATATTATATTGCATCCTTCGGAAATTGTCAACATTTTCACCGAAAGGATGTTTTTTTATGTCAAATCATATTATTAAAACAAGGCAAAGCCTTCCGACAGTGTCACTATTCACTATTACTTCTTACTTATTACTTCATCAGAAGGGAGAATGCATATGCAGACTGCAGCAGCATACATAAGAGTATCTGATGCCCGACAGGATGAATACTCACCTGCTTCTCAGCTAAAGCTTATCCGTGACTATGCCACAAGAAACGGATACTTCGTTCCTGAAGAATTCGTTTTCTACGACGACGGTATTTCAGGCACATCAACAAAGAAAAGAACCCAATTTAACAATATGATAGGCTTTGCAAAGGAAAAGAATCCCCCGTTCTCTGCTATCCTTGTATGGAAATTCAGCCGTTTTGCCCGTAATCAGGAAGAAAGCATAGTATTCAAGAAGATGCTGAAAAAGAACGGAGTATCGGTTATTTCCATTTCCGAACCCATCGGTGACGATGCATTCTCTACTCTTATCGAAAGAATTATAGAATGGATGGACGAATATTACATAATTCGTCTTTCACCGGAAGTAAAACGAGGAATGAAAGAAAGAGCCTCCCGTGGTGAGCCCGTGTGCAATGCTCCATTCGGATATAAAATGATAAACGGAGAATATCTCCCTGACCCCGACACGGCTCCCTTTGTTCAAAAGATTTTTCAGGATTTCACGTCCGGAAAAGGAATGAGAACAATTGCATTAGAGATCTCCGCTCTCGGAGCCCGAACCATCAGAGGCAATACCTTTGATAACCGAGGAATAGAATATATATTAAACAACCCCGTTTATAAAGGACAGCTACGCTGGTCCCCTGACGGAAAAGTTGCAAGCAAAAGAATTTATGATGAGGATAAATATATGATAGTTCAAGGAAAACACGAACCGCTTATAGCAGAAGAGCTCTACGAAGCAGCTCAGGAAAGATTAAACCGTGAAAAGGAGCTTCACCGCCCCCGACAAAAGAAAGAGCATCCGGCGGAATATATGTTAAAAGGTCTTGTGCGTTGCAGCTGTTGCGGAGCAACACTCTGTATGATTCATACTAAAAGCCCCGGCATTCAATGCCATAACTACGCAAAAGGCAAATGCACGGTATCTCATCACATATCGGTTAATAAAGCAAACAATGCTGTAATAGAAGCAATAGAGCAAGCAGCTCTCACAGGGCTCTTTGAGATAACACCAAAAAAGAAAAGCTCATATTCTGCACCGACGGATTATGACGCTCTGATAAAATCAGCAGAAAAGAAGCTTCTTCGCCTTACCGCTGCCTATACCGAAGGTGTTTACACTCTCGACCAATTAAAACCCTTAAAAACTGCCCTCGATAAAGAAATTGAAGAGCTCAAAGCACAAAAAGAGCAGTCAGAACACACCGCCCCCACAATCGACCGTGAAGCCTTCCGCCAAAGGCTCCTTGACCTCGTTCCGTATCTTCGCTCCCCGCTCATCAGCGAATCAGCAAAGAACGAAGCACTCCGCACTATACTCGACTACATAACATTCTCCCGCCCCACCTGCACCTTCTCTCTCCACTTCCATATATAACCCACTTATATTTTATTACCTAAAAATTATCACTCCTAACCATCTGCACCGCCATATTGCGAAATTATAAGCTGAGCGAGTTTCGGATTGCACTTTGTTATTTTTACAGGGTATTGTAATTTCTTCTCATAAGTCCACATTAGCCGTCACAACCTCCTACATCCCAGGGCCATGGGTTTTTGAGCCATTCTATTCCCTCTCCGCTTCTGGGGGATAGGGGTCCGTAATTCTCTTCAAACTCTTCTTTAAGCTGTCTGAATTTTACGGAATACTTTTCGTGCATGGCAAGTGCACTCAGATCATTCGGATGCGTATTAAGATACAGATGTAGTTCCCAGAGTGCAAACTGCACTGATGAAAGGTTTCTTAAAAGCTTTTCGCGGCTGTTCATTTCAATGCACCTCTTAAGAAGGGCTTATAGAGATCTGTAAAAAGTGTACCTTTACATAAAGCGACTTCGGCATCAAAGGTTGTCTTATCTGTCTGAAACGGCACATATGCCATTGTTGTTACCGGATTATCAGGCAAAGCTGAAAGCGGTGTAAAGCTTTCAAATTCTTTGCCGCATTCATTTTTCATTTCACATTGTCTCCTTTCATAGATTTGAGGATTCCCTCGATTCATACTATTCAACGGGACAAATTATGTGCACAAAAAACAGACTTAAGATGTAGCAATGCCGTTATTTTTATGCTACAATTGAACTGAATTACAATTACTAAGGAGAGCATTATGAAAATCAAATTACTGAAAATTATTTCATTCGTATTATGTCTTAGCTTATTATTTGTGCCGCACACCCTTGCAGCAGGAATTATGCTTGGGGATATGAATGAAAATGCAAAGGTGGAGGCTGCAGATGCGAGAACGATACTTCGTGCATCGGTAGGACTTGAAACATTCGACGATAAGCAGAAAACAATTGCCGATGCTGACAAAGATGGGATAATAAGTGCCTCGGATGCAAGACTTGTGCTTCGTATGTCGGTAGGACTCGAAGAAACAGAAGAATTGAATTTAACTGAGGCTGACGGATACTTTGAAGTGCATTTTATTGATGTAGGTCAGGCTGATTGTTCACTTATAATATGCGATGACGAAAGCCTTCTTATTGACGGCGGTAATGTGGGCGACGGTTCTCTTGTTGTGTCATATCTAATTGATATGGAAATTGAGGCACTTGATTATGTAATATGCACTCACGCACACGAGGACCATGTCGGCGGACTGTCAAAAGTACTTGACGCCTTTACGGTAACGGAAGAAATATTTGCTCCCGAAACAGGTGCTGATTCAAATTGCTACGGAAATTTTGTTGCTTCTGTCGAAAATCAGAATAAAACTCTTACAGCTCCCGAAGTCGGCTATACATTCTCACTCGGCGAAAGCACGGTTGAGTTTATCGGTCCCGTAACAGAGGATTATTCAGATATAAATAACACATCTCTTGTCACGAAAATAACCTACGGTGAAAACACATTTTTGTTCACGGGTGATATGGAAAGAGAGGCGGAAGCAGATATTCTTGAAACGGGAATTGATGTTTCGGCTGATGTCTTAAAGATCGGTCATCATGGAAGCGAAAATTCAACATCATATCCGTTTTTAAGAGCGATTATGCCCAAAATCGCAATTATAAGCGTCGGCGAAGGCAACAGCTACGGACACCCCACCGAGGAAGCACTTTCCAGGCTTCGCGATGCGAATGTGACCGTTTACAGAACAGATTTACAGGGGCATATTATTATAAAGAGCGACGGACAAAGCCTTACTGTGATAACTGAAAAAAATCAGGATATCGAAACAAATCCCACGGTTCCCTCAATACCCGAAGAGCCGTCAGCAGACAACTCGGAAGCAAATACCGAATATATAGGTAATATCAATTCAAAAAAGCTTCATCTTCCCACCTGTTCTTCACTTCCCAAGGAAGAAAACAGAATCTATTTCGGCACTATGGAAGCCGCAATAAATGAAGGCTATGAAGCCTGCTCAAGATGTAAGCCATTCTGACAAGAAAACGGCTTCAGCTACCGTTTTCGGATAGTCCTTCTCCGAGGAAAGCCAGCTTTCCGTTCGGAGGGACATATTTTCAGGTTCGGTGTATGTTGCTTTTACGAAAGAATGTGTATGTAGTGTTGTTTTTTCCTCTTGTGTAATTTATTCTATCACAATGTTTTTTTGTATTTCAAAAAAAATACACCGCAGATAACCTAAAGTTAAAACTGCGATGCAAAAAATGTTTTTTTATTAAGCTATTTTTTCGGCATAAAGAATTTTACGGTTTCATAAAGTCTGACGGCGGGGTTAGGATTCCAGTCCTTTTCAGGTGCGGGATTAAGTCCGTTTTGACGGTAGTATGAGCAAAGCTTTTTTGCTGTATCGTAAAACTCTTTGTAATTTTTATTTTCCTTTGATGTCCAGCCGCATTCGGCTACTGCGAACCAACGGGGAAAGCACATATATTCAAGTCTGTCATTATTGTTTATATGTTCTGTCCACACAGGAGACTCCACACCGATTATTGCTTCTTTACCCTTATTGTCAAGGCCTTTAAGGCTTTCGGGCTCGTAATTATACCCTGCCTTTAACGGGTGCATACCGTATGGATAATCAACATAAAAGGGCGTAAAGGGTGAAAGTATTGTTTTTCTGCCCTTATTTGCTTCAACAGATGTATTTTCGGGGTGCTTCTGCCAATGCTGAACGGCAATTTCGGGGGAAAGCCCTTTACCTTTGAGGCAGTCATTCCACACAATGCACTTTTTACCCTTATTTTTAAGGTATTCTGCCATTTGGTTTATAAAAAGACATTGCAGGTCATTATAATCACAAAGGCCGTTTTCTGCCATAATTTTACTGCATTTCTCACAACTCTTCCAATTACTCTTCGGCACCTCGTCTCCGCCTATGTGCACGGTATCATAAGGGAAAAGCTCGCATATTTCATCAAGAATCTTTTTAATACACTCTTTAGCTTCACTGTTTCCTGCACAGATAATGTCCTTGAAAATACCCTGTTTTGTTTTTACTTCAACATTTTCCCCCGAACAGGTAAACTCGGGAAAAACATGAAGAAGTGCACTTTGGTGTCCCGGCATATCAAATTCGGGTATCACCTCAATAAATCTTTGCTTACAGAAATCAATTATTTCTTTTATCTCGGATTTTTTATAATATCCCGAGTATTCTTTGTCGCTTTTGCAGTTTATGAAGCTGTCGCCTTTTCTCACACTTCCTTTTTTAGTGAGCTCCGGAAAACCTTCAAGCTCTATTCTGAATCCTTGATCATCGGAAAGATGCCAATGAAATCTGTTTAACTTAAAATCAGCGGCAACCGAAATTATCTTCTTGAGCTCTGAAAGGGAAAACATATGCCTTGCACAATCTATCATAAAGCCTCTGTGAGAGTATCTCGGCTTATCCTTTATGACAGCACAGGGAATTTCATCATAAAGCCTTTTTATCTGCGAAAAGGTCACTTCGGCATAATATAAGCCCTTTTGGGAAGCTGCTCTTGCGATTATTTTATCAGGCTGAATATTAAGCTCATATTCTTCATCCGATAAGAAAGAGTCGCATATTTCTTTTTTTGTAATAGTATTCAGCTTCGTTACAATGCTTGATACTTCAATACTTGCAGGCTGAGGAATAAGACGCATAAAAACACCCTCTTAAATTACCATCTCATATTCGCCGAGATTGCCGTTTTCAAAATAACGCTTCAGGTCATATGGGGTATATATTCCCGTATCGGTAACAACACCGCTTACAAGCTCCGGCGGGGTAATATCAAATGCGGGATAATATCCCTTGACCCCCTCTGCAGTTGTTTTTGTACCGAGTGCCTGCAGTGAGAAATCGGGGTCACGCATTTCAATCTTTACCGTATCAATTGTCGGATGCACATGGTCGGGTGCACCTGTAACAAAATACGGTATCTTGTTATATTTTGCTGCAATTGCAATCTGGAATGTGCCAACCTTATTCACCACATAGCCGTCCATACAAATTGCATCGGCAGCAGAGGTAAACACATCAACATTCTCGTTTTTCATAACGAATGCAGGCATATTATCCGTGATAACGGTAACATCCATTCCCATATCGTTACAAACAGTTGCCGTGAGCCTTGCTCCCTGAAAATAAGGTCTTGTTTCGGGACAGAAGATTCTTACATCTCCTTTTCCCTGCTCCTTAAGCACTCTGCACATTTGTCCTACAATTGTTTCACCGAAGCACTGCGTCATTACCGCACCGTGAGAAGGTATCATATCAACAAGATATTTTGCCATTCTATGGACCTTATTATATCTCATATTGTTTATATTTACCGTGTATTCAACAATAGCATCGGAAACATTTTTTCCATCTGCCATAGCCTTCTTTGCAGCCTCAAGACAGCCACCCGTAATAAGCCCCATTCTGTTTGCCGTTGTGGGTCTTGCGTGAGAAATGGTATACGATGCTTTTTCAAGATACTCTATCTGTTCTTTTTCGCTTTTATCCTTACATTCATACGCAGCAAGTGCCATACCTGCCGCCGCTGCTGTATAAGGGCCTGCACTTTGAGTTACCATATCCTTAATTGCTTTTGTAACCTCAATGTGATTTTTACAGGTAACAAACTCTGTTCTTAAAGGATAAATTCGTCTGTCAAGAATTTTAACCGCTCCGTCATCGTACCACGCTATATTTTCATACTGAAGCATAAATGCCAGATTTTTATCTGCTCTTTCCATATTAAATCACCTTAATAAAGTCTTTCAACTGCTTTTTTTACATTGAAATAGACTTTTTCTTTATCAATAGTTAGGAATTCACCTTTTTCGTAAATTGTTTTTCCGTCAACTACATTCAATATAACATCACTTCTGCCTGCAGAGTAACCAACGAGGGCAGACTCATCAAGACAGGGGAACATATTGGGGCTGTCAAGTGAAAGGGCTATAAAGTCTGCCTTGAAGCCCGGAAGAAGATTTCCGCATTTTTCTCTGCCCTGTAAAATTGCACCGTTAACGGTTGCCATTTTAATTACCTTTTGGGCATTCATAACTGTTGCATCTCTCATAAAGCCGTTGTGAATTACGGCTGCAAGATGCATTTCCTCAAGCATATCAAGATTATTGTTGCTTGCAGTTCCGTCTGTTCCGAGCGTAACATTTATTCCTTTTTCGAGGAATTTTTCAACGGGTGCAAAGCCCGAGCCCAATTTCATATTGCTTGTAGGATTGTGAACGATACTGACGCCCTTTTCTTTTATCATATCCATATCATTTTCGGAAAGTGCTACACAGTGAGCTGCAAAGGCTCGGGAATCAAAAGCACCAAGGTCACAAAACCATTCTGTCGGAGTTTTGCCGTATTTTTCAATACACTCATTATGCTCTTTAAGCGTTTCGGAAAGATGTATGTGCATATTTCCTTTTCTTTCGTTACATAAGGCACTGTAATATTTTGTGGTTTTTTCATCGCAGGTATATTCAGCGTGAATACAAAAATCTACAAGCACTCTGCCGTCAAATGCTTTATGATATTTGTCAAAAAGCTCGATCGACTGCTTTATTCTGTAGGAATCCGCGGGGTTTTCCGTGGGGTCAAAGCACTGAACGGGACGGGAGATATTCGCCTTTATTCCCGTCTTCCCTACTGCTTCACATGTCACCTGTGGCTCGAAGTACATATCCGAAAAGCTGACAGTTCCCGAGGACACCATTTCCATTAGTGCAAGATAGCTTCCTGCTTCAATATCCTCTGCAGTCAGTTTATCTTCGACAGGAAAAACCTTTTCAAAAAGCCATTTGTCAAGGGGAAGATCGCTTCCCACTCCTCTTAAAAGTGTCATTGGCGAATGAGTATGGCAGTTATAGATACCGGGCATCATAATAGTCCCTGCCATATCCTTTACAATATCAAACTTTTCTTTTGGTGCTTCTTCACCCACATAGGTTATGTACTCACCGTCTGCACCAAGATATCCGTTTTTTATGACATTCACTTTTCCTTCGACGAAATTTATAATGCTTGAATTTTTATAAAGTGTTTTCATAATTTATAACCTGCTTATCAGTTTTTCTACATAGTCACAGAAAGGCTCGCTTATTCTTCCTGCTGTCTCCCCGACTTCCTCATCGGTAAGCTTCTTATCAAGCACGCCTGCCGCCATATTTGTCATAACGGAAAGCCCTAAAAGCGGCATCGAACAATGTGCTGCCGTAAGTGCTTCCGTTACTGTTGACATCCCGACGGCATCTGCCCCGAGGATTCTTGCGGCTCTTATTTCTGCGGGAGTTTCAAACTGTGGCCCCGTGAAATACATATATACACCCTCTCTGAATGTAAGCGGGCTGTCTTTCCCGCAGTCAAGTGCAATTTCACGAAGAGCTTTTGTATACATATCAGTTGTATCAAAAAAGCGTGGCCCGAATTCGTCTAAATTTTTTCCTTCAAGAGGGCTTGAGCCCGTAAGCTTCAAATGGTCCTTGATTATCATTATATCGCCTACATTATATTCGGTGTTAACGGCACCTGCGGCATTTGTAACAATGGTTTTCTTAACACCCAACAGCTTAAAAAGTCTTATGGGAAGAGTGAGAATCGGGAAAGAATATCCCTCATAATGATGAAATCTTCCCGACATACATATGACCTTTTTACCGCCGGCTTCTCCGAAAACAAGTCTGCCCTCATGGGATTCAACGGTGGATTCAAGAAAATCAGGAATATCCTTATATGGAATCACAACCGGATTCTTGATTCTTGAAGAAAAGCTTTTAAGTCCCGAGCCGAGAATAATTCCGATATCAGGTTCTTCCTCTATTATATTTTTAACATAATCTGCACAAGCTTTGAAATATTCAAATGTAATTTCAGGCATACACATATCACCTCATTATAATCTTAACATAAATTTATAATATTGGCAACTAAAAAGAGCAAGATAATAAATCATACTTTATATGTCAGTTGTCTTTACGGTTTATAGGGAACATCGCCCACAAACAATTAATTTATTTTGTGCTCCTTGGTTAATAACATCTGTTCCCTAAATTATGATATATCAATTTTCCCTTAATATTTTATTGCGGATGTGATATAATGGCATTGCGACACTAACTGAATTGTGATGTACAAGCAAGAAAACGGCTTCGCCGAGACTCAGGCGACCGTTTTCGGATAGTCCATCGACCAGGAAAGCTTGCTTTCCGTTCGGAGGGACATATAATCTTTTTACATTATAGGAAGGAATTTCCTATAATGTAAAAAGGGTATGCGTTTTTTATCCGCATACCTTTTCTTATATAATGAAATTATTTTACACTGAAAAGTATCTCTCCGTATGATGGATAGGGCCAGTAGCTTGAGTCTGTCTTTGTTTCAAGCTCATCAACAAGTATACGAAGCTCTGTCATACAGGAAAGTATTCTGTTCTTGCTGAAATGTGCAAGAGAAGTATTGTCTGCACATTCAAGTGCCTCAATCATATGGTTTTCAAGCTCCTTTTTCTTGGAGAAAACAGCACTTTGTAAGGAAGAAATATCCTTAATAAGCTCTGTTTCATATTCACAGGGAATATCCGTTGAAAGTGCCTTCTTTGAAAGTGCAGTGTCGCAAAGCTCATGGACATATCCGCTGACTGCAGGAAGAATGTCCTTATTAACCATATCCAGCATAGTGAGTGCTTCGATATTAATTACTTTACAGTAGTTTTCCGAAAGAATTTCATAACGGGCCTTGAGCTCCTCTACAGAATAGACCTTATGAGTAGTGAAAAGCTCAATATTCTTTTCTGAGATAAGACTCGGAAGTGCATCGGGAGTGGTCTTCATATTGAGAAGTCCCCTCTTTTCAGCTTCAAACAGCCACGCATCGTCATAACCGTTGCCGTTAAAGATAATTCTCTTATGCTCGGATATTGTCTTCTTTATAAGGTCATGAAGTGCTGATTCAAAGTCTTCTGCATTTTCAAGAACATCAGCATACTGTCTTAATACTTCCGCAACTGCAGTATTGAGAACAACATTACAGTTTGAAATTGTGTTTGAAGAGCCGAGCATTCTGAATTCAAACTTATTACCCGTAAAAGCAAAGGGAGAAGTTCTGTTTCTGTCTGTTGTATCCTTAGGGAATTTGGGAAGAGTGTGAACACCGATACGAAGAAGCTCTTTTTCTTTTGTTCCTATGGGCTTTTCAGCTTCAATTGCTTCCAGAATTTCCGTAAGCTCTGTTCCGAGGAACATTGAAACAACTGCAGGCGGTGCTTCAAGTGCACCGAGTCTGTGATCGTTTCCTGCTGCTGCAACAGAAACTCTTAAAAGGTCCTGATAATCGTCAACAGCCTTGATAACAGCACAAAGGAAAAGTAAAAACTGTGCATTTTCTGCGGGTGTGTCTCCGGGGTTGAGAAGATTTATGCCTGTATCGGTTGAAATTGACCAGTTATTATGTTTACCGCTTCCGTTAACACCTGCAAAGGGCTTTTCATGAAGAAGGCATACCATATTATGTCTTTTGGCTATCTTCTGCATAAGCTCCATTGTAAGCTGATTATGGTCTGCGGCAATATTTGTTGTTGAGAAAATGGGGGCAAGCTCATGCTGTGCAGGTGCGGCTTCATTATGTTCTGTCTTTGCAAGTATTCCCAATTTCCAGAGCTCTTCATCAAGCTCTGTCATAAAAGCCTTTATACGGGGCTTTATGGCACCGAAATAATGGTCATCAAGCTCCTGACCCTTGGGGGGCTTTGCACCGAAAAGAGTTCTGCCCGTAAACACAAGGTCTTTTCTCTTTTCAAAAACATCCTTATCTATAAGGAAATATTCCTGCTCTGCACCGACGGTTGTATTGATTCGTGTAACATTTTCGTTACCGAAAAGCTTTATAACACGCATTGCCTGACGGTTAATAGCTTCCATTGAACGAAGAAGGGGGGTTTTTGCGTCAAGTGCGTGACCGCCGTATGAACAGAAAGCCGTGGGAATACATAAAACACCGTCTTTTATAAATGCATAGGAAGTGGCATCCCACGCAGTATATCCTCTCGCTTCAAATGTGGCACGAAGACCGCCCGATGGGAAAGAAGATGCATCGGGTTCACCCTGTATAAGCTCTTTGCCCGAAAACTCCATAATTACCTTATTTCCGTCAACGGGAGAAATAAAGCTGTCGTGCTTTTCGGCAGTAATGCCTGTCATAGGCTGAAACCAATGAGTATAGTGCGTTGCACCCTTTTCAATTGCCCAATCCTTCATAGCATTTGCTACAACATTTGCAAGACCGAGTTCAAGATGCTTTCCCTGCTTTATTGTACGCTGAAGCAGTTTATATGTTTCGTGAGGAAGCTTTTCCTTCATCACATTATCATTGAAAACATTCAAGCCGAAATATTCGCTTACCTTTGCCATAATAATACCTCTCTGCAAAACACAAAGGGACTACAGTAACAACTGCAGCCCCATTGCTGATGTGGGTTATTTTATATCAATACGGCACTTTTGTCAAGTGTTTATATTATTTTTCTGCCGTAATTTTCATTTTTATTCGCCTGCGTCAGGCTCAATAAGCCCATAGCCTCCGTCTTCTCTTCTGTAAACAACCGCTACGGTATTATTTGCTGAATTGCGGAACATATAAAACTGATGTCCCAGCAGATTCATTTGAAGAATAGCTTCATCAACGGACTGAGGTTTAATAGGAATCGTTTTTGTTCTTACAAGCTGGAATTCGGGCTCTTCATCCTCGAGTCCTGCATAGTCATCAAATGCTCCTGAGCGAAGACGCTTTTCAAGCTTCGTTTTGTTTTTGCGGATCTGACGGATAAGAAGGTCTACACAATCGTCAAGTGCTTCATTCATATTTTCCGCTTTAGCCTGTGCTCTGAAAATCATTCCATCGTTCATAACTGTGATTTCTACGGTCTGGGAAGTTTTCTCCACGGTTGCAGTTACTTTTGCGGTGGCTGACTCTCCGAAGAAACGGTCAATTTTCTGAAGCTTCTTATCTGCGTGTTCCTTAAATGAATCTCTCGGAGTACACTTTCTGCCGATAACTGTAATTTTCATAACTACATCCCCTTTTGGAATAGATTAACAAAAAAAACGAACGATGACTTAAGAATATATTTCTCCTTAAGTCACCGCCCTTCCTTTTGTTTCACTTGTATTATAGCATTATTATGTGCAGTTGTAAAGATATTTTATTTAATTTTAACATTTTTCTCACAATAAACTAAAAAATTCTATGAATTTTGTCAGATTACACAAGAATATTATAATTCAAATTGGGTATGTCTTGTCACGTGACAACCAATGTTTACCGCGACGGGAAGTCCTGCTATATGGGTCGGATATACCTCTATATTGCAGGCAAGTGCCGTGCAGTCCCCCGAAAAGCCCTGAGGGCCGATTCCCAGAGCATTTACCTTTGTAAGAATCTCATTTTCCATATTTTCATAATATTCATCGGAATTTCTGACACTTACATCCCTGCAAAGTGCCTTTTTGGAAAGCAGAGCCGAGTATTCAAAATCACCGCCGATACCCACACCTATCACAACGGGAGGACAGGGCTTAGCATCAGCCTCTGCTACTACAGATACTACAAAATCAATGATTTCCTCCCTTGAAGCTGTGGGATTGAACATACGCATTTTGCTCATATTTTCACTTCCGAAGCCTTTGGGGGCAACGGTAAATTTTATTTTATCTCCGCTTACAATTCTTGCATGGATAACGGCAGGCGTATTATCCCCCGTATTCACTCTTTTAAGAGGATCGGCTACAACAGACTTACGGAGATAGCCTTTCGTATAGCCGATGCTGACACCTTCATTTACGGCATCCTCAAAGCTATCCCCTACAATATGAACATCCTGTCCTATTTCAGCAAAAACAACTGCCATACCGCAATCCTGACAAATAGGTATTGCCTTTTTTTCGGCAATTTCAAGATTTTTCTTCATATCGGAAAACATACTTTTTGCAATACCTACACTTTCCTTTTCCGAAAAGCTGTCAATTTTTTCTGTAAGGCCGGCGGGAAGAATTATATTTGCCCTGATAACAGCCTCGGCGATACCTTTTGTAATTAAATCTGAATGAATTTCTCTCATAAACAACCCTCTTTTTTTCCAAAAACAAACCGCTGTCTGCGAAAATGCGTACAGCGGTGTATGTATTTTATCTGTTATTGTTTCCGTAGCCGCGACGTGTACCTGTTTTGAAATCTCCGCTACGCTTGAGAACCGACATTTTCTCATCACTTTCCTGCTTGAACTTTGCCATCATATCTTCAAAGGACATCGGGGCGGCAGCCTGCTGTGCGGGCTTCGGAGCAGAATTTGAAAAGCTTCTCTGGTTATTATTCTTGGAATAACCTGTATTCTGAGGCTTTTTGTTCTGTGTTTCGGGCTTTGCGGGAGGGGGTGCAGCCTGCTTGATTGACAGACTTATCTTATTGTTTTCGTTTACCGCAAGAACCTTGACCTTGACTTCCTGTCCTTCCGTAAGAAATTCTGCTATGTCCTTGACATAGGTTGAGGCAACCTCGGAAATGTGCACCATTCCGCTTTCGCCGTTTGACATTTTGACAAATGCACCGAATGAAGTAAGGCCTGTAACCTTACCTTCATAAATTTCACCGATCAGTGACTGCATAAATTTAAGGGTCCTCCTAAAATCAGAGATTTATTAAACCGCTGATAATACAGCGGTCAATTTACTATTTGCCGGGAGTTACATCATAATATACTTTTTCATCAGGATATGCGTAGCCTCTTTCACGGGCAAGATGCTCGTACAGCTCTGCTTCATCAGCATTATTGATAAGGTAATCCATTTCCTGATTTTCCTGCTGTAACTGCTGAAGCTCTAAGTTAAGAGCATTGAGTTTGTTTTGTTTTTCGTTTGTATCTATAGAAATAGTTGTAAATATTGCGATAGAAGCAACAAATGCAACAAGTATGCAAAGCATCAATATAATACTGCGACGACCTGAAGCTCTGGTCACACAAAACACCGACTTTCATTAATATTTATATAAAATGAATATTTACTCACATTAATAAACTAATTATATAATACAAATATTATGATATCAAGTGTTTTTATGAATTTTTTTCAAATTTTTTCAGTTTTTTCCGTGTGTTTTTCTTTTTAACTTTTTTATTAACATCGGTTTTCGTATTTTTCTTTTTTTCAGCCTCAGCTACATGCTTGACTTTATTTTTTTCTTTTCTTTCATCAAGCTTTTTTCTGAATTTTCCTTTTGCAGATTTGACATTCAATTTTAACTGTGATTTTACTTTTTGTGTTCTTATGTGCAGTTTCCTGAATATACTTCGCCACATTCCGGCAATACTGCTTCCCGGAAAAATATGAAACAGCATAAAACCTATAAGCTCACCGCCGGGGATATAAAAACGCATCATTCCCGAGTTATATTTCAAGGCAAACATAAATGTGACGAATGCAGAAATCACAAAAAATATTATATCACGGATAAAAACAAAAAACGCATTTTTTCCGCCCGATGCGTTAAAAAACATAAAAATGCTGTATATTATCCCGAGAAGATATCCTGTGCCTATGGCTTTAACAAGAACAGATATCTGCACTTGATGTTCAAATCCGAGAATCATCTGAACACCCTCGATAAAAGGCTTGGTCTTTTCTCTGTTTTATCACTGTATGTAACGGAAATTATTTTTCCCTCTGCCAGCACATCACCGTTTTCAGTATTCAGAACGCTTACCTGAATATCTTCTCCCTTAATTGCAACCTGTCCGTATGAGGTATATAAGGTTATCCCCTCTTCATCAAAATTATCCACATCCGTGACACCGGTTACATTAAGCCTTTTTCTGTCTTCGATTATAAGAGTATGAGGAAGCTTTTTTGTCTTCTCGTCCATTCTCCCCTGCCCCTTTCATTATATTTTGTTTAATTATATGGAAGTAAAAAAACAAATATATCAAAAATATATAAAAAGATTTTTCTCTTTTCGTTGAATTGCATAATGAAAAACAAAGGAAATTGTGGTAAAATTAAGAGAATTTATTTTTGGAGGAATTTATAATGGTAAGAATTGAAATGGACAACGGTGCGATTATTGATATCGAGCTTTATCCCGATAAGGCTCCCAAAACTGTTGCTAATTTTGAAAAGCTTGTTAAAGACGGCTTTTATGACGGACTTACCTTCCACAGAATCATAAGAGGCTTTATGATTCAGGGCGGTGACCCCAACGGCACAGGTATGGGCGGAGCAAAGGAAAAGATTTACGGCGAATTTGCAGCTAACGGCTTCCCGCAGAATGACCTCAAGCACACAAAAGGTGTCATTTCAATGGCAAGAGCAATGGATCCCGACTCTGCTTCATCGCAGTTTTTCATTATGCATGAGGATGCTCCCCACCTTGACGGAAGCTATGCTGCTTTCGGTAAGGTAGTTAACGGAACAGATGCAGTTGATGAAATAGCCTGCACACCTACAGGCGATGCAGACAGACCCGTAACACCCGTTGTTATCAAAAAAATGTCAATAATCTGATTGCAAAAATAACCGGGGATGTAAATTCCCCATCCCATTAAAATGAGCTGTAAAAAACTTTCGTTTTTTACAGCTCATTTAATTTTAGCTGAGAAGCATCCTGTCGTTGGCAAATTCTCCTGAGCTTGCCTTTGCAAAAAGCTCCATAAGATCGGAGACCTTAAGATTCTTCTTTTCTTCGCCTGAAATATCGTAAATTATCTGTCCGTTGTTCATCATAATAAGACGGTTGCCGAGTCTTATGGCATCCTTCATATTATGAGTAATCATAAGTGTGGTAATTTTAGCTTCGCTGACAATTTCTTCTGTAAGGGCAAGCACCTTTGCCGCAGTCTGCGGGTCAAGTGCTGCAGTATGCTCGTCAAGAAGTAAAAGCTTGGGATTCTGCATTGAAGCCATAAGAAGCGTTACCGCCTGACGCTGACCGCCCGACAAAAGACCTACCTTTGATGAAAGTCTGTTTTCAAGTCCGAGATCAAGCTTTTTAAGAAGAACCTTGAATTCTTCCTTTTCTTTCTTTGTAACACCGGGAAGGAGACTTCTGAATTTACCTCTTCTTGCGGCAATTGCAAGATTTTCATCAATCTGCATACCTGCAGATGTACCCGTCATAGGGTCCTGAAAAACTCTGCCGAGAAGCTTTGCTCTTTTGTGTTCGGGAAGCTTTGTAATATCAGTTCCGTCAAGAATGATACTTCCCTTATCTACGGGATAAACACCCGTTATCATATTGAGAAGTGTGGACTTACCTGCACCGTTACCGCCGATAACGGTGACAAAATCACCGTCATTAAGAGTGAGGTTTACGCCTGACAATGCCTTTTTCTCATTTATTGTACCGGGATTAAAAGTCTTATGAACATCTCTTATCTCAAGCATCGGCTTTTACCTCCTTCTTATCTTTTTTATTGAAGTGTACCTTTGATTTCCAGTAAGGTATACCGAGGAACAGACCAACGACTAAAGCGGAGAAAAGCTTAAGGTCGTCTGTACGAAGTCCGAGCTTCAGAACTATAGTAATAACTATGTAATAAATTATTGCACCGAAAACAACAGAAACAAGCCTTAATGCAAAGTTTCTGAAAAACTTTCCGAACACAACCTCACCGATAATAACCGCGGCAAGTCCGATAACTATAGCACCTCTGCCCATATTAACATCGGCAAAGCCCTGAAACTGAGAAAGAAGTGCACCTGCAAGTGCTACTATACCGTTGGAAAGAACAAGACCTAAAACCTTGCAGGTATTTGTGTTGATACCGTTTGCTCTTGACATAGCCGCATTACAGCCTGTTGATCGGATGGAATGACCAAGCTCTGTGCCGAAGAACCAATAAAGAATTGCTATAAGAACAGCAACAAAAATCACACAGATAAGTATGGTTTCGTAAATAACATCGGTTCTTGATGAAACAAGAAGATCAAAGTTTCTCCAGCTTATTGCAGTATTAGCCTTTCCGCCCATAATTCTCAGATTCACGGAATATAATGCAAGCTGTGTGAGAATACCCGACAGAATTGCAGGGATACCGAATTTAGTATGAAAAATACCTGTCACAAAGCCTGCAACACAACCTGCAAGAAAAGCTATGAACATAGCAAGATATAAATTCATTCCGCCTGTTGTGAGAACAACGAGAACTGCACCGCCCGTTGCAAATGAACCGTCAACCGTAAGGTCAGAAAGCTCGAGCACCTTGAAGGTTATATAAACACCTATTGCCATAACACCCCATATTATACCCTGTGCTATGGGTGTTGGAAGAGAAGAAAGAAAACTTAACATAAAACCACAAATTTGCAGTACCGTTAAAAGCACTGCATCCTTTCAGATATTACACTGAAAAAGCGATAAGAAATCTTACCGCTTTTTCAGATTTTTATAAAACTCTTAATTATTCTTCAATAATTATTCAACAACAATTGCTTCGTATGTTTCGGGAACTGTGATGTTAAGAGCTGTGCAACGGTCTGCCATATACATCTTTGTAAGTTCCTTTGCATATTCAACTTCCATAGTTGCAGGATCAGCATCGTTTACAAGGATTTCGTAAGCCATTTCGCCTGCCTTGTAGCCGATATCATAATAGCTGATGGAAAGAGTTGCGATACCGCAGCCTGTGCAGATACCCTGTTCACCTGCTACAAGGGGAACACCTGCAGGTTCAAGAACATTATTGATAGCTTCTGTGTTGTTTGCAACTGTGTTATCTGTGGGAGCAAAGAGAACATCACATTCCTGTGCTGCTGTTGTTGTAACGGAAGCGATATCATTGGAGTCTGTGAATGTAAATTCCTTAACTTCAAAACCAAGATCCTCAAGATATCCTGTGATAACATCGGACTGATACTTGGAGTTTGCTTCTGCTGAACAATAGAGAATACCTACTGTCTTTGCATCGGGGCAAAGCTCTTTGATCATCTGAGCCTGCTGATCAAGGGGAGCAAGGTCTGCAGTACCTGTAACATTCATACCTGTTGTGCCGTTCCAATCCTTGATATCAAGAGCAGTTGCAAAGTCTGTAACTGATGTTGCAACGATCGGGATATCAGCGGTTGCTGTTGCGGCTGCTGTAAGAGCAGGAGTAGCGTTAGCCATAATAAGGTCAACATTATTGGATACAAATGTACCGATAATTGTTGTGCAGTTAGTAGCTTCACCGGAAGCGTTCTGCTCATCAAACTTGACATTCTCACCGAGCTTATCTGTAAGAGCCTTCTTGAAGCCTTCTGTTGCAGCATCAAGAGCATCGTGCTGAACGAGCTGACAAATACCTACATTATAAACCTTTTCTTCGCTATTTGTTGCATCTGCTGCCGTAGAGTCATCTGCACCTGTTGTTGTTTCTGTTCCTGTGTCACCGCAAGCTGCAAATGCCACTGTAACGAGAGCAAGAGCCATTAAAACTGCGAGAATCTTCTTAACTGTGTTTTTCATAAGACTGTCTCCTTTTGGGATTTCATTTCTTTATCGCTTTAAATACTTAAATCGATATATCTGCATAATACACCCAATATCAATTAATGTCAACACCATTTTCCTGATTTTTCAATTAAAAATATTGATTGATTGCATTAAAAAAGAAGAAATACCCGACACAAGGCTGTATCGGGCACTTTATTTTTACTGGAACATATTAAGAATAACACCGCCGGCAATAACGGATGCTATCTGTCCTGAAACATTTACACCAATTGACTGCATAAGAAGATGGTTCTGGGGATCTTCCTGAAGTCCCATCTTGTGAACGATTCGTCCTGACATGGGGAATGCAGAAATACCTGCTGCACCTATCATGGGATTGATCTTTGTCTTGAGGAAAAGGTTGAGCACCTTTGCAAAGATAACACCGCCTGCAGTATCAAATATAAATGCAACAAGACCGAGACCGAGAATAAGGAGAGTTTCCTTCTGAAGGAACTGCTCTGCCTGCATCTGTGAAGCAATTGTGATACCGAGGAATATTGTAATAAGGTTTGCAAGAACCTTCTGTGCGGTTTCAGAAAGAGAATCAAGAACACCGCATTCTCTTATAAGGTTACCGAACATAAGGAAGCCTATAAGAGCAAGTGAAGAAGGAGCAACAAGACCTGCAATAACAGTAATTATAATGGGGAAAAGAATACGGGTCAGCCTTGAAACAGACTTGGGCTGATAAGGCATTCTTATAAGACGCTCTTTCTTTGTTGTAAGAAGCTTGATAATGGGAGGCTGAATAATGGGAACAAGTGCCATATATGAATATGCGGCAACCATTATCGGTCCGAGATAGTTTGAAGCGAGCTTCATTGCAACAACAATAGCTGTGGGGCCGTCTGCGGCACCGATTATAGCAATTGAAGCAGCATCCTTGGGCTCAAAGAAGATAGATGCAACACAAAGAGTGAAGAAAATACCGAACTGTGCAGCGGCACCGAATATCATCAATTTCGGATTCGACAGTATCGGCCCGAAATCTATCATTGCACCAATACCTATAAATAATATCAGCGGGAATAACTCATTGGAAATACCCATATCATAAAGAGTACTTAAAGGGCCTTCCGAAAGCACATTGTCAATCAATTGATTTACTGCACCTGACATGGGAAGGTTTACCATAATGGTACCAAAGCCCATAGGGAGAAGAAGTGTGGGCTCCATCTCTTTCTTTATTGCAAGAAAGATCAGAGCTCCGCCGATGATCCACATAACAACCATTTTCCAGTCAAAATACTGTAAATGTTCAAACATAAATGCCATTTTTATTTTTCCTTTCCGATAAACTGATTCCGACAAAAAAATGCATTAGTGCCGAAAAGCAAAATCGGGTAAAGTATATCATACAAATATAAATAAGTCAATTATAAATACTTAATTAGTTGCGTAAAAATTTAAAAATAAAGACTCTGCAAAAAACAGAGCCTTTATCATTATAATGCCGAAAATCTTTTAATACCGGATGTTACAATCCATCTGTATTCTGTCAACACCAGTATCAGCAGAAGCACAGTTCCGACCGTCATAAACGCTGAAGAAGATAAAAATGAAAGTGAAACAACATATGAAGCTATGGATATAACCGTGAGAATAAAACCGACAACCATACTGAGAAAAGAAGAAAGACTTTGTTTTATCGGAACTGTTTCATTTGTCCACTCCATTTTCGGAAAAATAAGATTTGCAATTAGCCCTGCACCTGCACAAACAGTCATAAAAAGAAGTGAAAAAACTGTCAGCAGAACTGCTGAAAGCAAATCATTTTTCATACTTACAGCAAGAATTATATTTCCGACTACCAGCGGAATTCCCGTAACGGTTATATGAAGCATCATTTTGGCAAACAATATATCTTTCACATCGACAGGAACTGATCTTATCAGCCACAAGCTTTTGCTTTCAAGAGAAACAGATGATGACGTAAGATTATTTGTTGATGCAATAAAGCAAAGAGCAAGTCCCATAAACACGGGGATATCATCCTGTGCAAGTCCCGTCATTTCAGTCAGAGGAAGTATTTCTTCCTGTTTCACGGCAATCAGCACGGAAAAAATTACAAGAAGCACAGAGCCCAAAGCACTGTTGAGTATATAAGCCGGTGTGTTTTTGAAGAAAAGAAACTCCTTTTTCAGCAATGCTGCCTTTGATGATATCTGTTTTGATTTTTTCTCTTTATAAACAGCCTTTTTCATTCCCCTGTTTGCCGTTGCAAATTTTATAAATGTGCGGGAAAGCACCTTATATATCAAAGAAAATACTGCAACTGTTATAAAAAAGAACGCAAGATAAGAAAGAAGCTCACCCTCAAGCCCTTTTCCGAACTGATAAAAAATATACAGATACCGTCTTATCATCTCCCCTACTTTTTCTGCATTGTATATAATCATATTGATTATGGCATTAAGACGCATGGCAGCGAAATAATATACAGCGAAAAATGCAATCGAAAATACAACGGTTATGATACTCTTATTTTTTATTTTTGAAGAGAACAAAGCAATAACCCAACCGAGAACACACGATACAGATAAAGAGAGCAACGGCAGAATAATGACTGATACCGAAGAAAGTATAAGTGTAAAAAAAGAAAACTCAGCTGTTATAAAATATACAACAATTGCAGGAATAAATACCAATACCTCAAAACCCAATGCTGTAAGATACAGTCCTGCCATCCTTGAAAAAAGAATCATTGAAGGAGGTATGGGCATTGAAAAAAGCATATCATTATCCTTTGCCTCGTAAACCGTGTTATAGGTAAGAAATACACTACCGAAAATTCCCATAAGCGATGAAAGGATGCCGAAAATTGCAAAATATACCTCTGTATATCCGTTTACAATTACAGGCGACATCATATATGCCACAGAAAAGAACATAAGCATAAGAGAGAAAACAACAAGAACAAGAATCAAGGCAGCACCTGCAACCGAGCTTTTTGCAGACGCTTTTTTATTCATACCTTTTATTGAAAAGCCCCAAAAAAATTCAAGCATCTGCTTTTTTAACAAAGCCTTAAGCATCATATTCCCCCAATTCAAGAAATACTTCTTCAAGTGAGGTATCGCCCTTTATGTCTTCAGTTCTTCCGCTGACAATGAGCTTTCCGTCTTTTATAATTGCAATTTTGTCACAAAGCTTTTCTGCAACCTCAAGCACATGAGTTGAAAAGAATATCGCACCGCCCGAATTACAGATATCACGCATTATTCCTTTAAGCGTATGTGCAGCCTTAGGGTCGAGTCCCACAAAGGGCTCATCCATTATGACAAGCTTCGGCTCATGAATAAGAGCAGATATTATTGCAAGCTTCTGCTTCATTCCGTGAGAATATGCCTTTATCGGTTGAGCAAGCTCCTCCGTAAGCTCAAAAATATCACCGTATTTTTTGATTCGCTCCTGTCTTTTTTCAGAATCCACCTTAAATATATCAGCAATAAAATTAAGATACTGAATGCCCGTCATAAAATTATAGATATCGGGATTGTCGGGAATGTATGCGAGTATACTTTTACACTCAAAAGGCTTTTCTTTAACGGACATACCGTCAATATAGATTTCTCCGCTGTCAAAGCTGAGTATACCGCAAGCAGATTTTATTGTAGTGGTTTTACCTGCACCGTTATGACCTATAAAACCGTATATCTCACCTTTTTCTATATGAAGGGAAAGGTTATCTACCGCCGTTTTATCACCGAATTTTTTTGTAAGCTTTTCAAATTTAAGCATATTTATCACCTAAAAGATTTTAACAGAAATTATTATACAAATCAAGTGTATACATACGATATAAAACTCCCGACGGAAAATTCCGTCGGGATAAATTTTACCAGTTGATTTTCCATGTTTCACTCTGCGAGCCTTCACACTCGCCTGCTACAGTAAAACCAATGTCAGCTTCAACAGCAATATGAATCGGAATCTTGTAAACTGCAGAAGTTACATAACCGTCTGAATTAATAACAAGATCAATTGTTGTTCCTGTATAGGTAATATCAAGATAGTTGAGTGTTATACTTCCCAAATCAACATCTGATGCATCAAGATAACCTACACTTGCTGCATGATGCGTCGGATGATCTGTAAGTGTGCCGACTTCCTTTACAAGCTGGATATGCACAACCGTGTTGTTACCGCTCTTTTTAGCATAAGCTGTGGCAATACCGTCTTCTGTAAGAGTAAACGCTCCGCGTTTGGGAAGAAGAAGAGGAACATTTTCACCCTCAGCATTTGTGGTTCTGCCGTTTGTAAAGGTAAGAGTCTCCTGAGAAGGCTTTGCAACACTTGCGATTATACCGTCAGCTATGTTCTTAACGATTGTTCCGCCGGGAGCTTTTGTGATCTCAACCTCGAATGCTTCCTCATGATCAACGGTTACCTTATCTGTGTATGCCTTGGTTTTTGTTACAGCATCCGTTGTAAACTTAAGAATTTCCTTTGTTGTCCAGGAGGAGGGATCGGAAGCTGCAGACTGTGTCGTTGTTTCAGTCTGTTGAACAGGGGCTGATGTTGTGCTTTCCTGCTGAACAGATGAAGTCGTAATTTCAGATATTTGCTGTGTTGTCTGCACTTCAGAAGGCTGAACAGTCTGCTCTGATGTACTTTCCGTTATATATATGGTTGTGGTATTGCTTTCACCGACACCAATATTACTCTGATTTGGACGGGTTGTGACCTCAAGAATATTGCTCGTATACTTAAGACAACCGCTGAAAGAAAGCACAACCGCAATTGCGAGTATAAGAGCTGACGCTTTTTTTATGTGTTTCATAATTTTATCCTCCAAAAATATGTAACATATATAATAACCGACAAAAATACAATAATCAATAGGCAACTAAAAAAATTTACAAAATAAAAACATTAATTACATATAAAATGCTTTATTGAGCCATGCACGAATGTGCTTGCTTCTGTTGCAGTAAATAAAAAACAGCATCATAACAAGTGCACATACGCCGATTACAACACCGACAACAAAGAAATTATAATTTTCCGTAAAATAAGTTGTCAGCATTCCTGCAATAAGCGAAACCGCAGCAGTTTCAAACAGAAGCACAACAAGAATTGCTGTCCAATGATGCTTCCTGCGTCTGTTCCATATAAGCATAAAAAGAATGGAAAATGCAACAAGAAGAATTATACTCAATGTGCTTTTCAGTATTTTTTCATCAACGCCGTGAAGCTTATACACCGTATAGAAAAATCCCGCTACTGCGGCGGTATCGAAGCCCCACAAAAGAAACGGATGACTTTTCTTGGAAAAAAACGGAAAAACAAACAGCACCCACAAAAGAAGGCTTGCCACTGCAACATATATTGACCAGAAGCCTACTCTGATAAAGAAAATATTCAAAAAAAGCATAACGATATTGGGAACAAGCATTGTAACGGAAATCACAAATGCAACAAATTCCTTTTTTATGCTTTTAGGAAGCTGTACCGTTTCGGCAAACGGCTTATTCTGCGGAATATCCGTTGTTATGTTAGGATTTATAACGGGAGTGGAGCACAAAGCACACTTTTTTGCACTTTTATCGAGCTCGACTCCGCAATTGACACAGTATGACAATCTGAAAAAACCCCTTTCTCATTCTCTGTTACTTTCAATTTTCACATGCAGTCCCATTTTCACAAAAGCCGTAAAGAAATCTCTTTCAACATCGCTTTCAATATAGGAATTTGCAAAAGTTATACATAAGTTATTGTTGAGAGTTGCAACACCCAGCCTTGCCGCATTTACCTTGCCGGGAGGCGGGATAATTATAAATTTATCTGTATACTCACGCATTTCTTCGGGAATATGCACAACACCGAGATTTGTAATAAGTGAAGAGTTAGTCTGCTCTGCAGTAATCGCAAAAGACACACCGACTCCGAGATTTTTAATCACAAGAGGAAGTGCTCTTACAATTAAATTTCTCTCTATTCCCATATTTGCAGTAATCATCATATTAAGCTCTTTTGCATTTCTTTGCAAACGCAACTGATATTTAGCCTGTTCAAGAAGCTCATCAAAAGTATATTCGCCCTTATTCGGATCAACCTTTACCCTTAAACAAATGGAAAAATTACGAAGTGTATCAGACTTAAAAGTACGCCTGAGGTCTATAGGTACCTGAATGCAGACTTCCTTTTGTTTTCTTTTTTCACGAAGCTGTTTCTTGCATAACACATCAAGCATAACTGCTACAATAAACTCTGTTACCGTAACATCCTTTGCTTTTGCAAGCAAATGCAATTGGTCAAAAGGAATTATACCGGAAGTAATATTTACGGTATGCCAAGGCATTCTCGTACCTGTAGCATGATATACGAATTTATCAGCCCTTTTATATTTTGCCTTTGAAGTGGCATTCTTCACGAACGAATCCTCAAGCTCTCTTTCGGAATTTCTGTCGTTTATATCAAGCACAAATCCGTCTGTCGGGATATCGATCCCCTTAAGACGAAGGTACTGTGCAACAAGCGTTGATAAAAATATGGCTCCGCCGTGTCCGTCACTTAAAACATGATACATATCAACGGAAATACGGTTTCCGTGATAAAAAACCTTAAACAGAAATTTTCTGTTTTCTTTAAATTTTACTCTGTAAAGAGGATTTTTAATATCGGGCTGTACAACAGGGGTATTGCTGTTCTTTTCAAGATAATACCAAAAGAAGCCATGACGTATGCACACATCATAGCAGGAGAAACGGGGCATTATGTCAAGAAGAGCCTGCTGAAGAATATCAGGCTCAACATTCTCTTTAAGCTCATAGCATATTCTGAATGAACTTGACCATGTATTTGAGTTCTGTCCGGGGAAAATTTTTGCAGCATTATCAAGCTTCAGCCAGAAGCCCTTTTTGATATTTTTAGAATTCTTCATAAAACTCACATACCGCCGACCGCACATTAAGCCGATCGGCGGCAAAATCAATATATTTATCTTGCGAGATCGCCTACAAGTATCATGTACTCGCCTATCTGTGCACCGAATTCCGGTGCACCTTCCATAATGAGCTTACCGCTCTTTACGGATTCAAGCATATCATCGGTAGACATAAGAATACCGAGAGCGGAATCAAGGTTATTGAAACGCATTGTAAAGAAAGGCATAGCTCTCTTATATTCGCCCTTACCTGCCTTGGATTTACCTGCCTTAATACGAATGTATGCAGATACACTGTCCTCACCGTCAACCTTCCATGCATAAACACGGTCGGGGCTCTTTGATGTCCAATCGTGAATCTTTTCGTGACCGAGCTTGTTGAGAGTTGAAATACCTACAGAAAGAAGATAGAAGTAACACTTTACAAGAAGTCTCTTTGTTTCTTCATCCTCGGGAGGTGCAGTAAGCCCCAAAAGATCGGCCATTTTAAGCAGAGCCATCATAAATACACCGAATTCATAAATGAAGTTTACTCCCTTCATTTTAGGAAGTGTTGCGGGGCCTATTTTACCCTTAAAAAATGCGTTCATGGCATCAACACTCTTAAATTCAAGCTCAACATACTTCTGCTTTCCTACTCTGTGAGCAACCTTATTTGCGTGAACGAGCCATTCATCACCGTTTACAACAAAGTGCGTTGCCCATTTTCCATCGGGAGCTTCGGGGTCAAGACAGCTTACCTGATAAACACAGTGAACCTTCTTGAACTTTGAATTCAGCGACGGAACATCGGCTACGATTGTCTTAAGAAGAGGAAGAGCACCGCAAAGGAATATTTTATTAGTATAAATAGCCTCAGAAGCCATATTCACAACCCTTTCTTAATTAAACCTCATCGTCCCAGTCATCGTCAAGCTCGAAGTCAGCCTTCATAACCTCACGGACAGCGGCAATGATACCGTTAGCATCAATACCGAGGTCAGCCATAATATCTTCATGAAGACCGATGGGAGCAAACTTATCCTGAACACCGAGCTTCTTGAATGCACAGCCCTTACCGGATTCAACAACAACCTCAGCTACTGCCGAACCGAGACCGCCGACAACATTATGGTCTTCAACGGTAATAATTCTTCTTGTATCCATAACAGCCTTTACGATTGCTTCCTTATCAATGGGCTTGATTGTATGCATATCAAGAACTCTTACCTTGAGTCCGTCAGCCTTTTCAAGGAAGTCAGCCGCCTGAACTGCCTGAAATACACAGGAGCCGCAAGCGATAATTGTAAGGTCTGTACCTTCGTTTACCGTTACAGCCTTACCGATTTCAAAGCCGTAATCGGAATCCTTATAAAGAACACGGTCAAATCCGCGGTTGATTCTTATATAGAAAGGACCGGGTGTTTCGTATGCTGCCATAACTGCATTATAGGTTTCAACACCGTCAGCAGGACAGATAACCGTAAGATTGGGGAAAGAACGGGTAACTGCAAGGTCAGAAATAGCGTGATGTGTGGAGCCTGCCTGACCGAATGAAGTACCTGAATGTGTAGCTATTACCTTTGCATTGATATTCTGATAGCAAAGGTCAGTTGAAAGCTGGTCTGCCGATCTTAAAGAAGCAAACTGTGAAAATGTAGAAAGGAAGGGCACAAGACCCGCTTTTGCCATACCTGCAGCAATACCGAACATATTCTGTTCAGCAATACCGACATTGAAAAATCTGTCGGGAAATTCCTTCTGGAACTCACCGATCTTTGTAGACTTTGCAAGGTCTGCAGTAAGAGCTACGACCTCAGGATGCTCTCTTCCGAGCTCAACGAGAGCCTTACCGTATATTTCAGCAGTTGAAAGTGATGTTGAATCAAGAGCTGTATATGATAATCCGCCTGCCATCTTATTTTGCCTCCTTTTCTACTCTTGCAATACGCTTTTTGTATGATTCCTCAAGAGCCTTCTTGCCCTTTTCATATTTTTCATCATCAAATGCACCGTAATGCCAGGTATAGTCATCTTCGATAAAGTCGATACCGCAGCCCTTAATAGTGTTACATACTATCATAACAGGCTTGTCGGTCTTGTTTTCATAAGCAAAATCAATAGCTTCGCAAAGCTCTTTAATGTTGTTACCGTCAATTTCCATTACGATAAAGCCGAAAGAAACCCACTTTGCACAGAAGCGCTCAAGATTCAAAAAATCTTACGTTCTT
>CAYTRD010000018.1:0-33646 GCA_964440255.1 uncultured Ruminococcus sp. | reverse complement strand
TAAAGGCAAATGACGGCGTAGGGGCGGGGTTGCTGCCCGAATAGAGCGAAGCGGAATAAGACGCGTCAGCGTCTTCCTTACTTCTTCACTATTCACTTTTACTTCTTACTTCAAATCATAATTTGTAGGGCATCCGCCCTACAAATTATGATTTATATTCTGCTGCGAAGCGTGTGAGATCGGGGCCGTCGGGGTGTATGTTGTAGCCTTGCCAGCCCACAACTCTGTTTTCACAGGGAATGACCAGCAGATTCTGTCCGTTCATTCCGCCCTTGTTATATGAATCCCTTATTCCGTTGGGAGCAAATTCATAGCGTCTTTCAAGGACTTTTTCCACCCATTTTTCGGATACTATGCGTTTTCCGTGATACATACCTTTATTGAGATACACACCGCCGAGCTTCACCATATCGTCTGATCTTATGTAAAGTGCGGTGGCTCCCATTGCGTGTCCTTTGGGACAACAGCTCCAGGCGGCTTCACGGAAGCCTAAAGGCAGAAAAATGTTTTCCCAACAAAAAGCGAATAAGGGTTTTTCTGCTCTTTTGTTTACAATACGGGAAAGCACATAATAACCTGCATCGTTATAATGTCTTTCTGTATCGGGTGGGCAAGTCCATTTTTTCAGCATTATCTCCTTAAGATAATCGGAATCATACTTTGATGCATCAAAAACATCGGTATCAAATCCTCCGGGGAAGCCAATCATATGACGCATAAGCATATCAACGGTAGTCTGCTCCCAATAAGGCTCGTAATCTTCGGGACATTCGTCGCCTAAAATATCTGTTACGGTTTCATTGACATTCAAAAGTCCTCTGTCACATAAAATGCCTATTGCCGTAACAGTATACATTTTTGATACGGAATATATATTCTGACAGGCATTGTTTTCGGCAATTTCCACCCTTTCGGGCTCACCGTCACCCACCAGCTCGGCAACAGAAAAAACTCTGCCGTTGTTATCCTTTATAAACTTCTCAAAATCCTCTAAAAATTTGCTCATAGTAATCTCCTTACTTAAGAACGGCATAACCGCAGACGGGGAGGGTATATTCACCCGAAGCCTCTTTTTCGCCGAGCATATCAAAATAAGCCTTGTCGAGAGTAACTGTCTGTTCTTCATCCGTGAAATTGAAAATAAAAATAAGATCCCCTCGTTTTCTTATGATAATATCCTTTGGTGCTTTGATATCCGTATCGGGCTTGATACCTATTGCTTTAATAAGGTCGGAGCAGAAATCGTCCGTGAAATCTTCATCGTTTCTGAATGCGGTATAATAGGCTGTACCTTTGCCGTAGATGTTTTTTGTAACGGCAGGCTCACCCGCATAAAAATCTGAGGTATAAGCTGCGAGAACTTCGGCACTTTTTGAATGTATAACATCACATATGTACTGTGTTTTGTATGTTTTTCCGTTATATTCTGCCGTTCCTTCCTTGTTTTCGGGAATACCGTCGCTCTCCTCTGCCCATACTCCGAAAACTTCCTTTAATTCTTCCGAGGGCAGACCGCCGAAATAGACCATATCATCTTTATCGGCAACGGCAAAAAGATAGGTCGCAACGAAATTACCGCCGTTTGCAACATATTCCCTTATCTTTTCCTTTACACCGTCTTTCAGCATATACATAAACGGAGCAATTACAAGGTCATATTTTTTGTAATCGTCAGTTTCACTGATAACATCACAGGGTATGCCTCTTAAACTGAAAGGCAGATGCCATTTTGCACATTCGTCAAAATAGTCACGGTGAAGATTATTATATCCGTGAAAATGTGTCGTTGCCCAAGAGTTTTCCCAGTCACAGATAACGGCAACCCTACTGTTTGTTTTTCCGCCTGCAACTTCGCCTATCTTTTTAAGCTCTTGTCCGAGCTTTGCCACTTCCTTGAATACTCTCGTTTCGTTTGTTCCGATATGGTCAACCACCGCACCGTGGAATTTTTCGTGACCGCCGCGGCTTTTTCTCCATTGGAAATATTGAACGGAGTCTGCACCGTGAGCTACGGCAAGCATAGAATTCTGTGCGTGTCTTCCGGGCTTCGGAATCTTATTTACTTCTCTCCAGTTTACAAGGGAAGGGGAGCTTTCCATAAGAAAGAACGGCTCACCGCCGCCCATGGAGCGGTAAATATCGTAAATAAATGTCCATCTTTTTCCCACTTCAAGGCTGTCCTCAGCATCAAATGGAGGATAGGAGTCATAGGAAACAAGGTCAAGCTTGCGTGCCAGCTTCTGATAGTCAATTCCGTTATATGTTCCCATCATATTTGTTGTTATGGGGATATGAGGAGTCAGCTCTCTTAAGGGAACGATTTCATTTTCAAAGAATGAAATATGACTGTCGGACACGAATCTGTTCCAACAAAGCTTTAATGCGGAAACATGGTTTTCTCCTCTGAATTTCGGTGAGGTTATTTGCTCCCATGCGGTTATTCTGTGGCTCCAGAAGCCGTTCCACCATTTGAAATTAAGCTCGTCAAGATCATTATTGTATTCCTTTTTCAGCCACTCTCTGAATGCCTTCTGGCATAATTCACAATGACATTCACCCGAATACTCATTTGAAATATGCCACATTAAAAGTGCGGGATGGTCTTTATATCTTTCGGCAAGAAGTCTGTTTATTTTTTGCACCTTTTCTCTGTATACAGGGGAGGTAAGACAATGGTTGTGACGGACTCCGAATTCATTTCTTATTCCCGTTTCTTCAACACGAAGCACCTCGGGATATTTCTGTGCTAACCACGGAGGTCTTGCTCCCGAGGGAGTCGCAAGCACGGCTTTTATGCCGTTTTCGTGCATCTTATTAAGTATGGTATCAAGAAAAGAAAAATCATAAACACCCTCTTCGGGCTCAAGTATGCTCCATGAAAAAATGCCCACAGTAGCACAGTTTATCCCCGCTTCCTTCATAAGACGCATATCCTCGTCCCATATCTCAGGTGTTTTTATCCATTGGTCGGGATTGTAGTCTCCGCCGTGAATTATATATCCTAAAGGCTTCATAAAATTCCTCCGTTTGATTGAATCTATAATATAAAATAACACATAAAATCTGTTGTTACAAGCAAATAAATCATGATTTACGCTTTGCGGAGATAAATCAATTCGTTTTGCCTGTTGTTGCTTCAAAATCTTGATAAGTGCGGTAAATGCTGTGTGCTCTGCAGCATCTCCGACGGTTGTAAGGTCACCGGACATTAAAACGATATTTCTGTCATTTTTTTAGGCATCACGAAGATGTTATTTTTTCTTTATACTTGACGAAGAAGTTCTGTGATGTTATCATTTGAATAGTATATTAAAGGGAGTATTTGTATGAAAAATATTAAAAAAGCAGCAGTTTTATTCCTTTCAATCATTATTGCGGCTGTCAGCTGTCCTCTTGCGTTTTCGGATACTGCTGAGGCTGCTCTTTACAATGTTTACGGTGACGGTATGCTTTTTAAGCAGAATTCACCGTCGGTTTTTTCGGGCATTGCAACGGCAGGCTCCACGGTTGATGCCGTGCTTTATGACGGTAAAAATGAAGTGGTGACACAGGGAAGTGCTGAGGCAGGTGTTGACGGTAAATTCAGCGTTTCATTTGATGCTCCCGCGGGCAGCTTCGAAGAATATACCGTAGAGCTGAAAGTAAACGGCAAGGTATTCGATACGCTTGAAAATGTGGTGTTCGGTGAGCTGTGGCTTGCAAGCGGACAGAGTAATATGCAGTATCCTCTTGCACAGGCAAAAAGTGCATCGGAAAACTATAAAAACGGTGTGAAGCTCAGCAAGTGGATAAGAGTTCTTCTCGTTCCCCCTTATCCCGAATATAAAGGCTCGGATTCGCTTATTCCGCTTGAGCCTCAGGACGATATAACGGATGCTCAGTGGATAAACGGTGAAAATCCTGCTGTTTACTCTATGAGTGCCGTAGGCTATTTCTTTGCAGAGGAGCTTCTCGGAAAGCTCGGTATGCCCGTAGGTATTCTCAACTCTTCCCTTGGCGGTTCGTCAATTCGCTCATGGCTTTCAAGAGAGGCAATTGATTCGGACAATGAAGTAAAAGCCTATCTTTGCAGTAGGGGCGAATATGTTGAAAAAAGCGATTGGAAAGAGGACGGGCAAAGCGTATATTATGATATGACGGCAAACTTCAATCAGAAAATCTCTCCCCTTCTTAATTTCAGAATTTCCGGTATGATATGGTATCAGGGAGAGACCGATCTTATGCTCGGAAATACGCAGTATGATAAGCAGTTTTCTCTTATGCAAAAATCGTATACAGAATATTTTTCTTATGAAAACGGTCTTCTTCCCGTAATCTATACCGAAATTGCCGCATATAACTATTCCGATGACGGGTCGGTGCTTCCCGACTGGAATATTATGTACGGCGAAATGCAAAAGGAAGAGCCCTCGTCACGAGCTGTTGTTTCAATTTATGATATTCCTGTAACCTATCTTCCCGAAGCCGGTCTTATTCATCCCGAATGTAAGGAGGAGGTTGCAGACAGAATGGCGTTTTCCGCTATGGGTATGGTTTACGGGGAATATGATACCTATACTGCTCCCACGGTCAGCTCTTATGAAATAAGCGGTGACAGTATATATGTAAAATTCGACAATACAGGTGACGGACTTATCTGTCCCGACAGCGTTATAAAGGGCTTCTCGGTAAGCGGAGCTGATAACATATTCGTAAAGGCACAGGCTGAAATCATAAGTGCAGATACCGTAAGAATATGGGCGGACGGCGTTCCTTCTCCCACGGCATTTGCTTATGCTTACTGTGTGGAAAACGGCGAAGCCAATCTTTACGCAAGTATGGGTGAAGAAAAAACTCTTCCCGTGACAGCTTTCATTTCCGAAAAAGCTGAAAATGCCCATTATTGGTTTATGCGTTCATGGGCAGATTGTGACAGTGACAAGGTGTGGTACACGGAGGATGATTCCGATTCGGGATATTTTGCTTCATGGACAGGGAATAAGGCTACTGTTTCCTTCGATGAAGAAAACGGAATGAGAATAGAAGCCGATTCAAAGAGATTTTCCGTAAGCCCCGTTCTTACCTATAAAGAAAATCTTATTGATGTAAGCTTCGCTTCTGCAGACACCGATTATTCCGATTACGGCACATTAAGCTTTTATGTGAAAAATGACGGAAATGCAGATGTTACCTTCAAGGGACTTAAAATGTATGAAAATGCAGTTTTATGGTATTCTCCTGCCGTGGTTGATACACTCGATACAGAAACGGTGATCCCTGCAGACGGAAAGCTTTATAAGATAACTCTTGATCTTAACAGAGTTTATCACCTCGGTAATGAATGCAGTCTTTCATATGATAATGAAAAGCTCGGAAATATTAAAAATCTTGAATTCTGCTTTACTTCCTCTGAAAAGGATTCCGTAATAATCCTTGATGATATCACCTTTACCCCCACGGCAGAGAATCCCGGCACAAGATATGATGTGATTCTTTGTAATGCCGACAGCCCTATGGAATTTTTTACGGGACTTATTCTTTTTATCTTCGGAAAATTCTCAGCGCTTTTTAATTGAGGAAATTATGATACACGAAATTGATGGTATTCTCAGTAACCGTTTTGAAGACTGTGTCCCTGCAGAAAACGATAGGGTGATATGCGTAAAGGACGGAAAGGTGCTTCTTTCCTTGTCGGGTGACAGGATCATATATCCCACCGTAAAGGAAGCTTCTGAAACAGGGAAGTATCTTCTTTCCGTTGGGGAAACGAGATATTTCGTCGGCTACGGTGAAGAAAACGGAAAATATACCTATGAAAATTTAAGAGGTATAAGAACTGCAGAGTCAAAAAAAGAGGTTTTTGCAGGTCTTACGGCACTTCATATTATAAATTGGTATAATAACAATGCTTTCTGCGGTCGGTGCGGTAATAAAATGCATCACAGCGACACGGAAAGAGCTATGGCCTGCGATTGCGGTAATATCGTTTATCCCGTTATCTGCCCCGCGGTTATCGTTGCCGTTATAAGCAAAGACAGACTTTTGATGACAAAGTATAACAGGGGCTATGCCAACTGGGCACTTGTTGCGGGGTATACGGAAATCGGTGAGACCATAGAGCAGACAGTTCACCGTGAGGTCATGGAGGAAACGGGGCTTAAGGTGAAAAACTTAAGATATTATAAATCACAGCCATGGGGACTTTCTTCCTCGCTTCTTTACGGATTTTTCTGTGAGGTCGACGGAAGTGACGATATAAAGCTTGATAATGTTGAGCTTAAAGAGGGAAAATGGTTTGCAAGAGAAGAAATTGACTTCTCCGACGATGATTTTTCCCTTACAAGAGAAATGATAGGAAAATTTAAAACCGCTCTTTAATGAGCAGGTGCAAAAAATAAACTGACAGTGTTGGTGTGATACGCCGTTAAGAATGTCACGCCAAAGCCGTCAGTTTATTTTTATGTATCCGCTTTTTTCTATAAGCGTCTGTCCTTCTTCGGAAAGGAGCCAATTTATCAGCACGGGGATATTTTTATTTTCGTTGTCTTTTCTGTAGATTGCGTAAAATTGTACAGTAACGGGATATGTGCCGTTTTTGATGTTTTCGGCATCGGGATAAATACCGTTAAGAGCGAGCATTTTTACATTACTGTTTTCAACGATGCCGTTCATATAGTAACGGAAGGAATAGCCGATGGCACCGCCTGCTATAGCAAAGGGAGATTTTAGTGCAATTTCCGTGTCGCCCATAAAAGAATTCATAGCAGACCGGCTTCCGCTTCCCTCGATTCTTGTTACGGGATTGATTACTCTGTTGCTGCCACCCACATCTTCCCAGTTTTTATATTCACCGCCGTAGATTTTTCTTATCTGTTCCACGGTAAGAGAATCTACGGGATTATTTTTATTTACAAAGAAAACAAAGGCTTCAAGACCTATGGGGACATATTCAAGCTCAACGCCCTTTTCTTCGGCATACTTCTTTTGTTCCGCACTCGGAGCTGCACAAAACAGGATATCCGTAGTGCCGTCCACTATAGCCTGATAACCTCTTACGGTGTTTTTGTACTGCATTTTGCTGTCTTCGGAGAAATTTTCGCCGTAATAGTTATCATCGGAAAAGCTTCCGCCCTCATATTTTACCGAGCCGACGGGATAAACGGCATTGATAACGGCAGCATAAACGGGAACGAGTGCGGCTGCACCGTCAAGCACGGGAAGGTCTTCATATAGCTTTAATGAAGAATCCACCTCGGCAAGCTCTGAATTTTCATTATGAGGAAGAAAATTTTTCACATCTATCATTTTCGATTGTGAAACATCGCTGAAATTATTTGAAAGTCTTGAAGTTACAAGCATATAGATGCTCCCGTTGAATAACGAGAAAACAGTTATAACGGCAATAATCACGGCGAGCTGCTTAATAAGACGCTTCATATTACCACAGCTCCTTTGCAATAAAATATATTACGGAGCTATGCTCATATGCATAAAAGGCAAAAGCCACATGTGCTATGGTCAGCAAAAGACAAATTACCGTTACCGCAATAAGTATATTTCTGAAGGTTTTTGTTTTCATAAGCTGTTTAACCTACATATTTGTAATGAAAAGGAAGAAAAGACCTGAAAGAATTATTGCTATGGAGAGAAAAACTGCCGAGATTATTCCCAGCACCGTGCGTGCGGTCTTCAGAATTTTTAATTTTTCGGAATCGGCTTTTTCCGGTTCGCCTGAAGCTTTTTTACATTCTTTTTTATAAGCAATGAAACAGAAAATAAATGCTAAAGCAGCAAGAACGGGAATTCCGTAAAAAATGCATACAAAAATCATATCATCGGACATAAAAACGCCTCCTTGCAGAACTTTACAGGATTATAATAACAAGAATATTATTTGTTTGCAACCTTATAATGGAAAAATTTCTTAAATCTTTCTTGAGCTTCATTCTTGACACATTATTCTCATATGGTAAAATATTTCATATAATGTGATACAGAGGGTAGTTTATGAGAAAAACAGCAAAAGGTGTTATATCATCGGTAATTGCTATTATTTTAATTTTTTCGTTGTTGATTGTGAGCTTTGCTCAGGAGGAAATAACCGCAGCCCGGGAAGAAACGACGGCAGAAAACGCTATATTACCTGTTTTTGATGAAAGCAAAATGGGGGATATTGATGAAGACGGAAAGCTTACGGCTTCTGATGCAAGAATTATTCTTCGATGCTCTGTTGAGCTTGAAGAAATTTCGGAATATATAAAGCTTCACGGTGATTTTGATAAAGACGGTATAATTTCTTCCGATGATGCAAGAACCGCACTTCGCATTGCGGTTGGGCTTGACAGCGTGCAGTGTATTTTACGCGGGCACAGTATTTCTCCCGTTACATATAAGCCCACCTGTACGGAAGACGGCTATACGGTTAATGAATGTATGTTATGCACTTATAAGGATGAAGAAATAACAAATACCGTAAAAGCAACGGGACATAAGCTTCAGGAATCACAGACAAAGGCGGATTGCGTGAATGACGCAGTTTTTACAAAAAAATGCTCCCTCTGCGGTTTTGTTGCAGAACAGAAAACTGCAGAGACGGCACACGGACACGATTTCGGCATATGGCAAATACAGGGGGAGATAAAAACAAAAACCTGTAAATTATGTTCATTCAAGGAAACCGCAAAAAATGTAAAGACTATATATCTTACATTTGATGACGGCCCCGGTCCTTACACGGAAAAGCTTTTAGGCTATCTTAAGGAATATGATGTAAAAGCCACATTTTTTGTAACAAATCAGATGCCCCGATATAAATACCTTCTCAAAGAAATAGTTAACGACGGTCACGCTATTGCCGTGCATACGCTCACCCATCAATGGTCGATTTATTCGGGAAAAGACAGCTATCTCAATGACTTCAATGCCATGCATAAGATAATTCTTGATGAAACGGGAGTTGATACTAAAATATTCCGTTTCCCGGGAGGCACAAACAATACCGTCAGCCGAAGCTATTCGAGAGGTATAATGTCAACAATGGCAAAATATATGACTGATGCAGGCTACATATATTTTGATTGGAATGTGGATTGCTGTGATACTTTAGGCTACAGCTCATCAAAAATTGCACAGACCACCATAAATCAGATAAAAAACAGACATACCTCCGTGGTGCTGATGCACGATATCAAAAACACCACTGTGGAAGCCGTGAAAACTATCATAAAATACGGTCTTGATAACGGATATGAATTTGCCGTAATAGACGAATCCACACCGAGAGTGCAGTTCAGTCCCGTAAATTGAAAAAATATAATGAATTTTCTGTAAAAGATTGTTTTTATTATTGAAATTGTTGAAAAGAATGTTTATAATAAAGTAATAATATGGTTTTTATCTAAATTTAACGAAAACTTAACATTAACCACATCGAAAGGTGAAAAAAATGAAGCTTGAAAACGTACCTACAATAAGAGACCTGTTGGATGTTGCTCCCTCAAAGCACAATGACAGAACATTTATCAAGTATATCCGTGACGGTGAGATCGTTGAAAAGAAATTCAGCGAGGTAAGAAGCGACGGACTCGCAGTATGCCGTAAGCTCCGTCACGATATCCCCGAAAGAACACATATTTCAATTATCAGCAAGAGTACATATGAATACATTGCTTGTATGACAGGTGTTCTTGTTGCCGGCGATGTGGCAGTTCCGATCGATCCTGATTCAACTGCTTCGGATGCAGCTGCTATTATTAACGATTCAGAGTCAACAGCTATTTTGTACGGAGAAGAATTTGCCGACAGAATAGAAGAAGTCAAGGCACTTTGCCCCGGTCTTCGCTATGAAATGGTTATAAGCCCCGATAGCTTCAGCAGAATTTATGAAGAATATTCCGAAGCATCTCCCTACGCTTCACTTTCTGATGTGAAAATGGTTCCCGAAGACTGCTGTCTTATCATATATACTTCAGGTACGACCGGCGATAAAAAGGGTGTTATGCTCTCATGTGAGGCACTTGTAAGCAATCTTATTTTTGAACCCTACGATCCCATTGTTATCCGTGTTGATACAATTCTTTCAGTTTTACCGCTTCATCATATTTTCTGCTTCATCTGCGGTTATATAGGCCCTCTTAATGTAGGTAACTGCGTATGTCTTAACGGTGAAATGAAGGATCTCTTCAAGAATCTTCTTATCTTCAAGCCCAATCAGATAAGAGTTGTACCTCTTATTGCACAGGGTATTTTGGGCAGAATCCGTGCAGTTCAGGCAAAAAATCCCGAACTTTCACCAAAAGAGGCTGCAGCACAGGTAACAGGCGGAAATCTTGATATGATGCTTTCGGGCGGTGCGTATCTTGACCCTGCAATCTGCAAAGCATTTGAGCCCTACGGTATTTTCCTGAGACAGGGCTACGGTATGAGTGAAGCCAGTGCAAAGGTAACTCTCCCCGACCCCGATTGTCCCGTTGACAGCGTAGGAAGAATTATGAGTACCGTAAATGCCCGTATCGTCGGCGGTGAAATTCAGCTTGATACCCCCGGTATGATGATGGGATATTACAACCGCCCCGAGGAAACTGCAGAAGTAATCACCGAGGACGGATGGCTTCGTACAGGCGATATCGGCAGAATTGACGAAAACAGAGTGCTTTATATCACAGGCAGACTTAAGAATCTCATCATTCTTTCCAACGGAGAAAATGTTTCTCCCGAGGGAATTGAAAATAAATTCAAGTCAAATAAGCTTGTCGAAGAAGTTCTCGTTTATGCTGAAAAGGATGTTATCGTAGCTGAGGTATATCCCAACAGCGAATATGCACAGATGAACGGCATAACAGATATAAATGCAGCTCTTGAGGAATTGACCGATAGTATCAATGAAAATGCCTTGCCCTCTCACATCGTTGCAAAGCTCATTGTCCGTGATATGCCTTTTGAAAAGACCGGTCTCGGAAAAATAAAGCGTACTCATAACTAAACTTCAAGGAGATAACCAATGAAACCGAAAAATGGCGAACAGGTTTATAAACTGATACATTCTCAGGAATTGATTCAGTATATGTGGAAATATTCCGTTCATATGCAGGCAACCCAGATTCCTATGGCTATTGCTTTTTCGGAAACGCTTGATTTTAAGCTTCTTGCCCGTGCCGTGAATATGGAAATAGAACGAAACGACTGTATGCGTCTTCGCCTCTTCCGTGACGGCTTTAAAGTTAAACAGTTTTTTCTCAATGAATACAAGCTTGATAAAATACTTATAAAAGAGTTTTCCTCAAAGGAAGAACAGGAAAAATATTTTGACGGTGTTGCCTCAACAAAGCTTGATGCCTTCGGCGGTGAAATGTACAAAATTATATTTTTCCGTACATACGATAACAAATGCGGTATTTTTATCTGTGTTTCTCATATGGTTATGGACTTTGCCGCTGCCTTTATATTCTTCAAGGATGTTATGGCAGTTTATGACAGCCTTAAAAACGGCACTCCGATGCCAAGGGCTCTTGCAAAGTACGAGGACATAATAAAAAATGAGCAGGATAACCCCGAGCTTGAAGCACGCATCGAAAGAGATGCAAAGGAGCTTGATGAATGGGGTGCAAAGGATCGCAGACCGTTTTATAATGCAATAAACGGCACAAAGGTGCTTGATGCACAAAGCAAGCTTCTTCACAACAGGAATCTTAATATGCCCCACGTTTATATCCCTGTAATGGACTCTACAAATCTTGTTAAGTGTCATCTGAGTGAGGAAGACAGTAAGCAGATTACGGATTTTATCAAAGAAAACAATCTCAGCCCCGAATGGGTAATTCAGTTAGGCTTCCGTATATACCTTTCAAAAATCAACCGCCATACCAATGACTCCACCTTCTGGGTTCTTTGTCCGAGAAGACGTACCGTCAAGGAAAAGCGTTGCGGAGGCACATTGGCTTCTCCTATGCCTTGGCGTGAGATACTCGATGATGATAAATCATTTATGGATACTGTAAGACAGCTCAGTGAATCTCAGGTATTTTTATTCCGTCATTCCGATGTTCCGTTCACGGTTTTTCGACAGGATGAAAGAGACCGTCACCATCTGTCATTGATTCAGACAGCAAACAGTATGATGTTTTCATATCTTCCTACAAGTGAAAATGCCTTCGGTGATAGGGAATATGAATTTTCGGCATATAATTTCGGTTACTATGTAATGCCCCTTTATACTCTTACAATGCAAAGTCCCTCAACGGGAAGATTCATATTTTCATATATACACCGTACCTTACTTTCAACAGACGAAGAGGTTTTAAGCTTCCACGACGGTGTTGTTCGCACTATACTTCACAGTATCGGCAATCCCGATAAAACAATAGGTGAAATTCTGGAGGAAATATAAATGAACGAAATATTTGAAACACTTAAAGAAATAATCTGCGAATATGTTGAGATCGAGCCCGAGGAGATCACGGCAGATTCCAATATCCGTTACGATATCGGAGCATCTTCTTTTGACCTTATGAATATTGCTGTTGCAATAGAAGAAAAGTTCAAGGTAAAAATGTCCAATGCAACTCTCCCCAAAATCAAGACAGTAGGCGACATCGCAACTATTCTCGAAGAAAAAATCAAGGTAAGCAATTAAAATGAATCACTCCGTCCTGTAACAGGACGGAGTATTGTTTTGTCATTAATATAGTGACATTGTTCCCAAATGGGAGCAAATTCCTGTATATTAAAAAATCTCTCCGACTTTTCATCGGAGAGATTTTAACATTATATGTCCCTGAGAACGGAAAGCAAGCTTTCCTCGGAGCTGTGCTGTCCGAAAACGGTCGCCGAAGGCAACCGTTTTCTTGTGATATACTTATTTGATGGTTTCGCAATAAACAAGGATATTTTCATCAAAGTATGTGAGATAATTATTCATTGTTACCTTTGTGCTGCCGCAAACGATATTCTCTACAACAACATTGGCAATTGAGGAGGTATCATTAAATTTGTTTACGGTATTGACTGCAGGTATCGTATTTCCATCGTTCTCAATGGTGTTAACAGCCTTATAAGAAATATCCTTGAATGTAACACCTGAAATGTTGAAGTTGGTTGCACCGCTGAAGATAAGACAATGCATTGCTGCAGCCTTATTTCTGCATATTTCAATGTTTTCAAAGGTTACATTTGAAATACTGTTGCCGGCATTTTCAGAGTTATCCTCAACAATAATACCGATAGCGGGAATTCTGTAATAATCCCATGTTGCGTCGTGGTAAAGAACGACATTGTCCTTGAAGGTAACATTGCTCATAGTATTATAAACTTCGCCGAAGATACCGAAGGCTCTTGCCTTGCCTGCCCATGCATAGCAGTTCTGAACTGTTACGCCGTCGGTAATTGCATTTGAATCACCGCCGAGACACTTGACAACGAAGCAGTCGTCACCGCTTCTTACGAAGCATCCTTCAACCGTTACATTCTTGGAGTTACAGATGTCGAATGCGTCGGAGTTGAGTCTGTAGCCGTAAATATCAACATCCTTGATGCTTAAATTATCACATCTGTAGGTGATGAATGTCCACTGGGGAGAGTTGAAAATTTTGATTCCGCGAATTTCAACATTGCTTGCGAAAGAAATTGCCATTCCTCGTCTTTCGCTTCTGTCAAGCCTTCCGAGGTCTATTGCACCGTAGCCGAGAATCTTATAGTTTGTTACACCGTTTGCCGTGATATACGGATAACGGCTCTGGCCGATACCTGAATTTGCATTTTCGGTATAAGTACTGTCATCAGTTGAGCTATTGATATCATACTTATGCGGAGCAACAAGATATGAGCCCTTACGAAGATATATAACGAGATTGTTGTTGCCGATGTGAGCGATATATTCTAAATTGTCGATATAAGCAGGATACTGATCCCCTTCTTCTGAGCCTGCAACATATACCTCATAACCTGCAGCCCTTAATTCCTGAATTTCTTCATTTTCGTTAACTTCTTCACGAACGGTAATTGTATATGCATAGCTCTGGTCTTCACCATTGAAGAGGAAGGTATGTGTTCCGAAGCCTGAAAGGACAGCTTTTACAGTGCCGTTTGAAACGGTTGCTTTTTCACCTGAGGATTCGGGAAGAATTACTGCATCCTGAATAGTAATGTACTGGGAAATACCTGTTATTTCAATCTCAAAGGTTGCATATTCATCTTTTTCAATATAAATTTCGGAGAAGGAGTGAAGTGCACCCTTTTGTGTTTCGCCGATAAATACTGTTGTGCCGTAAACAGGAATCTGTGTGTATGTTGCTGTGGTTGCACCGTTCACCTTGCCGTTTACTTCAACTGTAAAATAGGGGGACTCAATAATGCTGTTATATGATGTACCCTTGTTTGCAGCATATTCTTCACCGCCGGCGTAGTCCTCATCGGCTCTTCCGATAAAGTCAGAAAGTGATACATCTGTTCCGAGCTGTGCTATAGCTTCTTCGGTATACTGAAGATATGTGAAGTCAATGTAAAGCTTTTCATTGCCGTTGTCACAGTAGGTATCCGTGTTTTCATCAACATGGGGAAGCATTGAACCTACAGAGGTCTGTGATTTATAGTTTCCGCATCCGTTGTCACAAATTGCATATTCTGTACCGTCCTTTGTGCAGGTTGCGTCATTGTTGTAGATGAACTTAGTATAGCTGTGACCGAGAGCTTCCGTCTCATCACCTGTATAGGAGTCACCGCAAGCCTCACAGATATATGTTGTGTATCCGCCTATATAACAGGTGGGCATTGTGATAACAGGTGTGTATGAATGTCCTGTAGCATCTTCATAATCGGTACCGTATGTGTCACCGCAGTTTTTACAGGTATGCTCAATATGACCGCCTACGATACATGTAGCATCGACCTTAGTTTCTTCATAATCGTGACCGAGAGCTTCTGTTTCACTGTCGCTGTAGGAATGACCGCAGTTACTGCAGGTATAGTATGTCATTCCGCCTTCAAGACAGGAGGGCTTCTTCACATATGAAGTATAGCTGTGATCTGAAACGGGAGTATAGTCGCCGTTTTCTGTATGCAGACAAAGACGGCAGGTGAATACCGTATAGCCCTGTTCTTTGCAGGTGGGAGCTTTTGTGGTTGTTCTGTAAATGTGATCGCCGAGCTCACCGTATTCCTCACCGCAGACTGAACAGATTGCCTTCTGAAGACAGTTTGCTCTGCCACCGGAGTGAGTATGATCATCGGGTATAACTGTTTCCTGTTCAATTACGCTGTCACCGGGATTTTCGGGAACTGTCGTATCTGAATCAAATGCAAACGGAAAAAGAAACTGTAATATTGTTACGAAAAACAGAAAGAATTCCATAAACACTGACATAATGTTGCCCTCCATATAATTGAGTTACAGTTTATTTTAACATACAGTTTATTATTAGTCAATAAAAATACTTTCAGGTCATTCAGGATTTGGTTACACTGAGCTCTCTTTTTTTGATATCTTTTGCAAATATAGTTTTGAAAACCTTTCTTACAAAGGGCTGAATAAAGAATAGCTGTGTGAAAAATGCAAAGGGGAAGTTGAAGCACACAAGCTTCAGCCGGTCTGCCAGAAGAGTAAAGATATTAAAGCCACCTTGATAGTTATAATAAAGAAAAGCGGCAATAAAGCTCATAACGGGACACATAAGCGTGAACGGTTATCAAAACTGTGATAAGTGCAAAAATCATTCTCTGAAATTGGTTTCTCGGCATAAAAATTCTCCTTTTTTGCAAACAAAAAAGCACATAGCAGAACTATGTGCAAAAAAATAAACACATGTCCCGAAAAATCTGTACCGTAATCAGATTTACGCATCATAAAGAATGCCGCATGTGTCGTTGTCTGTAATATTATCTTTAATATTTTACCATATTTTTTTAAAAAATCAAACATTTTCCGCGTGAAATTTTTTTTGAAATATGTTAAAATAGAGTCAACAGAAAACTGTGAACAAAGAGTGAATCAGCGGATATGAATCGGCAGTTTTGTATCATAAACATATTTTGTTTCAGCTCGGACATCTCTTGTAATTTCTGCAGCCGCATCTGCCGTGACGGTTGTTTGAAAGGAGGTGCCCCGAAAAATGAAAAGAGTTCGTTCCGCCTGTGTTTTGCAGACACTTGTTTTTTCACAGAAGCCCGAGCTTGGTTTTAACAAAGACGAGGCATTAAATGCCAATCGTCAGGAAATCGAGCATTATAAGGCTATGATGCAAAGAGCAAGAAACCGTTACCAGATAACGAAGGAAGAAGAGCTCAGCGACGGAAGTGTCGTTATATATGTAAAGAAACAGTATAATGACAAGGTCGATGTAAGCGAATATTTCGAATAAAAATTGCCCGTAAAGGATTTTTTCCTTTACGGGCAATTTTAGCTTACGGGAGTTTGTTTTTTGTTTTTATAATAAAATTCTTTACCGTGTTCATTTATTTTACGAAGCACCTTACAGGGATTGCCGACGGCTACAACATTTGTCGGGTCATAAATTTTACCCGAATGCATTTTGCACTATCATAATACGACAAAAACCGAAGTAAATATTTTTATCTGTTAAGCATCCATATTCCGAAATTGAGATAACCTGCAAATGCAACCCACAGAAGATACGGTATCTGAAGATATGCGGCAAGGGGTAAGAGCTTTTTGTAATTAATTATTGTAAGAACAATAAGAACAAGAAGCACGACGAGCCATATAAAAGAAAACAGATACAAACGGAAATTGAAGAAAATTAGGCTCCATATGAAATTGAATACAAGGCTTGCGGCATAAATCAGAAGTCCCTTGTCGGCTTGCTCCTTGTTGTCAGCTCTTTGAAACCATATAAAGGCAGAGCTTATCCCCATAAGAACATAAAGAATTGTCCATACAACGGGAAATAAAAAAGAGGGTGGTGACAGGGGAGGCGTGTTGATTTCATTGTATATGTTCATATTATCCTTTGTAAGAAATGCAGAAAAACCACCTGTTGCAAGAGGTATGATAATTGCAATTATAAAGGTGAGGAGCTTACTTTTCGTTTCTTTTTTCATAAAATTATCCCTTTCAATTTTTTGTATTATTTATATGCGAAAAGGGTTTATTTATGCAAAAAAATCTCCCGAAAAAATCGGGAGAAAAACAAAGATCTACTTAAGTTTTTTGCCGTCACAAAAGGCTTTGCCTACCTTTTCACCGAGAGCCACATAATCGTGATTCGCAGGGTCATAAGTTATGGGGCTGAATTTCTGAAGGTCTGTTTTTCCGTCAGTTAAAATATTTTCATCCGCACTTACATTCAGTATCTCGCCTACAAGACGGCAGCTTTCGCTGTCATAGGATATAAGCCTACATTCAAGCGTAAAGGGAAGCTCATTAAATACAGGAGCATTTATGAGCTCACTTTTCATATGAGTCCAGCCTGCCTTTTTGATTTTATCGTCTGTGTCATTCCCCGAAACAATACCCACATAATCAGCAGCGACAGTATTCTTTACATCGGGTATACTTACAGTAAAGCAGCCTGATTTCAGAATGTTTTTTGTGGTCTTGTGGTCCTCGGAAACACAGATTGAGATTTCCTTCTCTTCACTTATACCGCCCCATGCAGCATTCATGGCATCAGGCACACCGTTTTCATCGTAAGTACCGATAATAAGCACAGGCATAGGATAAATCATAGGCTTCGCACCAAAATTTTTTCTCATAGCTTTTCTCCTTTTTATTGTTTTTTGTAATTCAGCCAGACTGTACCGTCTTCAAAAATTTTGCTGTTATAAAATTCATAGCTTTCAATTTCTGCATCACTGAAAAGAGGCTTGCTGTCTTTTCCTGCGACAACGGGAGCTATAACAAGGCTTAATTCGTTGATCACACCCGCCCTCTGAAAATATCCGTTGATGACACTTCTGCCTTCAAGCAAAATACATTTTATACCAAAAAGTGAGCGGAGCTTTTCAAGTGCGACATTTACATCAATTTCGGCTTCTCCTGCAAAAATATACGGAATATCAAGGCTTCTCAGATATGAAAGATATTTTTTATCTACCTGTTCAGTTACAACTTCAATAATTTGTGAATTTCCGTAACCTTCGTCTTCATCCTCAATAAAAGCCGATTTCCAGCCGAGCTTACCTTTTGGATCAAATGCTACAGCATAAAAAACCTGTTTATTGTCGGGGATGTAATCTTTTTCATCAGTTACAGGTAAAAATTCTGACAGTTCGGGATAATATCCACCCGTAAAACTGCCTTCCATTGTGATTCTTCCGCAGATAAAACCGCCGCATTTCATTTCCCGGTTAAGTTCATAATATATAGCCGTTGATTTTTCACATTCTTTATGGGAAAGAAAATCACCCGTAACCTTGCCGTCAATTGACATCACCATATGACATATAACATAAGGTCTCATCAAATCACCCCTTTTTATGATACATCAAAAAATTGTCTGAAGCAATAAAAAACTATCCTGAAAAACAAAAATTCAGGATAGTTTTCAAAAGATGTATTATTTAGTTTTTGAAAAATTCTGTTTATCTGCCTATTGAGAGCTTCAGGGTAACCTGTTGTTTTCAACTTGCGATAAGGTCTTCATTTGTTTCACCGCAAGATTGTGTAGTGCTACAAGTCGTTCGCTTTGTACAACCCCCCGGTCTATTAATACAGCATTATAGCTTTCAAGATTTGATAATACAAGAAGTTGATTTAAATCTGCGAAATCCCGTATATTCCCCTTTTTATGAGGATTCTGTTCTCTCCACTGTTTTGCTGTTATTCCAAACAAAGCAACATTCAGAACATCTGCTTCACTTGCATATGTAAAAGAGACCTGTGCTGCTGTCAGTTCAGGAGGAATCAGGTTATCTTTGATTGCATCAGTATGAATTCTATAATTCAATTTTGATATTTCACGATTAAGATTCCATGATAGTGAAAGCTTACTGTTGGAATCATTTTTTATTCTCTTATAATCCTTAATTATGTAGAGCTTAAATTCCGGAGATATCCATGATGCAAACTCAAACGCAATATCAGAATGAGCATATGTGCCACCATATCTGCCTGATTTCGAAACAATACCGATAGCATTAACACCGTCAATCCATTTTGTAGGAGTCATTGTAAAACGGTTTAAGCCTGCATCATTTCTAAACGCATCGAATTGCACACGGTTAAAATCGGGATTATGGAGCATCTCCCAAATCCCCAAAAACTCAATAGTGTTTCTATTTCTCATCCAGTTTTGAATAACATAACGTGGATCATCGTCGTTCTTATATTTTGCAATATCGGTCAACGAAATAAATTCATTTTGAAAATCCTGCGTATAAATTTCAATTTCAACGCCTTTGGCATAAAGTTTTTCTTTAAAAGCCATAACAACACCTCTTATGAGCTCATGTTATAAAAGAATTATTCCGTTTTCCGCACACTTTTCTCTCATATCATCGGGCCAGATTGAGACCTGTACTTCGCCGACATGGGCTTTACCTAAAAGGAACATACATATTCTCGACTGACCGAGACCGCCGCCTATTGTAAGGGGGTATTCGCCTGAAAGCACACCCTGATGATATGGGAAGGACATTCTGTCTGTTGCACCTGCGATTTCAAGCTGTTTTTTAAGGGATTCGGCATCTACTCTTATTCCCATTGAGGAAATTTCAAGAGCAGCTCCCAGCTCCTTATCCCAGACAAGAATATCACCGTTAAGGCTCCAGTCATCATAGTCGGGAGCTCTGCCGTCGTGACGGTGTCCGCTTTTAAGTCTTGCACCGATGCCCATAATAAACACCGTTCCGTGTTGTTTTGTTATGAGATTTTCTCTTTCCTTGCCCGATTTTTCGGGATACATATCCTCAAGCTCCTGTGAAGTGATAAAGAAAACATCTTCATTGACAACAGTAGAAAGAACGGGATATTTTTCTTTGAGTACGGTGTTTGTTTCGGCAAGAGCTTTTACAATTGCTCTTACGGTAGCCTTAAGATACTCAACGGTTCTCTGCTCTTTTGTGATAACCTTTTCCCAGTCCCATTGGTCAACGAAAAGGGAGTGGGTGTTGTCACAGTCATCATCTCGGCGGATTGCATTCATATCTGTATAAATACCCTCACCCACAGTATATCCGTAACGGTAGAGTGCTCTTCTTTTCCACTTTGCAAGGGACTGAACAACCTCTGCCGTGCCGTCAATTTCTTTCATTGTAAAATGTACTTTTCTTTCAATGCCGTTAAGGTCATCGTTGATGCCCGACGCTTTTGTTACTATGAGAGGAGCCGTAACTCTGTCGAGATTAAGAGCCTCGGCAAGCTTTACCTGAAAAGTATCCTTTATTACTTTAATTGCCCTTTGGGTTTCCTTTTGTGTAAGAGATGAGGAATAACCCACGGGAAAGACCAAGTTTTTAGCCATTTATATCTCCTCTTTATCTTATATTGCCGACAGTTCTCGGATAGAAGATAACGTCGCGGATGTTTGCCATACCTGTGCAGTACATAATTACTCTTTCAAAGCCGAGACCGAAGCCTGAGTGAGGAACTGTGCCGTATTTACGAAGATCAAGGTAGTCGGAATATTCCTCTGTGCCCATGCCCTTTGCTTCCATGGCAGAGAGCAGCTTATCAAGGTCTGCTTCTCTTTCACTGCCGCCTATAATTTCACCGATACCGGGAACAAGAAGGTCAGTTGCGGCAACTGTCTTTCCGTCGGGATTCTGCTTCATATAGAAGGACTTGATTTCCTTGGGATAGTTGATAAGGAAAACGGGCTTGTTATAAACCTGCTCTGTGATATATCTTTCGTGCTCGGACTGTAAATCACAGCCCCATTCTACGGGGAATTCAAACTTTACATCAGCCTTTTTGAGAATTTCAATTGCGTCTGTATAGTCAACAACTGCAAAATCGTTATTAACAACATTGAGAAGCTTCTCCGTAAGTCCCTTTTCAAAGCGTTCTTCAAAGAACTTTAATTCATCGGGACATTTTTCCATATAGTCACGGATGATGTATTTTATCATATCCTCGGCAATTTCAATAAGGTCGGGAAGCTCTGCGAATGCGATTTCGGGTTCAACATGCCAGAATTCCGCAACATGACGGAGAGTATTACTCTTTTCAGCACGGAAGGAGGGGCCGAAGGTATAGATTTTGCCCATTGCCATAGCGGCAACCTCGCCCTCAAGCTGACCTGAAACGCTGAGTCCTGCTTTTTTGCCGAAGAAGTCGTCTGCATAGTATTCTTCTGCGTTCTTGTAATCCTCGGAGTAGCCTATTGTTGTTACCTTGAACATTTCACCTGCACCCTCACAGTCACTGCCTGTAATAAGGGGAGTGTGAACATAAACATAACCTCTGTCCTGAAAATATCTGTGAATAGCCGCCGCCATAACGGAGCGTACTCTGAAAACAGCATTGAATGTGTTTGTTCTTACACGGATGTGGGGATTTTCTCTTAAGGTTTCAAGCTTCTGGAACTTCTTCTGAAGAGGATAATCGGGAGGACATTTACCAAGAAGCATGATTTCATTTGCGTTGATTTCAACTGTGCCGTTGTTTTCGTTCTTTACAACAGTACCTGTAACCTTTACGGATGCACCGAGCTTTGTAGCTTCGCTGTCCACTTCAATTCCCGAGGTCTTATCAATAACTATCTGTAAATGATTAAGCGTTGTACCGTCATTGAGTGCCAAAAAGCCCACATTCTTTGAGTCTCTTGCTGTTCTTACCCAGCCGCAGACAACGGCTTCCTTGCCGATAAAGTCAGCATTTGTAAAAATTTCCTTGATGTCGATGTGTTTCATAGAAAAACTTTCCTTTCAAAAAAAATAACAGTTGTCCGTCCGATATAGGACGAGCAACTGTAACCCGCGGTACCACCTATCTTGCTCTTACGAGCCCCTTACGCTTTCATATCAAAAGCTTTTTGTTTAACGCACGAATACGGCAGGCCCTACTGCAGGAGACGAGCGAAACCGTAATGTGTCCGATTTCCGTCAGCCTATATGTTTCGGGCGAGCAGCTCCCGGGTGTTATTCATCGCTACGCTCAGTATGTGCTTTCCACCGCCGCACACTCTCTTTGACCGCCTTAACGACTACTTCTCCCGATCTTTGCCTTTATACAAGGCATTATATTCATTTTTTATGTTTTTGTCAATAAAAAAATATTCATTACAGATTATTATTTACAAGTATAGAGGTTTATTACCGTTAATCCTTTTTTTTCTGCAATATCTTTATATTTTGCCGCTCCGCCTGTCGGGTGTTTCACAAAAACAACAGCATAATCAGATTTTGAAATCATCCATTCATTTCTTTTTGAAATTGCAAATTTAGGATGAACTTTATCAAGTTCTTCCGGAAATACAGTTTCTTCAGGTTTTAATGTATCTGAATATGGTCTGACGGACGGATGATATGCGAGAATAACACTAAACTTTATATGTGTAAAATATGTTTGAATTTTCCTTAACACTATTAAAACCGTCTTGTCAAACTCGCCTTGATTACCGACATAAAATGTATCAACGCCATTGTTCATAATAAGATTTGCAAGAACAGACAATAATTCTTCGATTGGATTGTCGGAATGCAACTCTCGATGTCCGAAAAAAGTACAAGAAGCCATAATATTCCTCCATTCAGACCAGTATAGCGGTCAATATTATCTCTCATTTTACCATACAATATTTATGGTTGCAACCAATATTGGTCAAAAATTTTGAGGTATTGCATGGAACAGAAAATCAGACGGGATCTTAATATGGGAGATAATCTGCGAAGATTACGGAATATTTCCGGACTTTCACAGGAAAAACTATGTGCAGAGCTTCAGAGACGGGGCTGTGACATAGGAAGAACAACTTATGCAAAATATGAAGCCGGAGAATTGAATATCCGTGCAAGCATAATAGTTGAACTGAAAAAAATATATAATTGCTCTTATGATGAATTCTTTGCAGGACTTGAATAAAAATATCAGGAAACACACTTGTTGCTCCCGATTTTCAATTTATTTTAGAATTTTTTGTCAATAGGGCATATTTTGCATTATAACAAAAAATAATTCTCAAAATATACAGATATACCTTATTGAGAAAAATTGCAAAAAAAATACCGGGAAGAACGGTTTGTTCTTCCCGATTGTTTTTCTCTTATTTGAGAGCAGCCTTTGCCTGTTCTGTGAGTGCTGTGAAAGCTGCGGGGTCTGCGATAGCAATTTCTGAAAGCATTTTTCTGTTAAGATTGATGTTTGCCTTCTTGAGACCGTTCATAAATGTTGAATAGTTCATGCCGTTTGCCTTGCAGCCTGCGGAAATTCTTGCGATCCAGAGTCTTCTGAAATCTCTCTTCTTCTGCTTTCTGCCGACATATGCATAGTTGCCGCTCTTCATAACAGCCTGCTTAGCAGTCTTGAAAAGCTTGCTCTTGGAGCCATAGTAGCCCTTTGCGAGCTTGAGAACCTTATTTCTTCTCTTACGAGTCATTAATGCGCCTTTAATACGTGCCATTCTTAGTTACCTCCGTTAAATCTTCTTCTTATTTGTAAGGAATAAGACGCTTGATCTGCTTAACATTGGTCTTGTCAGCAACAGCAGTCTTGCGAAGATTTCTCTTTCTCTTCGTTGATTTCTTGTTAAGGATGTGGGACTTGTAGGCATGAGCACGGATGGGCTTGCCGTTCTTTGAAAGCTTAAAACGCTTCTTTGCGCCGGAGTTTGTTTTGATTTTAGGCATTGTTTTTTCCTCCTGATAATTTTTTTATGGAAGTTTGATTATTTTGCTGTTTTTGCAGCAAGGAACATAAGCATTGTTCGATTTTCGAGCTTTGCGGCTTTTTCCACAGTACCGTATTCGGAACAGGAATCTGCGAAAGACTGCATTATTTCGAGTCCTCTTTCAGGATGAACCATTTCTCTGCCCCTGAAACGAAGTGACACCTTTACCTTGTTGCCTGCCTTGAGGAAACGAATAGCATGGTTGACCTTTGTTTCGATATCGTGGGTATCAATATTAAGCGTAAGCTGAATTTCCTTGATCTCAATGACCTTCTGATTCTTCTTAGCTTCCTTTTCTCGTTTCTGCTGATCAAATCTGTACTTACCGTAGTCCATTATCTTACATACGGGGGGTACTGCCTGAGGAGCGATCTTTACAAGGTCAAGGCTTCTGTAAGCCGCTGCCTTGAGAGCATCAGAAGCTGACATAATGCCGAGCTGTTCACCGTCATCTGTGATGACTCTGACCTCTTTGTCTCTTATTTCCTCATTGATCTGAAGTTCCTTAGTAGCTATAAACAAGCACCTCCAAAATAAAATACAAAAAATAATGCGGACAACCTGATTGTCCGCACATAATTACAGAATAAGAGCCGAAGCTCAAAAACTCTAACTATTTACCCGGAGAAACGGAATTCGCAGGGTGAGACAACAGGTCTGCTTTATTTACTCGTGTATTATAGCAAAGGCAAATGCATTTGTCAACACTTTTTTTAATTGTTTTTTTCCGACAAAAAAATCGGAAGTTCTTTGTTAAAAACTCACTAAAATTTTGTTTTGGAGGTCTTAACCTTGAAATGCCATTTTTATTATGTTATTATATTCGGGTACAAATTTATTTGGGAGGGATAACGGTGGCAGACGAAAAAGCTACTGCTCAGCAGTATACCGACGAACAGCTCGGATATGTCTATGAAAACAGACGCTATGTCGGAACAAAAGAAACCGTCGGTTTCGTTCTCTGGGACGCTGCACAGAGCCTTAACATCAACACCTACACAACTCGATTTATTACAAATATCGTTAAAATCGACCTTGGTTATCAGACTATTCAGAAAACCATCAACAGTATATGGGATATCGTAAATGATATTTTTACGGCGGCGATAGTTGAAAAGACAAGAACCCGTTGGGGTAAATTCAGACCTTATCTTTTAGGTCTTGCAGTTCCCGGCTGTATTGCAACTCTTCTTTATTGGTTTATGCCTATGCTTTTCTCGGGCACAACGGCTATGTCGATTCCTAAGTTTATTTTCTATGTTCTTTTGGAAATTCTCCGTGAAGGCGTAGGAACTTTCCAGAGTATTGCAAGAACGGGTATGCTCGCAACCATTACACCGCACCCTGTAGACAGAACAAGGCTTATCACTATAGCTAACTTCGCTTCGGGTACATTCGGTGAAAAGCTTCCCGAACAGATAATGACCGTTATTCTTGACCTTATTGATAACAATGTATTCAAGGCAGGCAAAGCCGGTAAAGAATCACAGTACCTTGTGGCTTTCATCGGTATGGGTGCATTTACAACTATCGTTTCATCGGGTATGTCCTTCTGGTTCTTTATGAATTCAAAGGAACGAATCATGCAGTCTGTTCAGACACCCAGTATCAAGGATTCTGTAAAGTCCATTGTAAACAACAAGCCCGTTCTTCTTATGACCCTTTCCGATTTCCTCGGAGGCTTCGGTATCTCGGGCAGTAAGTCAGACTACTACATAGATGTTCTTCACTTTGCATCAATGACAATGGTTGCAGGTATTCCCGCAGCTCCCTTGTCACCCATATCCTTCTCCTTCGTTCCTTGGTTCAGAAGAAGATTCTCTTCACGTCTTCTTTATATTGTCAGCAACGAGATAGGAAGCATTCTTTATGTTTTCGTATTCCTCTTCGGCTGTATCGGCTTCAATCCCAAGACCTTCAAGGGCGGTCTTTACAGAAACAAGTGGGCAATGCTTGTTGCTATGGCAACATGGGAGGTTATCTGGACTCTCTTCTACGGCTTAAAGTCCGTTATCGGAACAGAGCTTTATAACGAATCCATGGACTACTGCGAATGGAAGAACGGCTACAGAACAGAGGCTATGACCTCAGTTGCAAAGGGTCTTGCTGCAAAGGTTGCTTCTTCAGTAAGCTCTGTTGTTACAACGGCACTTAAGAAGCTTGTAGGCTATGATCAGAATGCTTATACATCAGGTCAGGAACAGCCCGACTATGTTAAGTTCTATCTCTTTGCAATGTTTACCATCATTCCTGCTCTCACAGGTTCATTCGGTATTATTCCCATGCTCTTCTATGACCTTCACGGTAAGAAGAAGGAGCAGATGTATGCTGAGCTTCTCCAGCGTCGTAAGGAAGCTTCTCTTGCCGCATCAGAAGATAATCTTAATGTTGTCAGCGAATTGGAAGAAAAGCTCAAGGAAAGTAAATCTGCAAAATAATAGTTTTTCCCGGATATGTCAGTATCCGGGATGTTTTTTTGTTCAAAAAGCCGGATTGCATTTGTGTATAGATATATGTTAATATATAAAAAAGGGAAAAAGGAGATGATTTTTTGGCACAGGAAGCAAATAATACTGCTTATACCGATGAACAGCTCGGTTATGTTTATGAAAACAGACGGTATGTGGGCACAAAGGAAACATTGGGATTTGTATTATGGGATGCTGCACAAAGCCTTAATATCAACACATATTCCACAAGATTCATAACCAATATTGTTAAAATTGATTTAAGCTATCAGACAATTGTAAAATCAATTAACAGCGTGTGGGATATTATAAACGATGTTTTCACAGCGGCAATTGTTGAAAAAACACGAACCCGTTGGGGCAAATTCAGACCATATCTTTTAGGTCTTGCAGTCCCCGGATGTATCGCAACACTTCTTTACTGGCTTATGCCGATTCTTTTCCACGGCACCACGGCTATGTCAGTAAGTAAGTTTATTTTCTACCTTATGCTTGAAATACTCCGAGAGGGTGTAGGCACATTCCAGAGTATTGCCAGAACGGGAATGCTTGCGACCATAACTCCTCATCCCGTAGACCGCACGAGGCTTATTACAGTTGCAAATTTTGCCTCCGGCTTCTTCGGAGAAAAGCTTCCCGAGCACGCAATGACAATTCTTCTTGACCTTATTGATAACAAGGTGTTCAAAAACGGAATGTCTCACGAAAATCAGCTTCTCGGGGCTTTTGTGGGAATGGGTGCGGCAACGACACTTATTTCCTCTGCAATGTCCTTCTGGTTCTTTATGAACTCCAAGGAAAGAATTATGCAGTCGGTAAAAACTCCCGGAATAAAGGATTCACTGCGTTCAATTGCAAACAACAAGCCTATGCTTCTTCTTACTATGTCCGATTTCCTTGCAAACTTCGGTATTTCGGGAAGCAAGCAGGACTATTACATAGATGTTCTTCATTTTGCTTCAATGACGCTTGTTGCCGGTCTTCCCGCAGCACCGATTTCACCTATTTCATATTCCTTTGTTCCATGGTTCAGAAGAAAATTCTCAAGCCGTCTGCTTTACATAGTCAGCCGCAACATCAGCCACTTCCTTCATATATTTGTTTTCCTTTTCGGCTGTATCGGCTTCAATCCCAAGACCTTCAAGGGCGGTCTTTACAGAAAGAAGCTCCCCATGTTCTTTGCAATGGCTATATGGGAGCTTATATGGACACTGTTCTACGGACTTATGTCTGTTATCGGCACAGAGCTTTACAATGAATCTATGGACTACTGCGAATGGAAGAACGGCTACAGAACAGAGGCTATGACGTCCGTTGCAAAGGGTCTTGCGGCAAAGGTTTCGGGCTCTGTCAGCGGTGTTGTTACAACTGCTCTTAAAAAGATGGTAGGCTACGATCAGAGTGCATATACAAAGGGCGAAGAGCAGCCGGACTATGTCAAGTTCTATCTCTTTGCAATGTTTACAATAGTTCCCGCAATGACGGGCACACTCGGTATCATTCCCATGCTTTTCTATGACCTTCACGGTAAGAAAAAGGAACAGATGTATGCAGAGCTTCTTCAACGCAGAAAAGAAGCCTCCCTTGCTGCATCTGACGGTGACCTTGAAGCTGTCAGAGAAATGGAAGAGAAATTCAAGAACTCAAAAATACTCAAATAAACATAATACAAAAAGAAACCGTCGGGGAGCCGACGGTTTCTTTTTATTATATAGGAAATTGCTCGCAAATGTGAGCAATTTGCTTATAACAAGAAACACCGATTCCCCCAAGATTGGGGGTAGGGGGTTGATAAATCATAAGATTTTTTCTTATCAGAATTTAACTTTAGGGTCTTCGAATTCTGCAAGCCTTTTTTCGTATGCAGACATAGCCTCTTCTCTGTATGCGGCTTTTTCTTTACCGCCTGCAAGAGAGATTATATATTCGGTAAAAAGGGGATTAAGGGGAAGTATGGGGCCGAGACAGGTGGTGCAGATAAGGTTATTCCTTCTCATACCCTCGAATTTACTGTCCTTGTTAATTCCGTCACCTCTTGTCATTTTAAGGAAATAACAGGAGGAATTATCACCGTAGATAAAAGAGAACTGTGAACGGAAAGCTACAATTTTAATTCCGTCGCAGACACCTGATACCTTGCCGTTATATCTTTTGAAAAGGTCTGTTTTTGCGGTAAGAGGGAAGAATCCAAGTGCTTTTGCTTCCTTCTTTTCTGTTATATATTCTATCTTTTCGCAGAAAAGCTCTGCGGCGTTTCCCGTGGCGAGAATAACCGTACCGTTTTCGATAAGCTCGTTTATTCTCCCTTTAAGGGGCTCGAATTTCTTAAGAACCTTTCTTTGCATTTCTTCGCTCATTGAACCGATATAAATAATATCGGGCGTATTTTCGGCAAAATAGGGTGCTGAAAGAAAATCTGTTATAATAAATTCAGCATCGGGAAGAGATTTTTTCAGATATTCTGCATTCTGTGCATCACCGTAAAGTCCGCAGACCTCGGGAAAAAGAATTTCAACTGTCATTATTTTGTTCCCTCCCCTAATTTTTTGATCTGTAGCTTCATATTGTCGGCATCAGGCTGACGGTAAAGCTCATAAAGAACATATACATCGGAATATTTTTCGGTATCAATGAGCCCCACAGCCTTAGTAACATCAGGCTCAAGAATGATCTTGTCCTTATTTACGCCTGCAAGCATAGCTCTTAAAAGCTGGTCACGGCAACGGGGACCTGTGAAAATAATCTGTGAAATACTGTCATTATCAAGATATGAATAATCACAGTCATAAAGCCAGCAGGTGCTTTCGCTGTCATTTATATTGTCGTGAAGGTCATCAATATCAATAAGAAGAAGCTTGTTGTCCTTGGGAATAGATGCAACATAGCTGAAGCATCGGGCACAGGCTATGGGATTTTGTCCTTTCGCCATAATAAAGGTGGCATTAAGATTGCCTGCCTTCATAGTGTCAAATCTTGATTTGACGATTTCCGATTCACTGAAGCCCTTTTCTATCTGTGAAATGCTGAGCCCGATCTCGGAAAGAATTGCAATTGCACCCGTAAAATTGTAGATATTGACGATATTGTCATTTATAAGATTGAATGTATGCTCATTGTCTTTAAGAGATACGGTAAACTTTGAAGCTTCAAAGTCCACCTCCTTGCAAAGATAATCTCTTTCGGGAGATTTTCTTCCGCAGGAGGGACAGTACATTCTGCCGATATGATTATAGCGGAGATATTCGCTGCGGAGAAGAGCACCGCAATCGGGACAGTAAACAATATCACTTAAGAAAGGCTTTTCGCTTGTTTCGGGCTTTAATGCATCAAGACCGAAATAAATTCTCTGCTTGCACTGAGGTGCAAGGGAAGAGGTGATAAGGTCGTCGCCGTTGAGCACAAGCTTTGTTTTTTCGGGAAGTGCGGAAGAAATAATATAGCTTATAAAGCCTGTGTGAGCATTTCTCTTTATGGAGTCACGCATAATATTATTGACAACAAGATAATCGGGCTTTATAAAAGGGTAAACAAGAAGCGAGGAACGCTCGTCCACTTCTAAAACTGCAATATCCTTTTTTGCTTTTCCGAAAATACTGCTGTCAGCTAAAAGTGCCGCTGCAACACCTGCCTGAACATTGGAGCCGAAGGAATTATTTGTGACGGAATAGCCGTTTTTTGTAAGAATGGAGGTAAGCAGATTGCTGACCGTAGTCTTTCCGTTAGTGCCCGTAACACAGATTACGGTTTCGGGAAGTGTAAGATGTCCTAAAAAGTCCTTTGAAATTTTAAGGGCAACCTCGCCGGGCAAAAAAGTGGCATTTCTGCCGAGTATTTTTAAGAGAAATCTTGCAAGCTTTGCCGTTATGAGTGCTATAAAAAATCTTATCTTCTTCATATTTCCACATCTGTCCTTTATTCAACAATTGCCGTCGGGGAATACCCCGACAGCATCTTTCATTTTATCAGAGAATAGCCTTTATGCTTTCCTTGAGTATTTCAAGTCCCTTAAGGAGATTTTCGTCTTCAATTACAAGAGGAGGCATAAGCTTCAATACATTGTTATCTCTGCCGACTCTTTCAACAATAAGACCTCTTTTGAAGCATTCGGCAATAAGGGGCTTTGTCATATCGCCGTCAAACTGTGAGAAGTCAACACCCCAGATAAGTCCTACACCGCGGAATGAAATACGGCTGTCAAGAGTGCATACTTCCTTTTCAAGGAAATCGGCAACTATCTGCCCTTTTCTCTGGACCTCACCCTCGATATTTTCTTCAACGACCTTGCGAAGTCCTTCCTTGCCTGCAATAAGAGAAAGCTGGTTTCCGCGGAAGGTTCCCGTGTGTTCACCGGGAGTCCAGATATCAAGCTCGGGCTTAAAAAGAACAAGAGCTAAGGGCATACCGCAGCCGCCTATGGACTTTGAAAGAGTTACGATGTCGGGCACTATACCTGCCTTTTCAAAGGAGAAGAATGTGCCTGTTCGGGCATTTCCTACCTGAATTTCATCGGCAATAAGAAGAATGTCGTGCTTCCGGCAAAGCTCACGAAGAGCCTTGAGGAAATCAGCATCAAATGCATAAATACCACCGTCAGCCTGAACACATTCAAGAATTACTGCTGCAGGCTTTTCTATACCCGAATGGTCGTCAGTAAGAATGGTTTCCATATAATTTATGGAATCAAAACCTCCGAACATATAGGGAGCAGGAATGTGAGTTACATTCTGAAGACTCTGACCTGCACCCTCTCTTGAGGAAGCGTCTGTTGTAAGTGAAAGTGCACCGAGGGTCATACCGTGAAAAGCACCCATAAAGGCGAAGATGTTTTCTCTTTTCTTGTTTTTTCTTGCAAGCTTAAGAGCTGCTTCAACTGCATTTGTACCTGTGGGGCCTGCAAACTGAAGCTTATAGTCGAAGCCTCTTGCCTTTAAGATGTTTTCCTGAAAATATTCAATAAATTCTCTTTTTGGTGCTGTATACATATCCATTGAATGAACGATACCGTCATTCTGAAGATAGCTGACGAGCTTTTCAACCATTGAGTCGGGATTGTGACCGTAATTGAGAGCACCTGCACCTGCAAAAAAGTCTATATATTCCTTGCCGTCCTCATCAGTCATAATTGAGCCCTTTGCCTTTGTAAAGACTGTGGGGAAGCTTCGACAATAGGAACGGACATTTGATTCGTAATTTTCAAAAGCTTTTGTATTCATATCAACACTCTTTTCGTAAATTAATAATTAAAATTATACATAATAAAGTATATCACAAGCTCATTACAAAATCAATATATACAAATTTTAATATTTTTTTAATACAAAGCCTGCAAAGCCGAAGGCAGGGATATCCGAGAGTGTCACTTTGTTCTGAGAAAGCATACCGTTGCAGTTTATAAATTCAATCTCACGGTATTCCTCCGATAAAGTGATTTCTGGATTGAACACAATATCTGCGAAGAAATTCCACAGTCCCACGGCAAGGGAGCTTTCGTTTTTCTTGCACTGCATATATAAAGCAGGGTGACCGTTTGTCGTTGCGGGAAGTCTTTCTCCCGAAAGCCACAGTGTATTTTCCGTATACTGTCTGTTTCTTTCATAGTGCCTTAAAATACCCGGATTGTTTATGTCGGGAATTATATTGAGAACAAAAAAGCGTTGTCCGTCAGCGTTTTCATAACGATAAGATAATGGAATTTGCCGTCCGTCTTTTTCCGTGAAGCTCAGGATTCGGGCACTGTTTTTAAGTGTGATATCCATTATATTTGCTGACATTGTGCTGATACGGTTCGTGTTGTCGGTAAATATTTCAAAATCTCCCGATTTTATCCTTTCTCCGAAAGAAATAACGCCTGTATCAACCCCCTTTTTGCGGAGAATTTCGGAAGCTTTGATATCAAGAATAAGACCTTTATTGAATGCACCTTCAGGGAGATGCCTTGCATTTTCTCCGAAAACAGCACCTGTTATCCCATGTCCGTCATATACCGTGGGAATGGTATTATAAGAAAGTGTACGGGCACATAATGAGAAAAACATATGGTCAATGTTTGTTTCCTCGGAAAATTCCGCATCGGAAAGCTTGTGGGGAAATTCATAAATTCTTATACCGACGGATTCTTTATCGCAGAAATGCTTTTCAATGTCCTTGTAAAGCTGACGGTTTCTTGTGTGATAGGCTGAATAGCCTGTTTCATAATCGGGGTTTGAGATATAGTCCATACCGTATTTCAGTATACCGTCGGTACAGCCTGCAGCCCGAAGAGCTGTATCAAAGCCCTCAAGATAAGATGCGGGAACGAGAGTTCTCGGACGGGGATAAACATCGCCCTCGGAGAAAATTTCTACATTTTTGTCCTTTGTCCACGAACACTCCATACGGGAAAGCTCAATGCTGTCCTGTAAGGAATTGCCCCAGGCACCAAGTGCTCCCCAATAGGGTGCACCGATTAGACGGAAAAAGGGCTTTGTGCTTCCCCCGAATATACGGGCAAGCTCCTCGGCTTCAACTCCGTCAATATCCCAGGAATTAAGACAGGAGCAAGCCCCCAAGCGGATAGCAGGGTTTATTTTATCCACGGCTTCACGTATTCGCTTTGCAAAATTTCTGAAAGCGTCACCGTTGGCTTTTATATAAGCGTCACGGTATTTATTTTTACCGCCTTTGTATACCTTTTCGCATATAAGCTTCGGAGTTACCTCTTCCCCTAAAATTTCACTTATCTTTTTTATATGGTTCTTGCATACACAGGCGGGAGAGTCACCTAAAAAGCCGTAACGAAGATCATCGTCATACATTATGATATCCACGCCCGATTTTGCCATGGATTCTGCATAGGAAACGGCAAAATCAAGAAAATCTTCGTCAAGAGGACACATATTTTCGGGGTATTCCTGACCTTTGAGACTTGTCATACAGGTATAGGGGCTGTCCGACAGCATAAAAGCCCATATCCACACACCCACTTCAAGGCCCTTGCTTTTGAAAAATCTGCAATTCTCCCTGAGAGTCTTAAAGTCCGTTTCCCGTTTTACGGGGTCAAGACTGTAACGGCTCAAAGCAAGAAACACTCTGTCGGGCTCAAATTTTTTCAGTTCCTCATATACCCTTTCAGGGGTACAGCGGTTAACATTATCATTCATAAGGGGAACGGAAATTTTATACATTTGCCATAACCTCACAATCAATATGTGTTACTTGTGTCAATTATAACAAAGGGGATATGTCTTTACAATAATGATATTCGAAAATATCATCTGATTTCATATCCGAAAGCAGTCTTCAAAAAACTTTTCAAAAAAATTGAAAAAAACTCTTGACACAACCGAAATCTTATGATATATTTATGAAGCGTTCTGCACAAGAACATTGTGCTGGTGTAGCTCAGTTGGTAGAGCAGCTGATTTGTAATCAGCAGGTCGGGGG
>CAYTRD010000017.1:12736-34339 GCA_964440255.1 uncultured Ruminococcus sp. | reverse complement strand
ATAGAGCGAAGCGGAGTAAGACGCTTCAGCGTCTTACTTCATTTTGCATTTTGCACTTTGCATTATGATTTGAATATTTTCTTCACCGTTTTTGCTCTGATTTCGTCTCTTGCGGCTTCGGGAAGCTTTTGTCCTGCAAGGACATTCACGGTTGCGGGCTGCATTGTAACAAACAGCTCGCTTATGAGCTCTGCATCGGCATCGACTGTACCGTAAAGTGCACCGAGTCTTATCCAAGATAGAAGCTCCATCATTTCTTCGGAGGAAAGAAGCACTGCATTTCTTATAAGTCCCGCAGAACGGTTGATTCTGTCCTTGATATTGATGTCACTTACCAGTTTTTCTGCGGCAGACCTTTCCTTTGTGGCAATCTGGAGTGTAATGCTCTTAAGATTTTCAAGAGCACTTTCCTCACTGATGCCCATTGTAACGCTGTTGCTGATTCTGAAAATATCACCCTTTACGGAGGCTCCGTCACCGTATGAGCCTCTTATTACAAAGCCGAGCTTCATAGCAGTTGCGGAAAGCTTTTCCATAGCACCCGTGCGGGAAAGTGCGGGAAGATGCATAAGCACCGATGCTCTCATTCCCGTTCCGATATCCTTGGGGTTCTGATTAAGATAGCCCAATTTTGAATCAAAGGCAAAGCCCAGCTCACTATTGAGAAGCTTATCATAATAAGAAGCAGACCTGAATGCATTTTCGGGAGCAAGTCCCTTTTCAAAGCCCTGTATTCTTATATGGTCTCTTTCGCAGAGCATAATGCTTATTTTTTCGTTTTCATCAAGAATCAGAACTCTTCCCTCGGAATTTGATGCAAATTCGGGGCTTATAAGATGTCTTTCGGCAAGGGATATTGCTTCATAGGGATACAAGGAATTCATTGAAATAATTTTGAGTGAGGGGTCTTTTTCCGAAAGTATTTTTGAAATGCCGTAATTCAGCTCCTGCTTCTGCAAAGCATTAAGTCTTACGGGAAAAGGAAGCGAATTTATGTTTCTTGCAAGACGCACTCTTGTTGAAAGAACGGTATCCTGCTGTTTATTCATATCAATAGCCATCAGCCTTCCTCCTTTTTCATAAGAGCACGTATTTCATCACGCAGAACGGCTGCCTTCTCAAAGTCCTCTTCGGCAATTGCCGTTTCAAGCTGTTTTTTAAGCTCCGCAATTTCATTTTGGATATTTGTAACATTTTCAGAATTTTCGGGCATACTTCCCTTAAAGACTGCTCTTCCGTGAAGCTTTACAAGTGTGGGACGAAGCTTTGCGGAAAATGTTCTGTAGCAATCAGGACAACCCGGCATCCCCGTTCTGGCAATATCTTCAAAGGAAAAACCGCAGGTTTCACAGCGAAGGACACGGTTACCCGAAAGTCTTGCTTCGGACACCCCCATAATACCGCCTAAGATATCACCGAAAGGTGAAAATCCCGTAACGGCATCCCTGACACCGAGAGCCGCCGCACATTTTGAACAAAGATGTATTTCAGCACTCTCACCGCCGACTATTCTTTTAAGATGCACCCCTGCATCGTTACGCTTACAGTTCTGACAAAGCATAAAAGCCCCCCAATATCTTACTAACAGAATATTATATATTTTTTGCTGAATTTAGTCAAGCAAATCATAATTTAACGGCATAAGCCGTTAAATTATGATAATGCAAAATGCAAAGTGCAAAATGCAAAATGAAGTAAGACGCTTCGCTCTATTCGGGCAGCAACCCCGCCTCTACGCCGTCATTTGCCTTTATATCTTGTAGGGGGCGACGACCACGGCGTCCCGCTTACAAATAAAGAATCAGGTATTAATTACTCTTGAGGATTATTGTAAAGTTCTTGGTAAATAACATATGACATTTTATTTAACTGAAACGGGACGCCGGGTCGTCGTCCCCTACAAGATTATTCGATTTATTGTGTACCTCTCGGGAAATGACATCTGCCCGTTAGATTATGATTTGTGTTTGTTAAATAAATAACAAAAATTGTCAAATTTGCTATTGCATATAAAAAGTTTTTGTGTTATAGTGTAATTTGGTATATATTTGAGTTTTGAATTTTCAGACAAGGAGAAAGATGATGAAAATTAAATTTACGGAAACAATTCTCAGAGATGCAAACCAGTCCCTTATTGCAACAAGAATGCCCTTTGATGAGTTCAAGCCCATCCTTGAAACTCTTGACAAAGCAGGATATTATTCACTTGAATGCTGGGGCGGTGCAACATTCGATTCCTGTCTTCGTTATCTTAATGAAGACCCATGGGAAAGACTGAGAAAAATCAAAGCAGCTTGTCCCAACACAAAGCTTCAGATGCTTCTTCGCGGTCAGAACCTTTTAGGCTACAAGCACTATCCTGATGATGTTGTAAGAATGTTCGTTAAGAAGAGCGTTGAAAACGGCATCAATGTTATCAGAATTTTTGACGCACTCAATGACCTTCGCAATATAGAGGTTGCTGTTGACGAGGCACTCAAGAACGGTGCAGAGGTACAGGGTACGATCTGCTATACCTTAAGCCCCATCCACGATCTCGAAAGCTATGTAAAGACAGCAAAGGATCTCAAGGCTATGGGCGTACAGTCCATCTGTATCAAGGATATGGCAGGTATTATGAGCCCCAAGGAGGCATACGATACAGTTAAGGCTATCAAGGATGCAACCGCTATGCCCGTTGTTCTTCACACACATTCAACAACAGGTCTCGGCTTTATGACACTTCTCAAGGCTGTGGAAGCAGGCTGCGATGTTATTGACACGGCTATTTCTTCATTCTCAGGCGGTACAGCACAGCCCGCAACAGAAACTATGGAATATGTTCTTCGTCAGTACGGCTATGAAACAGGACTTGACCTTGACTGTCTTAAAAAGATCAACGATTTCTTCAAGCCATACAGAAATGCCTGCCTCAAGGAAGGACTTCTCAATCCCGTTGTTATGGCTACTGATACAGACGCTCTCGGATATCAGATCCCCGGCGGTATGCTTTCAAACCTTGTAGCACAGCTTACAGCTCAGGGCAAGCTCGATAAGCTTCAGGAGGTTCTTGAGGAAACTCCCAGAGTAAGAAAGGATATGGGTTATCCTCCCCTTGTTACTCCCATGAGCCAGATGGTTGGTGTTCAGGCTACATCGAATGTGCTTAACGGCAGATATAAAAACATTTCAAAAGAAGTTAAAAACTATGTTAAAGGTGAATACGGCAGAGCTCCCGGAGCAATCAGCGATGAATTAAAGGCTCTTGTTCTCGGCGATGAAAAGCCCATGGAGTGCCGTTTTGCAGACACACTCGAGCCTGCATTTGAAAAGACAAAGGCAGAGCTTGGTGAAAAGGCTACCTGTGATGAAGATGTACTTTCCTACATCGCATTCCCCCAGATTGCCGAAAAGTTCTTTGAAGTCAGAGAAGAACGCAAGAAGCACACCTTCGCATACAGCATAGTAGCTTTAAAGGAGGATTAATCAATGCAGATGTTAGGTGTTTTTGAAAATATTTACGGTGCAGGTGCCGAAATGAATATGGGACAGACTCTTCTTATTTCCGTAATCGGCTATGCAGTAGTTTTCGCAGTACTCGTTTTCCTTGCACTCTTTGTTTTCTGCATGGGCAAGGTTTTCGATATAATTGAAAAGAACAAGGCAGCAAAGGTGCAGGCTGAAGCCGCTCCCGCAGTACCCGCTGCTCCCGTAGTTACAGGCTCTCCCCTTCCCGAGAATCAGTCAATCGGCGATCTCACTCTTATAAACTGCACAGAAGAAGAAGCCGCAGTTATTATGGCTATCACAAGTGCAAAAAGCGGAATTCCCCTTAACCGTCTTAAATTCAATACCATCAAATATGTGGAGGATAATAAATAATGAAATACGTAGTTACTCTTAACGGAAAAAATTATGAAGTTGATGTTACGGAAACCGATGCTGTTATCACATCAGTAGCTCCCGCAGCTGCCGCTCCTGCTCCTGTAGCCGCTCCCGCAGTTGCCGCTCCTGCCGCAGCTCCCGCTGCCGCTCCTTCAGCAGACGGAGAAAAGGTTTCTTCTCCCATGCCCGGAAATATACTTGCTGTTAACTTCACTCCCGGACAGGCAGTAAAAGCCGGCGATGTTATGTTCATTCTTGAAGCTATGAAAATGGAAAATGAAATCGTTGCTCCCGTTTCAGGCACCGTAAAGCAGGTGCTTGTTTCCAAGGGCTCAGTTGTTGAAACAGATGCTGTTCTTGCAGTAATTTAAGGAGGGTTCCTATGGAGCTTATATCACAGGTTCTTGCCGGCATTTGGGAAACATCGGGACTTGTCGGTCTCCAGTGGCAAAATATCGTAATGCTCGGTGTTGCAGGCATTTTCCTTGTGCTTGCAATATGGAAAAAATTCGAGCCTCTTCTTCTTGTTCCCATCGCTTTCGGTATGATTCTTGCAAATCTTCCGGGTGCTAATATGATGCTTGACACAACAGGCGGATTGCTCGGTGACCTTTCAGGTGCGGCTCCCGTTGAGGGTGCATACTGGTTTGATTCAGGTGTTCTGAGAATCCTTTATGTAGGTGTCAAATCAAGCATTTTCCCCTGTCTTATATTTATGGGAGTCGGTGCGATGACAGACTTCGGTCCTCTTCTTTCCAATCCCGTGTCTCTCATTCTCGGTGCAGCGGCACAGCTCGGCATTTATTTTGCATTCATTGTAGCTATTCTTCTGGGATTCGAGCCTGCTGAAGCAGCTTCAATTGCAATCATAGGCGGTGCAGACGGCCCCACGGCTATCTTTACGGCTTCAAAGCTTGCCGCACATCTTTTAGCACCTATAGCCCTTGCCGCATATTCATATATGGCACTTATCCCAATCATTCAGCCCCCTATTATGAAGCTTCTCACAACAAAGAAGGAAAGAGAAGTCAAAATGACTCAGCTTCGTAAGGTTTCCAAGGTTGAAAAGATTATCTTCCCCGTAGTTGTTCTCATTGTTGTAGCACTCATTCTTCCCTCGGCTGCTCCTCTTTTAGGTATGTTTATGTTGGGCAATCTCTTCAAGGAATGCGGTGTTACGGAAAGACTTTCCGATACGGCACAGAACGCACTTATGAACTCAATCACCATTCTTTTAGGTGTTTGCGTAGGTGCTACTGCAAACGGACTCGATTTCCTTAAACTTGAAACTATCAAAATTGTTGTTCTCGGTCTTACCGCATTTGTATTCTCTACAGTCGGCGGTGTGCTTATCGGCAAGTTGCTTTATATTGTCACAAAGGGAAAAATCAATCCCCTTATCGGTGCTGCAGGTGTTTCCGCAGTTCCTATGGCAGCACGAGTAGCTCAAAACGAGGGCAGAAAGTACAACCCCACAAACTTCCTTCTTATGCACGCAATGGGCCCCAATGTTGCAGGCGTTATCGGCTCCGCCGTCGCCGCAGGATTTATGCTCATCATGTTCCAGAACTAACAAAAAAGGAGCTGTAAAAAACGAAAAGTTTTTTACAGCTCCTTTTCATTATAATTACGGAAGACACCGACGCGTCTTGCTCCGCTTCGCCCTTTGTAAATCAAGTGGAAGTCAGGACAACGTGAAATGCCATCTCCGACTTCCGACCTCCGAGCTCCGACCTATCATAATTTGTAGCTTTTGCCCAGTTCGATCAGAAAGCGGTTTCGGGAAGTGAGGAGGATTGTATCGCACCGATGTAAGATGTACCTCCCGAATTACGCAGAGTAACCTTTATAAATTTATCGGGATCGGCTTTTAAAAGATCACCCGTCACAGAATCCTGCTTCCATGCATTCCCGTTTATAAGTCCCACTGTAAGCGTCACCGTGTCACCCTTTGTTTCAGCTTCTGTCACCGTAGGGGTATAAAACGGCTCCATAGTAGTAAGAGGAATATAATAGCAAGAATAATCTTCGTTATAAGTAAACTCATATCCGTAGCCTGTTACAGTACGGTGTGAGATAGGATTGTGTGTTCCGAAATAGCGTGTATATGCCGCTTCAATTTCAGCTACGGGAATTGCAAGCTCACCCGAAGAATAATCATATTCATCGGGCTCAAGGTCAGAGCGTATAATACTCCATATGGCAATTTCAATAAGCTCTTCCATATCTGCACCCGTAATATCGTCAAAGGGGGCAGGGTCAACAGCCGCCACGGCTACAAGAAATTCATTATAAGCCTGAAAATCCTGTGTCTTTTTCTCCAGAGTCTTATTCCTGAATATATTTACGCCGAAAAGCACACAGCCGAAAAAGCCGATAAGTGAAAAGATAACAACAAGAACACCGAAAATAAAGCTTAACTTTTTCTTCCTTTCCTGTTTCTGTCTTGAAAGAAGCTCACGGCGATACATACCGGCATCATCAAAAAGAGGATTATTCTCTCTTATATTTTCATCCATATTCCGTTTACCTCCTTTTTATATTCCGAGATAGGGTCTCGGGTTTACTCTGTTTCCGTTTACCCTTACTTCAAAATGAAGATGAGGTCCCGTTGAATAACCTGTTGAACCGACCCTTGCTATGGGCTCACCTGCAGCAACGACCTGTCCGGGCACTACCATAAGAGATTCGGCAAGACAATGTGCATATAGAGTCTGAAGTCCTCCGCCGTGGTCGATTATCACATAATATCCGTAGCTTGAATGAACACCTGCAACAAGAACCGTGCCCTGTGCTACTGCAATAATTGTTTTACCGAGGCTTGTTCCTGCGGCATTACCCATACCGAGGTCTATACCTGCGTGAAGCTTACCCCAACGGTAGCCGTAATCGGAGTTGATTCCGTATGCACCGATAATGGGCCACAGGAATATTCCTCCCATAGAATTTGAATATGCTTCATCAAGAGGCTTTGTACCCACCTGTACTCTTTCGGACACAGGCTTTGTTACGGAAAGACGGTACGCTTCCGTGGTCTGCACTCTTTCACCGCCTATGTATGTAACCAGATTCGTCACCTGATCATAGCCGGTTTTACCCTCCAAAAGAACTCTTGATGAGCCGTTATACAAAGCGTTTGATTTGATTTCGATTTTTTCAAAATCAACCTCTTCCGCAACAACCTCTGTCCTTACCTCCTTTACGGTAAGAAGCACCGAGGCTTCTGTTACATCAATCACACTTCCCGCTTCAAGCTCTGCCGTGTTTTCGTCAAGGGAATTAAGGCTTATGAGCTCTTCTTCCGTCATCAAATATTTTTTTGCAACTGAGCTTACCGTATCTCCCTCTTTTACATCATACGAAACGGTCTTTTTCTCACCGTTAAGAAGCTTTTCCTCAAATTCATTTTTAGTGATAATACTGCGAGCATCATAAAGTCCCTGACGGAATTCTATTTCTTCCGAAAAGCCTACAACATAATTATTTTCATTTTCATAGGCTGAAAGAAGCTTTTTCAGTACAGCTCTTCCCTCGTCCTCGCTTGATATAACGCAAAGAAGACTTCCGTCAATAAAAACACCGCAAGCATAGGATTTATCGCCTGTACTTTTTTCAATAAGAACATTACAGAGTGCCGTGCTGTCACTTAAACGGTTTTTATCAATAACTGCAAGCGAATACGAAACAGAGGGAAGTGATACACCGTCAGAAAAACGAAGCATCTCCCGTGCTTCATTTTTGGCATTGATATATCCCGTTTCATCAGCAACATATCCTAAAACCTCCCCGTCTGAAGAAATTTCAAGACCGAGAGTTTTATCTGCAGATAAATTTATACCAAATCCAAGCAAAATAACAAAGAAAAGCGGAAGCACCCACAAAGCGATATTTTTCACGCTGAAGTCATACCGTGTTGCAGCTTTTCTTATGTAGTAAGCTAAAACTGACGGAAGTGAAAACGGATGGGTAAAGAATATTTTAAGACATCTTTTCACAGCCCTTGTCACATCATCAGCATATTGCTTCCCCGAAACATCAGCAGGAGAAAAGAATATTACGATAACACGGAATATATATCGGATAAAGCGTTTTACTCTTCTGAAAACAAATAAAAGAGGTCTTCTGAAAACGGAATTAAAAAACATAATTATTGCACCGGAATACGCTTCACCGAAATCGGCAATCATATCAAAAATGCCCGAAAACAGTGTCTTGTCCTGTTCCATTTTTCACCCTCCTCTTCTGTTTTTTTATTTTTAAGAATACCAAGATATAATAACACACTTATGTATTGGTTTCAAGAGTAAAAATCAAGCTTAAATTTTGGTAATTCCGACAGGGAAAATTTTAAATTGTACATTGTTATTGTAAATTTAATATGGTACAATTAAATTAACTTTAATTACGGAGTAGAAATTATGTTAAAATTTATATCCTGGAATGTAAACGGACTGCGTGCGGTCAATAATAAAGGTATATTCGGGGAGGTTTTTTCCGAGCTTCAGGCAGATTTTTTCTGTCTTCAGGAAACAAAGCTTCAGGAAGGTCAGATTGATCTGAAGCTTGAAGGCTATGAAAGCTATTGGAATTATGCGGAGAAAAAAGGCTATTCGGGAACTGCAATTTTTACAAAGCACACTCCCGAAAATGTCATCTACGGCATAGGGAAAGAGGAATTTGACAACGAGGGAAGAGTTATAACTCTCACCTACCCTGATTTTCACCTTGTAACGGTCTATACACCAAATGCAAAGGAAGACCTTTCAAGACTTTCATACAGAGAGGATTGGGAAGATGCATTTCTTTCACATCTGAAAAAGCTTGAAGAAACAAAGCCTGTTATTTTCTGCGGTGACCTTAATGTTGCACATAAGGAAATCGACCTTAAAAATCCGAAGCCCAACCGCGGTAAGGCAGGCTTTACAGACGAAGAAAGAGAAAAATTCAATGCCCTTCTCAATTCGGGCTTTACTGATACATTCAGGTATTTTTATCCCGATAAAGAGGCTGAATACTCCTGGTGGTCATACCGTTACAACGCAAGACAGAACAATGCCGGATGGAGAATCGACTATTTTGTCACATCCTCCTCACTTGACGAAAAGCTCATAAGTGCTTCCATTCATCAGGAAATTTTCGGCTCCGACCATTGTCCCGTTGAGCTTATCATTAATCTAAAGGTGTAATTTATGAGAAATATTATAGAACTTAATAAAAATTGGATTTTCTGTGCAGAAGAAAAGGACGAGGTAAAGCCCGTTTCCGACAGTTCTGTGCAGCTTCCGTTTTTTCACAGCATCGACACAATGCCCGAGGGTATTTTTTCAACAAGCTGGACAGCATCCGAGGAGCACGACGGAAAGACAGTATATCTTGATTTTTCACAGATAAGCGGAAAGGCAGAGGTTTTTTGTGACGAAAAGCTTCTCACAGAGCATTCATCGGGCACATGCAGCTTCAAAACTCAGCTTACCATTGACGCACATATGGGTAAGACCTATGAAATAAAGGTAAAAGTTTCTCCCTCACCGAGAGCTGACGGACTTTTCGTTTTTGCAGGTGTTTCCCTTATAGTTGTTGACAGCTCACATTTCAATATGACCGATTTCGGCAAGGGCTTATTCGTAAAAGCCGAAAAAACGGATATAAACGCCGTGCTGAAGATAAATACAGACATCGTAAGACCCAATAATTACGATGTGGTTTCTTATACCGTTTACGGAATGAAGGGTGAAACGGTTGCGACAAAAACCTGTAAGCCTACATCTCCCGATACGGAAATTGCGATTCCTGTACCGGAGCTGTGGGACGGTCAGAGCGGTGCATACACATATACACTTGAAGCAAAGCTTTTAAGAGATTCACAATGTCTTGATGAAGTTAAAACCGTTTTCGGAATCAGAGATATGGGGCTCGGTGCAGACGGCTTTTTATATCTTAACGGCTTTAAGCTTCCCTTAAACGGTGTTGTGCTTACAGACTGTTCTGCAGTCAGAAGCGATATTGAAAACCTTAAAAAGCTTGACGGAAACCTTCTTATGTCCTCAATTCTTCCGTCAAAAACAAATCTTCTTTCCGTATGCGACAGCGTTGGTATGCTCTTCTGGTTCAGACTTCCATATTCCGGTAACACCGAAAACGACAAAACGCATCTTAAGGAATTTATCTCCCTTTATAAGAATCACCCTTCTCTCGGTGCAGTTGTAATAAGCAGCAAAGCAGACGAAAATTATTTCACGGTAATGTCCGAATATCTTAATGAGCACGCACCCGATGTATTATGCATACTTGAAAGAAACATCGAAGAAGCAGAGGACAACATACCGAAAAACACGAAAACCGTGCTGCTGACAGTTCCCTGCACAAGTGCTCCCGAATCATTCATCACCTTTAACGGAAGATTTTCATATTTACAGGAAAAATATCCCCATATCTGTCTTGCAATTCTTCCCGAAAGTCCCGACAAAGCCGACCAGACTCCCGAAGAGCTCGGCGAATGGCACATAAGAATGTGGAACACCTTCTGCAGACAGAAGATAGTTGCATACTTCGGCGGTCTGTTAAGTGACGGAAGGTCAATAAACTCTAAAAGAGGACTTGTAGGTAATTCAAGAACACAGTTTTACGATATTTTCTGGTATTATAAATCCCAGTTCTCAGTTAAAGGCTTCATAAAAATATGCGAGCTTGATGCATATGAAACCTTTGATAAATTCATTGATATCAAATGCATCACAAACTGCTCCAATATCCGTATTTTAGTCAACGGAAAGGACAAAAAATACAGACCAGAAAAAATCACGGACGGCGTTTATGTATTCAGACAATTAAGACTCAAAAAGGATATAAACCTTATTGAGGTTTCTGCCGATGACGAATGTGACAGCATAGAAATTATCAGAATTTGAATTATGTTTTACAACAAAAGAGAGGTTTTTTTATGAGAGAGCATATCTGGGCGAATCATGCCCATGTTTTTCCCGAAAAATCAAAGCAAGGGGCAACCGTGGATGACTTAAAAGCTCTTATGAATGAGTGCGGTATCGAAAAGGCTGTTTGCTTCACCTGTTTTAAAGACCAGTACGAAAGAGCAGGTCTTTCAGGGGACAGGCTTGACTGGCTTTATAATGAGATCAAGGATGACAGTTCTCTTATCGGCTTCGGTACGATTGATTTTGAAGACGATGATGTAGATTATCAGATAGATAAAATGATTTCCTACGGCTTTAGGGGAATAAAGCTTCACCCTGCTTTTCAGGGAGAAAATGTTATGTCCTTCAAATCCCGGAGAGTATATAAAAAAGCGGAAAGAGAGGGACTTTTTCTCTCCTTCCACACAGGTCTTCACTGGCACCCCATAAAGGACTACAATCTCCTTTTGTTTGATGAGGTTGCCTGGTGCTACCCCGAATTAAAATTCAGCATGGAGCATATAGGCGGTTACCACTTCTTCCGCGAAGCTCTTGCAGTTATGTGCAACAGCGTAAGAAATTCCCGGGAAGACACGGTTTATGCCGGCTGGACAACTGTTGCCATGAGCGAAAACGGACTTCAGGGCCCTTGGTCGCTTAACGACGATGAGCTTCGCACGGTGATTCATCAGACGGGAAACACCCGAAGCATTTTCGGACTTGATTTCCCCTACAATAAAGCCGATTACATAAAAAATGCAATTGCAAGAATTGAAAAGCTTGATATTCCCGAGGAAGCAAAGGACGGAATTTTAGGAAGAAATCTTCAGCGTGCTCTCGGTATGGACTGATAAAGTGAAAAGCTTTCAATTCCAAGCTTTTTATAATATCTTCTTTCATAAAAGATGTCTTCTTTAATGAGTACGGTAACGCACTTTCTGAAAACACCCGTTCCCGAAAACAGAAGTTTTATCCTGTAAAATGCAATCTCCCTGAGTCTGCCCCTTGTGAAAAACACGGCAGTTTTAATAATCTCGAAAGGAGCTTGCTTCGGATTTCTGAAAAAAAGCATATCACAAAGATAATACCTTCCGGTTACAAAAAAACAAAATACAGTACCCGTAACAAAAAGCATTACTGCGGAAAAAACAAGTGCATAAAGCATTTCACGAATCATCATTCCGTTTACATAAAGTGCCCTGTTAAGTATTAATACTACAGTAAAAAAAGGAAGGTAAAAAAAGACTCGCCATAATATCCTTACCGTTCTTACCGTTAATGTGAAGCAGATATATCTTATAACCGAAAAAAAGTCGCAAATAGCCTCGGGGGCAGTATTTTTACTGTCCGAAAGAAAATAAAGCCTTGCTTTATTATGAAGGTCAAAGAAAAAATATAAGAACAAAAAGCTGATACCGGAAAATACACAAAATGCACAGAGGAGCTCTTCCCTTACAGGCAGATTTTCCCACAAGGTGTCAGCGGTATAAATCTCCCCGAAAAGCACGAAAGCACTCACAAAGAATCCCGAAAGCATTATTTTCGGCATTATGTTACCGATGTACAGTAAGCTTTTTCTTCCGTGTAAAATGCACCTTGCTTTCATTTTTATTTCAAACAAAAAATCACCCTCTTTTTATCAGTAGTATTATTAAGAGAAAGTGCTGTTTTATTCGTAAAAGGTGAACAATATATGAATGACATCATAAAAACGGACATTCGTTTTCTTAAAGGGATCGGTGAAAAAAAAGCCGCCTCCTTCAAAAAGCTCGGAATAGAAACGGTATGGGATCTTCTCACATTCTATCCCAGAGCCTATGAGGACTGGCTCAATACCGTTGCGATAAACGATGCCGAAGAAAACGAAACCGTCGCAGTAAAAGCAATAATAGTAACACGCCCCGTTCCCATAAGAACCAGAAGCGGCAAGATAATGTACCGTACCTGTGCCACCGACGGCAAGGGTATGATGACTCTTACCTTTTTTAATAACAGATATGTTGTTGACGACTTAAAGGAAAATGATGAATTAATATTTTTCGGCAAAATGAGGATAAACGATATGGGCGGAAAGGAAATGGTTTCCCCCCGATACGAAAAAGCCGAAAAGGGTGAATATCTTCATCCCGTATATAATCAGACCTTCTCACTTAATTCTAAAGCCATCGGAAAAGCAGTAAAAACTGCCCTTGAAGCATTCGGTGATAAAATATATGAAACCCTGCCGAATGAGCAGATAATGAAATATAAGCTTACGGGACTTTTGCAATCATTAAAAAACATACATTTTCCGAAATCTGAAAACGATATAAAATCAGCAAGAAGACGGCTTATTTATGAAGAGCTTCTTATTCTTCAATTAGGAATTCTCTCTCACGGAAAAAAGAGTGATGACAAGACCGATTATATTGTAGAAAACGACTGCACCGATGAATTCATCTCCCGTCTGCCCTTTGAGCTTACAGGAGCACAGAAAAGGTCAATAAAGGAATGTATTTCTGATATGAAGATGCATTCCCCTATGAGAAGACTTTTACAGGGTGATGTGGGCTCGGGCAAAACTGCAGTTGCAGCCACACTTATGTACACCACAGTTAAAAACTCATATCAATGTGCACTTATGGTACCCACAGAGGTTCTTGCCCGTCAGCATTTTGATACCTTCAATAAGTTTTTTGAGGGCACGGGAATAAACATCGTGCTGTTAACGGGAAGCATCACCGCAAAAAACAAAAGGCTTATAAAGGAAGATATTCTTTCCGGAAAAGCCGACATTGTTATCGGTACTCACGCAGTTATAACCGATGATACCGTTTTTAAGAACTGTGCCCTCGTAATAACCGACGAGCAGCACCGCTTCGGAGTAAATCAAAGAGCAGCTCTTCGTAAAAAAGGCGACAGTCCCCATGTGCTGGTTATGAGTGCAACTCCCATCCCGAGAACGCTTTCTCTTATAATCTACGGCGACCTTTCCATTTCCGTGCTTGATGAAAAGCCTAAAGGAAGAAAGGATGTAAAAACATATAAAGTCCCTTCTCACTACCACGAAAGATTATATGCTTTCATAAAAAAAGAAGTAAAAATGGGACATCAATGCTATATCGTCTGCCCTATGGTTGAAGAAAATGAAGAGGTGGAATCGGACAGAAAATCAGCAGAAGAATATTATGAGCTGTTATCGAAAACCGTATTTTCTGATATTACCTGTGCCGTCTTACACGGAAAAATGAGGCAGAGCAAAAAAGACGAGATAATGGCAGATTTCAAAAACGGTGAAATTGATGTGCTTATATGCACAATTGTAATAGAAGTCGGTATTGATGTTCCCAATGCAAACATAATCGTAATAGAAAATGCCGAGTGCTTCGGTCTTTCACAGCTTCATCAGTTAAGAGGACGGGTGGGCAGAGGCGATGCACAGTCCCATTGCATACTCGTAAGTGATACAAAAAGTGAGGACTCGGAAAAAAGATTCGGCATTTTATGTGATACAAATGACGGCTTCAGGGTGGCTGAGGAGGACTTGAAATTAAGAGGCCCCGGTGACTTCTTCGGAGCCCGTCAGAGCGGTCTTCCCGATCTGCGGATTGCTTCTCTTATGACAGATTCGAGAATACTTTACGCTGCAAGAGAAGAGGCAGAAAAAATGCTTGCAGATGATCCGTTTCTTGAAAAAAGAGAACACCTGATGTTAAAAAATAAAATATCCGCCCTGTTTGCGGATATATCTTAAAGGAGAATCATTATGGACAACATATTTTCAGCTTTATGGATAAAGCCTGCCCGTCAGAAAAAAGATGTTGCGATAGATTTTATTAAAGATTTTGAGGCAAAGCCCTTTCCCGTAAAGGCAGAGCTTCAGATAAGCTGTCTCGGTGTTTACAGCTGCGAAATAAACGGAAAAGCCGTGACTTCTTCCGTGCTTAATCCCGGCTGGACAGACTATAACACAAGAATTCAGTATCAGACCTATGATGTAACAGCTCTTATAGGCAAGGAAAACACCATAAGGGTCGGTGTAGGTATTGGTTGGCGTTTTCATAATTGGTATGACTTAAGCTCTAAAATCGTGTCACACAATACCGTGGCATTGATAGCGGCACTTAAGCTTACTTATGAAAACGGCGAGGAAGTGTGCATCTATACGGATGAGAGCTGGAAAACCGCCGAGAACAAAGTCCGCTACAACCATATGTATAACGGAGAGACTGTGGATTTTAACTTCAAATCATCAAAGCCGGTTCCCGTAACCGTTATCCCCTATACCAAAGACACTCTTATTCCCCATGAGGGTGAATTTATCACCGAGCAGGAGGTAATAAGAGGAAAGGAGCTTATCCGGACACCCGAGGGTGATACGGTTATTGACTTCGGTCAGGAGCTCACAGGCTATCTCGGGTTTTATTTTAAGGGAAACAAGGGTGATACGGTAAAAATACGCCACTTTGAAAAGCTTACAAAGGACGGAAATGTCTATACCGAGAATCTTCGAAGTGCAAAGCAGGAGCTTACCGTGATTTCAGACGGAAAAACTCATTTTATAAAGCCCGTTTACACCTTCTACGGCTTCCGTTATATAGCGGTTGACGGAATGGAAATTACCTCTCCCGATGAATTTGTTGCAATCGTGGTTCACTCCGATATGAGAAGAACCGGCTATTTCAACTGTTCAAACGATATGATAAATCAGCTTTTCCATAATATCATATGGGGTCAGAAGGGCAATTTCCTTGATGTACCCACCGATTGCCCCCAGAGAGACGAGAGACTCGGCTGGACAGGTGATGCACAGGTTTTCTGCAAGGTTGCAAGCTACAACTTTAATGTTGAAAAGTTTTTCAAAAAGTGGATGGGCGATCTTCGTGCCATGCAGAAGGCTTCAGGCTCAATTCCCTCTTTCGTACCCACAAAATATGACGACCACGGCGGCTCATCCGCATGGGCAGATATCGCGACCGTTCTTCCTTGGCAGATGTATCTTACCTACGGCAATAAAGAGCTCCTTAAAGAAAATTATATTCTTATGAAAAAATGGGTAGACTTTATGAGAAGCTGGGCTCTTAAAAAGAAGCCCGATGAAGGTATTTCCACAAGTCCGTATCTTTTCGAAGGTCATTGGCATTTCGGTGACTGGCTGGCACTTGACCTTCCCGACAAGGAAGCCGTTGAGGGTGCAACCGATAAGGATATAATAGGCTCGGCATTCTTCGCTTATTCCACATCTCTTCTTATAAAGGCTTCCGAGGTTCTGGGAATTGAGTGTAAGTATTATAAGAATCTTCTGAAGAATATAAAAAAGGCATTTATCGCAAAATATATTGATGAAAACGGAAAAATGAAATGTAATACACAGACTGCCTGTGTGCTTGCACTTCACTTCGGTCTTTATAACGACAAGGAAGCACTTGCTAAGCAGCTTACAGACCTTGTAAATTCATTCGGACATCTCACAACAGGCTTTGTGGGCACTCCCTATCTTCTTCATGTGCTTTCCGATATCGGCGAAAATGACCTTGCATACAAGCTTCTTTTGAGAGACGAATTTCCCTCCTGGTGCTACCCCATAACTCAAGGTGCTACAACCATGTGGGAGCGTTGGAACGGCTATAAGCCCGACGGCACATTCGCAACACCTGAAATGAACTCCTTTAACCACTATGCATACGGTGCGGTTGGAGATTGGATATATGAAAAAATGTGCGGTATAAGTCAGAAGGAGGGCACCGCAGGCTTTAAGCATATAGTTTTCTGTCCCGTAATCGGAAAAGACTTCACATTTGCTGAGGCATCAATTGAAACAGCAAACGGTACGGTTTCCTCCCGTTGGGAAAAAACCGAAAAGGGCACAGCTTATACCTTTGTTGTTCCCGAAAACACAAAAGCAGAAGCCGTGCTTGACGGTAGGACCTACACATTAGATACAGGAATAAACAAATTGACATTATAAAATTTGTAAAATACTGATAAAAAATGCAAAAACGGAAGTTTTTTCGGTAAATGCTTTGATTTTCATAATAATTATGGTATAATAGGCGGGTATATGGGTATTTTTCTCTGCAAAAAGAAAAACACCCATATTTATCCGACAGTACCGGTTTTTACTGTTGAATGTCTGAATTTTTCTATTTTTTTAATATAAACATTAAGGATTAAGGAAGTGCTTTCGTGGAAAAATATGTTATTACGGGTAAACAGCGTCTTTCCGGCGAAATAGAAATAAGCGGCGCAAAAAACTCCGCAGTAGCAATACTCCCTGCAACAGTTCTTATCAAAGGTAAATATTTTATAGATAATGTTCCTGATATTGCCGATATTTCCGTAATTATTGAAATTCTCAAGTACCTTGGTGCAAAGGTCAAGTCAACCAAAACAAGCAAATACAGAAGAACTCTTGAGATAGACACGACCGATGTTCAGTCAAAAGAGATTCCCTATGAGTTTTCCCGCAAGCTCAGGGCATCCTATTATTTTCTGGGCTCAATGCTCGGCAGATTCAAGTTTGCCCGTGTCGCAATGCCCGGAGGCTGTAATTTCGGCGGCAGACGCCCCATAAATTTTCATCTTGACGGTTTTGAAACATTGGGTGCCCAAACATCAGTGCTGGGCAGTATTGAGATAGACCTTAAAAAGCCATCTCTGGCATCAACTCTCAATGCTATTATAACCTCCATCAATTCAAACTGTACAACAGTTATAAAAAACGCATTTATTGATGAACATATAAAGGAAATCATAAAGCTTCTGAGCAGTAACAACAAAGCAGATATCGAATATGACGAGGATGACAGAACTATCACTGTTGACGGCTGTGCACCCGATTGCGAGGAATTCAATTTCGCATCGGAAATAATTTTCGACGATCAGTCAAAAACACTTACAGCAGACCATATTCTCACATCTCTTCATTCAAACAGCTCAACAGTTATCAAAAATGCTGCAGAAGATTACAAAACAAAACAGCTTACAGAGCTTCTCAATGCTATGGGCGAAAATATAAAAGTATGCCCTGATTCAACTGTTGTTATTTCACCGAAAAAGCGTGATGACCATTACAGTGTAGTATCCGTAAAGGCTGAAGAGCTTATAGGAAACAGCTTCACTTTCACAACTGTTTCCGTAGGTGCAACAGTAAATATTATGCTCGCCGCTGTTCTTGCGGAGGGAACGACAACCATAAACAATGCGGCAAGAGAGCCTCATATAGTTGACCTTGCAAACTTCTTAAACCGTATGGGTGCATCAATCAGAGGTGCAGGTACGGACACTATAAAGATATACGGCAAGCCCGAGCTTCAGTATATTGAAAACAAGGTAATCAACCATGAGGTCATCCCCGATCAGATAGAGGCAGGTACTTATATGGTAGCTGCTGCTGCAACAGGCGGAGATATTACGATTGTAAATGTAGTTCCCCAGCATCTTGACACAATTTCCGACCGTCTTCGTGCATGCGGATGCACGGTAGAGGAGGGCGGTGACTCCGTAAGAGTTATTTCCGACGGAAAGCTCAAGGCATGTAATCTCAGAACAAAGCCTTACCCCGGCTTCCCCACAGATATGCAGCCTCAGTTTACAACACTACTCACCGTCTGCGACGGCAAAAGCGAGGTTACTGACGCAATCTGGGGCAACCGCTTCAAATATACTCAACAGCTTCATAAGATGGGAGCAAATATTTCTGTTGAATCAAGCAATACAGCCGCAATCGTTGACGGCGTGGAAACACTTAAGGGGGCAAATGTTGTAGCCGATGACTTAAGAGCAGGGGCAGCTATGATAATAGCAGGTCTTTGTGCCGAGGGTGAAACAGCAATCGGCAACATCCATTACATCGACAGAGGCTATGAAAGCATAGTGGACAAGCTCACATCTGTAGGTGCAAAAATCGAACGCCGAACATTCCCTGATGAAGTAAAAAACTGCTGTAATCAGTAAAAAAAGTACGACAAAAAATTAAAGTATCTGCCAACATTTAGTGACAGATACTTTTTTGTTTTCACAAATAAAACGGAGCAACAGACCTCACATAATCTGTAGGGACTGTCCCATACAAAATTGGAATATATTTTCATCGCTCAAGGGTAATTTGATTTTAACCAAATTACGATGATAAATTATGTTTTACCAGTTCAGTTCCCACTTTTCCGTCTGTGCACCTTCGAGTGTGCCGTAGCCTGTAATTCCCATACCCGAAAGCTCTGCATAGGTGCTCATATTGATGGTATATGTGACACTTTCAATATATCCGTCACTTCTTATAACTGCTTCAATTACCGAACCGGGATATGTTATATCCACACGGCTTATTGTAATTATCTTGAAATCCATATTTGATGTATCAAGATAACCGATTGCTGTAGAATTGTATGTGGGCACCTGTCCCATTGAAACGGTTTCAGACACAAGCACTATTCTTATTTTTGTCTTGTCGCCTGACTTCTCTATGACTGCACTTGAAACACCTGCTTCGGGAAGAGAGAAATCCGTTCTCTGAGGAAGGAGAATCGGGACCGTTTCACCGTCAGCATTTGTAGCATAGCCACCGTTGAAATTAAGTGTCTGCTGACCCTCGCTGCCTACAAGCTTTACAATGTTGCTTGCAAGAAGCTCTGTAAGGGCACCGCCCGGATGTGCCTCCTTGATATCGGCATCAAAGCTTTCAGTATGATTTACCGTAAGTGCACCGGTATATCCTCTTGTTTTATTGAGAGCCTCAGCATAGGTATCAATGATCTGCTTTTTTGTATATGAAGAATAGTCCGGTTCATTTACTGCGGATGTCGTATCTTCGGGAATAACGGGTGTCGCCGTCGTGGCTTCGGGGTTGACGGAAACACCCGTAGTCTCTTCGGGAATTACGTTATTTACCGCAGTTGAGGTCTCTTCAATCGTGACTGAAGTTGTCTGCTCTGATAAAACGGAGGATGAGGTGGTTTCATCGGGCAATACAACATACTCATATGCCGTGGTCGATTCTTCATTATTTGTAATCATTTCATCAAATGTTGAAAAAGTGATACAGGAGCTCATTACAAGCAATAAGCAAAGAATTATCGGCAAAACTAAAATTCTGTATTTCATACTATTGTCCCCTTCCGACATAATATATAGGATATTTCAATTAAAATAACATTAAATTTAAGCTGAAATTTATATCTTCCGATCATTATAATTATAATATTTTAATTTTTTTATGTCAACACCCGTATATATTCGTCATACTGCAAATTGCATATTCCTGAAGCTTAGTGCAAATTCAACAAATTATGAGACTTATTTCAGACAATTTTATATTATATGTTGAATAAACTCCAAAAGAAAAACATTCGTACAAAATATAAATAAATTATTGATTTTCCGACATGTGTTTAGTAGAATATAGCATAAGGGTTGTTCAAAAAATTATAAAGGATTGAAATTATGACAGAAAACAGATTCCGAGAAGACAAATCAGAAAATATGATGATAAAGGCAGAAGAACTTAACTGCTATGAGTTTTTTGTAAATGCAACAGAGCAGTACGGTGATTATGACGCCTATCAGCATATGGACGAAAGAGGTAAAAGAAGTGACCTTTTAAGACAAATAGATGCACTCGCCTACTATTTCACTAATGACTTAAAGCTGAAGCGTGGAGATGCATATACCATTTTCACTCCCACAAATGTTGAAAGCATCGCAGCCTTCTATGCTCTTAACAAAATCGGTGTTATCGTAAACTTTGTGCATCCCCTTCTTCCTGATGAAGTGCTTTTCGAAACCATTAAAGAATCAAAATCAAAGGGCATTATGGTTTTGGGACTTATCGGTCTTAAGCAGAAAAATGTAGAAGCCGTAAACAAAACAGGACTCCCCGTGCTTCTGTGCCGTTGCTCGGACTATGCTTCACCTATAAAGAAAGCTGCTGCAGGAATGGGAGAAGCTCTCCTTGAAAAAATACTGAAATATGAAAATTATGTGCTTTATAAGGACATCATAAAGAAGTACGACGGCAAAAAGGTTGAAGGTATAAAAAATAACGGCTCGGATATCGCTGTTTACTTAAACGGCGGAGGTACAACAGGTAAAAGCAAGACCATCAAGCTTACAAACAAGGCAATAAACGAAAATGTTCACGCTCTCGGGTACATCGACCATATTCTTGACCCCGGTGATGAGGGTGAAATTATAATTCTTCCTTTCTTCCACGCATTCGGACTTGTAGTTGCAATGCATATGACAATGTGCAACGCAGCAAGAATCATCCCGATGATGCAGTTTGACAGAAAGCTTGTTGTAAAGCTTTACAAGAAAAACAGGATTTCGGGTATCGTTGGAATTCCCGCAATGTTCAAAAAGCTTTATCATACTCCCGGATTTGACGGCCCGCACCTTTCAAATACCCGTCTTATGTTTGCAGGCGGTGACGACCTTTCCCCTGCATTTTTACGGGATTTCAATGAAATGCTGGATAAAAACGGTACAAAAGCCCGTCTTCGTCAGGGCTACGGTCTTACGGAAGTGGGCTCCGTTTGCTGTGCAAATACCAACTGGACAAATAAGGATAACTCCATAGGTATCCCTCTTGCAGGTGTAACAATGGAAATTTGGGACGACGATCAGAAGCGTGTTCCAATCGGCACCATCGGTGAGATCGTAATTTCCGGACCCACAATTATGGCAGGCTATCTTACCGAGGACGGTCCCGAGGATGCAGGTCTTTATACAGACGAAAACGGGGTAAAATGGGTGCTTTCAGGCGACCTCGGATATCAGGATGACGACGGATTTTTCTTCTTCTCCGGAAGAAAGAAAAGACTTATCATCATTTCAGGCTACAATGTATATC
>CAYTRD010000017.1:0-12636 GCA_964440255.1 uncultured Ruminococcus sp. | reverse complement strand
CTGTTGACATCGAAAATCTTATGGACACACTTCCCTTTATCAAGGAATCCTGTGCCGTAAGAGGTATCAAGGAAGGCAAGCCCATAGTAAAGCTTTATGTGTCGCTGAAGGAGAAGGGCGACGAAGAGGAATATAAGCGTCTTATTACTGAGACTTGCGAAAAGAATCTTTCAAAATTCTCTGTTCCCAAGGATATCGAATTCCTTGAAGAGCTTCCTCACACTCCCCTTGAAAAAGTGGACTTTATGGCATTACAGAAAAAGGCAGAGGAAAATTGAACAAAACCGTAACATCTGTTGTTATTAAATTTAACAGTTTATTCATATTTTCCATTTGATTGAGTGATATAATTTAAATGATATAATAGCATTGGAGGATTTTTTATGATAGGCTTAGGCACATGGGTAACATCCGTAAACATGATGATCTTCAAGGGGGATATAACAGTCGTTATCGCTGACAAAAACGGCGAGTATGATATCGACTTCCAGCTTCCCGACAAGTTCAAGGATGTTAAGATCAGAACTTATGACATTGTTGAAAACGGCAATACTCTTAAGGGTAAGGGTGAAATCACAATGCTTCCCGGCAAAGAGCTTGAAGCAGAGGTTACCTTTAACGGCGATACCTTTGAGGGTGTTTTAAGAATTCCTTTCATGAAGAGAACAATTGAGCTCAAAAACGGTCACAAAATTGCAGACTGATAAGAAAGGGAAGTAATTATGCATACGGAACCTTTTTCCAATATGATAGAATCCAAAAACTACAATTGCTATGAATTCTATCTTGCCGCAACTGAAAAATACGGTGACTACAAACAGGCTCAGCATATGGACGAAATGGTTATGCGATCAAAGTTCATTTGTGACACAGAGGCACTTGCAGCCTATTTTAAGAAAGAGCTGGGACTTAAAAAGGGCGATGTATATTCAATATTCGTCCCCTCAGACATAGAAAGCTTCACAGCATTCTATGCTCTTAATAAGCTGGGGGTTATAGTAAATTTCCTGCATCCTCTTCTTCCCGATGAGGCACTTATCGAAGCCGTAAAGGAATCAGGCTCAAAGGGCATTATGGTACTTGGACTTTTAGGTCTTAAGCAGCATAATGTTGATGCAGTAAACAGTCTCGGACTTCCCGTGCTTGTATGCCGTTGCTCCGACTATGCTTCTCCTGCAAAGAAGGCTGCTGCAGGAATGGGTGAAGCACTTCTTGAAAAGCTTCTCGGATATAAAAATGCAACTCTTTACTGTGATGTAGTAAAAAAGTATGAAGGCAGAACGGTAGAAGGCTGTGTCAATAACTGTGATGATATCGCTGTTTACTTAAACGGCGGCGGCACTACAGGCAAGAGCAAAACAATCAAGCTCACAAATAAGGCTATCAACGAAAACGTACATAAGCTGGGATATATCGACCACATTGAAGATCCGGGTGAAGAAGCAGAGATCATCATTCTTCCCTTCTTCCACGCATTCGGACTTGTTGTTGCAGGTCATATGGCTCTTTGTAATGCTGCAAGAATCATCCCGCTTATGCAGTTTGATGCAAAACTCGTTATCAAGCTCTATAAAAATAATAAGATTGTCGGCATCGGCGGTATTCCCAATATGTTCAAAAAGCTTTATAATACCCCCGGCTTCGACGGCCCCCACCTTAAGGATACCCGTATGATGTTTGTAGGCGGTGATGACCTTTCACCCGCTTTCCTTGAAGCATTTAACGGTATGCTTGAAAGAAACGGTACATCCGCCCGTCTTCGTCAGGGCTACGGACTTACAGAAGTCGGTTCAGTTTGCTGTGTTAACACAAACTGGGTATACAAAGACGGCTCTATCGGTAAACCTCTTGAAGGACTTCGTATGGAGATATGGGATGATGACCACAAACCCGTTCCCACCGGTGAAGTCGGCGAAATCGTTATTTCAGGCTCAACAATGATGGAAGGCTATCTCACAGAGGACGGCCCCAAGGATGCAGGTATTTACTACGATGAAGAAGGCACACCCTGGGTACTTTCAGGAGATCTGGGATATGTTGACGAGGACGGTTTCTTCTATTTCTACGGAAGAAAGAAGAGAATCATCATCATTTCAGGCTACAATGTATATCCTGTTGACATCGAAAATCTTATGGACACACTTCCCTTTATCAAGGAATCCTGTGCAGTAAGAGGGACAACTGAAGACGGTAAGGTGCTTGTAAGACTTTATGCATCACTTAAAGAAAAGGGTGACGAAGAGGAATATAAGAGGATTATCACAGAAGCCTGTGCTAAAAATCTTAATCAGTTCTCCGTTCCCAGAGAAATCATTTTCATGGATGAGCTTCCTCATACCCCCCTTGAAAAGGTTGACTTTATGAAATTAGAAAAAATGTAATAAAAGGAGTAATAATTATGGCAAAGTATTCATTTGAAGAAACAACAATCGGTGAGCTTCTTGATAACCCCAAGACTGCTGAATTCCTTTTCGAACTCGTTCCCGAAGCAAAGGATCACCCCATGCTTGACATCGGAAGACCCTTCACTCTCGAACAGGCTCTCCCCTTTATTGAAACAATCGCTGATTCAATGGGAATCACAAACACAGCAGAAAGAATCGAAGAATTCAAGCAGAAGCTTGCAGAACTCGACTGATAAAAACTGAAAAACAAGAAAACGGTCGCCTGCGGCGACCGTTTTCGAATAATCACAAGCCTATGTATGTACCGCAAGACGGCGACAACAAAGCACTTTTCACTTCCGTCGTGGCAGAAAACAAAAAGTATTTTTTTCATTATTACCGTAGCTGATACCATATTAATTTCCCGTGCGTCAAACGGGTTAGTTTTTGCACCCCTTGCACCGTTAAATTATGATTTATGTGAATCTTATTAACGATAACAAAAATTTTTTTAATAAAATCAATTTTTTTCTTAAAAACACTTGATTTTTTCTGCGATATAGTATATACTAACAGAGCGACAAAGAAATATCGCGGGATAGAGCAGTTGGTAGCTCGTCGGGCTCATAACCCGGAGGTCGTTGGTTCAAGTCCTTCTCCCGCAACCAGATAAAAGAAGAGGTATTCCATACGGAGTACCTCTTCTTTTTTGTATTTGTGCCGAAAGGACTTGAGCCTGCCGCCCTCCGAGGGGATGAGCCCGAGTGGGCGCATAACACGGGGTGAGCATCAGTCTCCGCGTCCTGCGGACGATGAAGGAGGCTGATGCTCGGTGCAGCGGTCAAAGTTCATAGGCACTCCAAGCCGTAATGAACTTTGGGCACCGCAAGCGGGCAAGCGAAGGCAATGCCTTTGTGCGAATTGGTTCAAGTCCTTCTCCCGCAACCAGATAGAAGAAGAGGTATTCCATACGGAGTACCTCTTCTTTTTTTGTATTTGTGTCGGAAGGACTTGAGCCTGCCGCCCTCCGAGGGGATGAATCCAAGTGAGCTTATAATCCGGAGTTTCAACCGTCACGCGTCCGGTTTTTATGTCAAATAGGAGTATTTGGGCGAATCTATTCAAATTCTTTGCACAAAAAGCACAAAATACAGGATTATGAGTTGTTTATGTTATTATATACATCTGGCAAATTCACCAAAATGTTGCTTATTGCTTTGTGCAATATCGTCAGTTTAATTCTTGACTTTACCCTGAAAATAAGTATAATTGTTTTTCGGTAATGAAAAATATTTTAAGCACTAATTTATTCAGAGGTATATATGCAAAATTTTGTCACATTAACCGGTCACATTTTAGGTTTTATTTCCGTAGGTTTATTCTTTTATTCTTATCAGGTCACAAGCAAAAGAAAGCTTATGACTATTCAGACAATTGCAACTGCTCTCAGCTGTGTGCAGTATCTGCTGATAGGCGCCTTGTCAGGCTTCGCTTTAAACATTGTTTGTATTATCCGTAATTTTGTATTTTATTTCCGTGACAAAAATCAGAGCAAGGACCTGATATCTCCTGTTATTTTATCTTTATGTATAGCAGGTGCAAGTATTTTTTCATGGGAAGGTATCCACTCACTGCTGATAACACTGGGACTTGTTGTTAACACAATGTGTATGGGTATGTTCGATGCAAAAGCCTTCCGTAAAACAATACTCATATCATCTTCATTAATTCTTGTTTACAATATTTTTGCTTTCTCTTACAGCGGAATTTTAAGCGAATCGATATCACTTATTTCAGTTATAATCGGAATCATCCGCTACAGAAGCTCTCAACCGATGGGAGCAAAGAAAACACTTGCAGCTTAATAAATCTGAACATTGTAATCTTACGGTTACAATGTTTTTTTCTTTATTATAAATTTCTCAAAAAGACAGAGCACTTCCGTACCCTTTCTTTTACTGTCTTTCCGCAATACTTTTTTATTTGTCCCCCCGACAAAAAAATATTGCAAGATATATATAAGAAGCATATAATTATGTATACAGCACTTTGCGTGTTAATAAAGGAGAGAAAATATATGAAAAATGTGGAATACACCCTTATTGAGATACCTATGGGCTCAAAGAACAAATATGAAATGGATAAAGAAACGGGAAGAATCGTTCTTGACCGTGTGCTTTATGCCGCTATGATGTACCCTGCCGAATACGGTATTCTCGAAAACACCTTAGCCCCCGACGGAGATGCACTTGATGTACTTGTTATCTGCTCCGACCCCACATTTCCGGGCTGTGTTGTGCCTGCAAGAATTCTCGGTTACTTAAGTATGATTGACGGCGGTAAGATTGACTATAAAATAATTACCGTACTGGACTGCGACCCGAGATATGATAACATAAAGGAGCTCGAGGATCTATCCCCCTTTGTGCTGAAGGAAATCGCAAACTTCTTTGCAAATTACAAGGTCTTACAGGGAATCTCCGTTGAAGTGGGAGAATATAAGGGCAGAGAAGAGGCACTTAAGATCATTGAAGAATGTCGTCAGGCTTATAATGATGCCAATTAAAAATTAACAAAAAATCGGCACGGGACTTTTTATCCTGTGCCGTATTTTTTGTATATCAGTCCCCTAAAAGACCGTAGTATCTTCCCATCCAATAAGGAAGAAGGTAGATGTAGGGTTGCTGTGCTCTCATACCGTTAGCCCCTGCAGTGCCGGGAAGAGTTGATGTGCGGTTGACAGTTTTTGAATTTATGCTTATAAATTCCTCTGCACCCGAATCACACACAAACTGATTTCCGTCATAGTGAACAAGCACACGGGCAGAATATTCAACGGGGTATTTAAGCTGAGGAGGACAGCCCATTTCTTCTGTGGAATAATCCCAAACGATATCCTTTCTGTGGCTGTTATATACGGGCCAACGGATAAGGTCAAGATTCATTTCGGAAAGGCTCTTTGCTGCATTTTCGATGTCACAGCAATTTTCGGTAAGTGCTCCGTAAACTATATTGAAGAAGGGTGAACGCTCAACCTTTTCGTAGTCGAAGTGATGAGTAAGTCCCATCTTGAAAATTTCCTTATGTGCATTGTCATCGGTATAGACAATAAGAGGATAGATGTTTGTAAAGTCAAGCTGATCGTCGATGTGTGCCAGGTGGCAATCTTCAACCTTATACTGCATACAGTTCATAGCATAATGATGCTTTTCTATGAGCATTTCATATACCTTATTATACTTTTCATCGCCCGTCACATGGTATGTGGTCTTAAGGAAAGAGAGAATTTCAAGAGAATTTGTTCCTCTTTCATAGAACCAACGGTCATCGTTATTGAGAAGGTCGGGCTCCCAGTTTGCCCATGTTGTAGGAACACCGTCAACATCGGTAAGGTGGAAATTATTTTCTATTATATGGTCTGTTATGGTCTTTACGACCTCGGCAATCTTTTTCTTTTCGTTTTCGTCTGCTACAAGATCGAAATAGATGCCGTATGCAAAATAGTGACCTGTCATTTCATCGGAGGATGTCTCCCCTAACCATTCACAGTCGGGGTTATTCTCACAAAAATGCCATTCCTCACGGTTACCAGTTGCGAAGTTTTCTTCATGGGAATATCTTGTTGCTCTTGCGGTGAAGCCCTTCTTACCCGTTACTTCGGTAAGCTTTATCATAGCTTCAACGGCTCTTTTTGCGTTCTCTTTTGCCTTTTCATCACCTGTTACCTTATAACGGAAGCACTGAGAAGCACAGTAAAGACCTGTAAAAAGTCCGTCATTATCGGAATTGGGAAGCCAACCGGAATCAAGATCGCCGTACTTACGAAGCTCACGGGACACCTGATATCCCTCGTTTCTTGTGAAATACTTCACTGCCATTTCATCATAGTGAGCGGCTTTCTCTTCAAGGGTCATAAGCTTATTTGTGATAACACTGATGCCTCTCGGTGTAACTGCGGCAATAGTACCGTTTTCGGAAACTGCAATTTTTGTTACCGTGGGATGCATAAGCCATGCACCGTAGGAGAAATATGAAATCTTACCCTCAATAAGAGTGATGATACCCGTATTTGTAGCAAAATATTTCTTTCCGTCTGCGGTGAAGCACATATCATTGAAGGAGCCTGCAGGCACGGAATAGAAATCATTTCCGTTGAACCAGTAGTTTCTGCCGTCATAGATATTAAGTCCCTCGTCGGAGCCTACCCATAAGTGACCCATTCCGTCAAGAGCAAGGCAGTTTATTTTCTTGGAAAGCACACCTGACATATCAGGTGTCATTTCTGCAAAATGACGACGCTTGCCTTTCATTGAAAGAAGTCCCTCTGTTGTGCAACCTATGTATACGGTCTCACCGTATTTTGATTTATTATCCTTTGCACATAAGGCTACAGTATCCTCGGGAATGCCTACAATATGAGAAAATCCGTTATCTCCGCTAAGATAAAGAGCTTTTTCTGTAATAAGCCACAAGGATTTATCAAGCCCCAAGGAGATATCAACCACATTCGAATCGAATTCCGCAAGCTTTTTTACTCTGCCGCCGATGAGCTCTCCCAGTTTGTTGCCATTGGAAACAAAAACTCTGCCGTCTCTGTCGAAAAGCTTATCGGCACCGCATACATGTTTTTTGATTTTTCCGTCGTTATATTCGTAAAGACCGCCCTCACAGGTAAGATAAAGAGTTTCCCCCAGAAATGCCACGGAATTTACATTTTCAATACTAAGGCCCTCTTCAGATGTAATAAATTTCTTATCAAACTGCCTGAACTGACCGAAATTAAGAGTATATTTTTTCATAATTCTTCTCCCGTAAAATAATATTGATTTATTTTATCACACTTTTCTTCACTTGTCGAGATTTCTCGGATAACTATTTATAACTTAACAAAAATAAAATGAATTCTACTTGAAAGTTAAGGTTAATTTTCGCCCAAGCTTCAAGCGGACACAAAAAAATTCTGTCATAAGTTGATTTGAAAACTACAGTATGATAGAATTAGTATTAAGATTTGCTGCTCGGGGTGAAATATTATGAAAATCGGATTTACCACCACAAGCTTAAGACAGATAAAAAGCTTAGAAAAAATCGTAAAAATTGCCGTAGATTCGGGTGTTGACATCATTGAATGGGGCGGGGATATACATATAAAGGATATAAAAACCGCAGAATATGCAAAAAAGCTTTGTGATGAAAACGGCATTAAAATCAGCTCATACGGAAGCTACTACAGGGTCGGCTCATGCGATAATGAGAAGTGGGAACGCATCTGTAAAATTGCTTCAGCTCTGGGAGCCGAGTCCGTAAGAGTGTGGCTCGGCAAAAGGGACAGCGAAAAAACCGACGAAAAAACATATAAAATACTTATTGAGGATACCAAAATCATCTGCAAAACTGCAATGGAGTACGGGCTTTTTGTATGCCCCGAGTGTCACGATAATACATACAATAATAACACCGAAGCATTTCTCAAAATACTTGAAGATACAAATACAAAAAACCTCGGAACATACTTTCAGTCCCGATATAAAAGGCTTTCCTATGACCTTGACAGAATAAAAAAGACATTACCCTTTATAAAAAGCGTTCATATTTCCTTTTCCGAGCAAAGAAGAGAGCAGTTCCCGAAATACGCTCCCTCATACATAGATACCCTTCTTGATGAGCTTATTAAAGAGGGCTTTGACGGTAATTTATTACTGGAATACACATATCCCTGTCAGAAGGCAGGCTCTCCGAAATCACTTCACAGGGATATATTAAAACTTAAAGAAAAGGTTGGCATAAAATAATGAAGATTGCACTTTTCGGAACAAATAAAAGACGGTTTTACAGCGTATATACCCCCGAAGCATTAGAAAAGCTCCGCAGTTTCGGAGAGCTGTCCCCGATTATCAATAAAAGGAATCTCGAAGAAAACAAAGAGCTTCTTAAAGACTGTGAAGTTGCCTTTTCCACCTGGGGTATGCCTCAGTTTACAAAGGAGGAAATTAAAAAATATTTGCCCTCCCTTAAGGCGGTGTTTTATTCTGCAGGTACGGTGCAGTATTTTGCAAGACCGTTTCTGGAATCGGGGATAAAGGTATTTAGTGCCTACGCGGCAAATGCAATTCCCGTCACGGAATATACCGTTTCACTTATAACACTTGCCTCAAAGGGCTTTTTTCAATCTGCCAAAAGCTACCGTCTGAATCTCCCTTATTCGTATCTTCACGCAAATTCTGCAACAGGAAATTTCCGCAGTAAAATAGGCCTGGCGGGACTCGGAGCAATAGGAAAAGAGGTTGCAAAAAAACTGCAACCCCTTGATAATGAAGTTATGGCATATGACCCCTTTGTGTCGGAAGAAGAAGCCGGAAAACTGGGAGTAAAATTAGTCAGTCTTGAAACACTTTTCAGCGAATGTGATGTTATAAGCAATCACCTTGCAGATAAAAAAGAGCTTAAAAACATTTTTAACTTCTCACTTTTTAAGAGAATGAAAAAGCATTCCGTTTTCATAAATACAGGACGGGGAGCACAGGTAAAGGAAGCAGACCTTACCCTTTCACTTATTCTTCACCCGTCACGAACTTTTGTGGGTGATGTGATAAAAAGGGAATATTTCCCCTGCATAAGTCCCCTTTTTTGGTGCCCAAATGCGGTTCTCACGCCCCATATTGCAGGAAGCACGGGAAATGAACCGCAAAGAATGGCATATTATATGATAAACGAGCTTGAACTCTATTTAAGCGGAAAAGAAACAAAATACGAAATCACACTTTCAGCACTGGACAAAATGGCATAAATACAGGAGCTGTAAACCTGCAAATTAAAGATTTATAAGCCGAACAGACGCTGAAAAAGGTTTACTATTTTAAGAAAGAAATTTCTGATTGCGTCGAAAACATTGGTAAATACATTCACATTTATATTTCCGCTTCCGTCGCCTGCATCCCCCTCATATGAGGAAGAAACGGAATTCATCCAATAAATAATTCCGTTGGGACTGTCAAGTGTCAGTTGATTGCCGTTTCCGTCTATATGTGTCGTATCCTTATATGTGCTGCCGTCTAACATATGAAAATCGTATGTCACGACCTTGGCAAGATGGTGATTGTCACTTGCACTGCCACCCGCAGGCTCCTTTACCGTACCTATGCTTGAAAGTCTGCAAGCACCGGGATTGTTATTATTATCACATACATTGTTCCACAAAGGCTTTGTTGTAGCAGTGTAGCTTATTACAGGGTCTTTTGTACTTGCAATCATCCATATTGCAACATCAGCACATTTCTTTGTATCGCTTGCACTGACAGTACCTGTTGCAGCAATAGGAAATGCACCTGCAAAATATTCGGGGAATGCAATTATCATATCCCATGTCATTTCACCGCCTGCGGAGGAACCGCCGATAAATATCCTTGATGTGTCTATATTGTCGCCGTGCTTTGCTATCATATCGTCAATTACACTTCTAAGGGCAGGGATAAGAGATTTGCTCCAGTAAACGAGCTTATGCTCGGGAGCACGGGGAAGAAGAATAAATGCACCACCCTCTGAAAATCTGCTCTGAAGTTCAGCAGATGCCCAATAGGGAAAATCACTGTCATCAAGCTGTGAACCCACATAATCACCGTGTCCGATTCCGTGAAGGAATATAACAAGGGGATATTTTGTATTATCGTTTGTGCCTGCAGGAGAATAATATGCATAGTCAAGTGCGTATCCGTCTGCTTCGGGTGCAGTGTCAATGCTGAATTCATCACGAAGAGCCTCTATTCCCTTTGACACGGACAATGCCGTTTTTCTGCCCGACGCACCTGCAATTACAGTGCAAGAGCAGAAAATAAAAGCCAGAGAAAAAATAACACAAAGCATTTTTTTAATATTTTTCAAAGCAACCACCCCATAAATATTATTAATATTATAATAATAAATTTTCATAATTTAGTCAATAAACGAAAGAGTATTTATTGTATTGTTATTAAAAATTATAACTAATAAAAGTCGCAAGCGTACTGAAAAAATACGCTTGCGACTTTCAATTATCTTGCATTAACTGTATTTATAAAGCTTGTATAAAAATCTTCAACGCTTGTGGGCCAGCCGACAGTTCCCATATAGCTTGCGTGTTGGAAATCCATAAGGGGATCCATCATATACCATCTGCCGGGCTCGATTTCTTCACCTGCTGCCACAGCCTCTGAATAGCTCTTTGCCGTATCAATGTCCTTCATAGGACACTTTGCACTGGCATAGGGCACGATACCGTCGCTTACAGCCCATTCCTTTGTCATTTCGACGCCGTCAATTGTCTTGCCCTCATATGCACTTAAAACAAATGAAGAGAAAGAGAACAATGAGGGAGTCTGAAGCTTCTGCATACCTACGCAGTTTTCTTCAGTTGCAATCGCAGTATAGGAATAATAATAGGTATTGGGAGAAAGCTTTATCTTTTCATTAAGCTCCTTAGCACCGCTTATTGTCATATCATATCCGCAGTTATCATTGGAATTGTAGAAATTAACAATATTACAGATACTGAACCGTGCTCTTTCCTCACCCTCTTTTGCTGTAATACCGAAGTGACCGAATCGAAGGTTCCACATCATAATTTCATCACCGAAAAGAGCACCTAAAAGATTACAGACAAAGGCAATAAGAGCAATAAGCTTAAGATTTACGAGGAAATCTGCAATAGGTGTTCCGTCATTAGGGCTTGAGAATGTGGTTACGGAATGAATAACATCGTGACCGCCCGTAAAAAGAGGAGATGTATCGTCACCTGTTGCGGCAATTTCATCAGCGTCACCGTAATACATAAGAGATGCAAAAAGACGCACTGTGGGGCCACCGAAGGAATGTCCCATAATATTAATCGGAGTTGTAAGATCCCAATTTTCACCCATAAGAGCCTTGCCCTCATAGGAATAGCCATACCTGTCGTGATTGTGAGCCTTTGAATGTGCCTCTCCGTAATCTACAACCGTACCTGTAAGCTGTGCATATAATTCACAGGCTCTGTCCCAGGCACTTGAGAAGGGACCTACTGATGCTTCGTAGGTTTCAACACCGTAGCTGTTCAGAATATCTACAATATTAGTATCGCCAACACTCATCATAAGACCGTCAAAACCCAATCCGCCCCAATAAGGCATAGGAGCGTGCTCTTCATAAGCACCCCAACCGCCCATACCGTGAACGAAAACAAAGGGGTATTCATTCTTTGTCAGATCGTCCCAACCAAGAAGCTCGTTTTCAGAAGCAAATGCAGGGACAACTGCAGCCGTAAAAATAACGGCAAATGCCAGCATAACGGAAATAATCTTTTTTAAGACTTTCATATATACCTCCTAAGGTTACAATATTACAGAATAATTCTATCATCTATTAACAGTTTTTGTCAATATCCGGAGAAAAAAAACCGACGGAAATCCGTCGGTTTTTTTTAGCATGCTAATTAAATGCAAAAAATTAGTTTGCAGCAGGTTCGTCTGTTGTTTCATCCTCAGCCTTAATGATACCAAGAGCTTCGAATACCTTAAGAATTGCATCAAAGAATGCCTTTATGATGTTGAGAACTTCCTGAACTTCCATTATTTTCACCTCACAAAGTTAGATATTGCAATCGTCTGCAATATCATATTAACATACATCTTTTCAAATTACAAGTTTTTTTAACCAAAAGAGCAAAAATTAATACATATAACACATTTAAAACATAATTAAACGATGTAAGCCGTTAAATTATGATTTATCGGAATATTTTTTTATATATGAACAAAAATACCTGTAGAGGTGTTTTTATGAATTACTTATGGGCATTTATTGTAGGTGGGCTTATATGTGTTCTCGGACAGATCCTTATTGATAAAACCAAGCTTACTCCTGCAAGGATACTTGTGGGTTTTGTTTGTATCGGTGTGGTGCTTGGTGCATTCGGAGTTTATGATAAGCTTATTGACTTTGCAGGTGCAGGTGCAACACTTCCCATATCAGGCTTCGGGGCACTTCTTGCAAAGGGAACGAGAGAAGCCGTGGATGAGCAGGGACTTTTAGGGGCATTTACGGGCCCCCTTACTGCAGGAAGTGCAGGAATTATGGCTGCAGTGCTTTCAGGACTTATTCTTTCCTTTATGACAAAGCCAAAACCGAAGTAAATCATAATTTATCGGGCAGATGTAATTTCCCGAGAGGCACAAAATAAATCTTATTATCTGTAGGGGACGACGACCCGGCGTCCCGTTTCAGTAAAATAAAACATTATATG
>CAYTRD010000016.1:0-34678 GCA_964440255.1 uncultured Ruminococcus sp. | reverse complement strand
CATATAAGCAGCAACTTCTGTCTGGGGAGTGATGGGATAACCGAAGTAATGACGGCAGCCCGCTTTTATGGCAGCTTCGGCAATTGCTTCGTTACCCTTCATTAATACCATATCACTCATTTTATTCACATCCATTCATTTTTCTACGGTAATTACACAGTCGGGACACATTGTAGCACAGAATGCACAAGCAATACAGGAAGCCTGATCGGTAATTTCTGCAGGATGGTGTCCTTTTACATTAAGGCGTGTTTCAGCCAATTTTACAATACCCTTGGGACATGCACCGACACAAAGTCCGCAGCCTTTACAAAGGTCTTCCGAAAAAGTAACTTTTGCCATTTATACTCTCTCCTGTTATATAATTTTCTTCTGAAGCGTAAGCGAAAACAGATTCTCAATATCTCCGTCAAGCTTTTCTGCTACATTCTCACTTACCGTAGTAAATCTTACGGGCAATCCCGAAAGAACAGAAAGCTTAGTACATTCATCTATTGATGCGATAACGGCTTTTTCATCGGTAAGCTCACCTATATTGGAATTGTTTACTATTGCCGTAAATTTTACCTTTGAAGCATCTTCGATTTCACGCATAACTTCAAGGGCACTTACGGCATCGGGGGTAAGCGGACGGTATTTGTTGAAGACGAAAAGCATTTCATAGTTCCCCTCTTCATTTATCTTATCCGCATATCTGCCCATAGCATACGCACCGCGGTCATCGCCGCCTAAATCTATTATATAATATTTTTCTTTATCGTCAATAACGGAATACATTTCCTGCGGAACTGCAGGGATATCCACATTGGAGTTTGCATATTCCGAGGAAATGAGTTTTATTCCGGCACGGTTTAACCTTTCAAGTGAATCCTTTGTTCGGAAATAAGGATTCACTATATCAAGGTCTGCAATTACGGTATCAAAACCGTCTGCTTTCATTTTAAGTGCAAGATTTACCGCAATATTCGTTTTACCCGAGCCGTAATGACCCGCTAAAATAGTAATTCTTTTCATATTATCAAAGCTTGTTTCTCTGTATCTTTCCGCTTATGGTTTTGGGAAGCGAATCTCTGAATACAACGATTCTGGGATACTTATAAGGAGCTGTATGCTCTTTGACATATTTCTGGATTTCTTTTTTCAGCTCTTCAGTACCCTCTGTTCCCTTTGTAAGAACGATGCTTGCCTTTACGACCTGACCTCTTAATTCATCGGGTTCAGCAGAAACACCGCATTCAAGAACATACGGAAGCTCCATAATAACATTTTCGATTTCAAAGGGTCCGATACGGTAGCCTGATGACTTGATAACATCATCGACTCTGCCCACATACCAGAAGTGGCCGTCTTCGTCCTTCCATGCAAGGTCGCCCGTATGGTAATAGCCGTCGTGCCATACTTCGTCTGTCTTTTCCTGCTGATTGTAATAACCGAGGAAAAGTCCGCAGGGAACCTTTTCGGAGGTCTTTACAACGATTTCACCGTTTTCACCCAACTGTGCAGGAGTGCCGTCAGCCTTTATGATATCAATGTCATACATGGGATTTGCTTTACCCATTGAACCGGGCTTGGGTGTCGTACCGATAAGGTTTGCGATTGTAAGTGTGGTTTCAGTCTGACCGAAGCCTTCCATAAGCTGAAGTCCCGTTGCTGCTTCAAACTGCTTGAATACTTCGGGATTAAGTGCTTCGCCTGCTATTGTTGCGTGATGTATTGATGAAAGATCGTAATTTGAAAGGTCCTGCTTAATCAACATTCTGTACATTGTGGGAGGAGCACAGAATGTGGTGATGTTATATTTTGCAAACATGGGAAGTATAACAGATGCGTCGAATCTGTCAAAGTCATATACAAATACTGAGCCTTCGCAAAGCCACTGACCGTAGAGCTTGCCCCATAAAGCCTTACCCCAGCCTGTGTCGGAAATGGTGAAATGAAGTCCGTCTTTGCTGACACTATGCCAGTATTTTGCGGTAACAAAATGAGCAAGGGGATAGTCGAAGCTGTGTGTAGCGATTTTGGGATATCCTGTTGTGCCTGATGTAAAGAACATAAGCATAGGAGCCTTTCCGCAGGGAGTATCCTCTTCTCTTCTGAATCTGCGTGAGAAAAGCTTATATTCATCATCAAAGCTGTGCCAGCCCTCTCTTTTTTCACCTACAACTACCTTTGTTACAAGAGTGGGACACTTATCTGCACATTCATCAACATGGCTCGGAGTATTGTCATCGGAAGTACAGATGATTGCACTGACCCCTGCCGCATTAAAGCGGTATTCAAAATCGTGAGCCTGAAGCTGATGAGTTGCGGGAATAACAATTGCACCGAGTCTGTGAAGGGCAAGAATTGAGAACCAGAACTGATAGTGACGCTTAAGAACAAGCATTACTCTGTCGCCCTTTTTGATGCCGAGAGAACGGAAATAGTTTGCTGTCTGACAGGAATATTCCTTGATCTCCTGATATGTGAATACTCTTTCCGTCATATCTCTTGCTATGTGTACCATAGCCGTCTTATCGGGAGATTTCTTTGCTATCTTATCAACAACATCAAAAGCAAAGTTAAATTCTTCCGTATTCTCGAAAGATATATCGACAAGCTCACCTCTATCATTTTCAACAGGCTTTACAAACTTGTGGCATACAAGTGATTCCGAGACCTTCATATCGGGAAGCACACGGTGCTTTACGATATCCTCGGGAGTTTCATCGGAAGCCATAATAAATGCAAGGAAAACGCAGTCTCTTCCGTCAACTGCTATCATTCCGTGAGGAGTTGAGCTCTTATAATAAATACTGTCACCCTCATGAAGAACTTCTGTATGGTCGCCTACTCTTACCATAAGAGTACCGCTTATGACCATATCAAATTCCTGACCTGCGTGGGTGGTCGTATGAATAGGCTTATTTTCAAGGTCTGCAGAATATTCATATCTTACCCAATAAGGGTCTGCAAGCTTATCCTTGAAAAGGGGTGCAAGATTCTGTATTTCGATACCGTTTTCCTTGGCAGTTGTCTGACCTTCACCTTTTCTTGTAACAGTATAGGATGTAAGCTTTGCACTGTGACCTTCGAGAAGGTCTGTAATACCTATATCAAAAGCAAGGGCACATTTATGTATAAACGAGAAAGGAAGATCCTCCTTGCCGCCTTCATATGCCTCATATTGTTCAGTTGAAACCTCTGTCTTTTCTGCCATCTGTTCAACCGTGAAATCACATATGGAACGCATCTCCTTAATTCGGCGAGCCACCTCATAAAGCTTATTGTCCGTGTTTGTTGTGGGCATAATCAAAAACCTCCTTATATCAAAAAATAAAACCGTCCCAAAGAAAGAACTTTGAGACGGAAAAAACACTGTTTCCGCGGTACCACTCAAATTGCATCAGCATTTCGCCTTTGCCTCTTTGGAGTCCGACAACTCCTTTGCTCTAACGGGGCATTCCCGGAAAACACTACTGCAATTTTCGCATTTTCAGCTCAGAAGCGATAGCCTTTTGAAAACATCCTCTCACGGCTCACACCAACCGCCGTTTCTCTGTATCGGATAGCCTTCAGGCCTCTTCGTCACAGCCATTGAATGAATAATATCACAAGTACATATATTTGTCAACATAACAAAATTAATAAAAACCATTATTTTTTTTAATTATGCAGTTTCAATTGAATTTGCCTTCTGAAGTCCGAATTTCTTAACGGCCTCCTCACGCATTTTATACTTGAGGATCTTACCTGCCGCATTCATCGGGAACTCGGTTACAAAGTCAATGTATTTGGGCACCTTATGCTTTGCCATATGGTCAAGAACATACTGCTTCATTTCCTGTACAGACATTTCCTCGCCTTCCTTGAGGATAACGCAAGCCATAATTTCCTCACCCATAGCTTCATCGGGAACACCGATAACCTGAACATCACTGACCTTGGGATGGGTATAAATAAATTCTTCTATTTCCTTGGGATAGATATTTTCACCGCCACGGATGATCATATCCTTAAGTCTGCCCGTGATTCTGTAGTTACCCTCGGGAGTACGGCAGGCAAGGTCGCCTGTATGAAGCCAGCCGTCCTTATCAATTGCGGAAGCCGTAGCCTTGGGCATTTTATAATAGCCCTTCATTATATTGTAGCCGCGAGCAACAAATTCGCCTGTTACATTATCGGGACAGTCCTCACCCGTTTCGGGATTTACTATTTTACATTCGATCTCGGGAAGTGCTCTTCCCACTGTTGCAACTCTGACATCAAGAGGATCATCCGTACTGCTCATGGTACATCCGGGAGAAGCCTCGGTCTGACCGTAAACAATGGTAATCTCTTTCATATTCATTTTGTCAACAACATCCTGCATAACGCTTATAGGACAGGGGGAGCCTGCCATAATTCCCGTCCTCATATGTGAAAAATCGGTTTTCGGGAAATCGTCGTGGCCTAAAAGTGCGATAAACATTGTAGGAACACCGTGGAATGCGGTGATTTTTTCATTATTTATACAGGCAAGTGCGGGCTTCGGTGAGAAATACGGCAATGGCATAAGAGTAGCACCGTGTGTCATTGATGCAGTCATAGCAAGCACCATTCCGAAGCAATGGAACATAGGCACCTGTATCATCATACGGTCTGCCGTGGAAAGGTCCATTCTGTCACCGATACATTTACCGTTATTGACAACATTGTGGTGAGTGAGCATTACACCCTTAGGGAAGCCTGTTGTACCCGAAGTATACTGCATATTGCATACATCGTCCTTATCAACCTGTGAAGCATAGCGGTAAACCTCTTCAACAGGAACGGATTTACCCTTTTCGATTGCTTCATCCCATGTCATGGCACCTTCCATTGAGAAACCGCAGGTTATAACATTACGAAGAAAAGGAAGTCTCTTTGCGTGTAAGGGCTCTCCCGAACGGGTATTTTCAAGCTCGGGGCAAAGCTCCTTTACGATCTCCCGGTAATTTGAATCACGGTAGGAATCTATCATAATAAGTGTATGTGTATCAGACTGTCTGAAAAGATATTCCGCTTCGTGAATCTTGTATGCGGTGTTTACGGTAACAAGAACAGCACCGATTTTTGTTGCTGCCCAGAATGCAATATACCATTGCGGGATATTTGTTGCCCATACAGATACATGTGTACCGGGACGTACACCCATTGCGATAAGACTTCTTGCAAATGCATCAACATCATTACGGAACTGCGTGTAGGTTCTTGTATAGTCGAGAGTTGTATATTTGAAAGCGATCTGATTTGGGAATGCTTCGCACTGTGCATCAAGAACCTGTGAGAAGGTCGCATCAATAAGCTGTTCTTTTTTCCATATGAATCTGCCGTCACCCTTTTTGTTACGGTAAAGGTGCTTCTTGTTTTTTCGGGGATTGCCGAATGCCTTCATATGAGATTCAAAGAATGTAAGAATCACTTCAAAATCTTCAATTTCGGGAAGCCATTCGGTGTTCCATTCGAGCGTTACAAAGCCTCCGAAATTAACGGAACGAAGAGCGTTTATCATTTCACCTACAGGAAGCTTTCCCTCTCCGATAAGAACGGGGATGCCGTCTTCATTACCGTCACAAAGCTTTACATTCTTCACATATGCTCCGAGATTTTTAATTGTTGTTTCTGCGTCTTCATTTTCTTTGAAATATGTCGCGAACATATTCCAGCAAGCGGCTATATTGTCACTTGCGAAGCGGTCAAGAAATTCACAAAGACGGGATGAACTGCTGTAGATACCGTCAGTTTCAACCAGAATAATGACATTTTCTTTGCTTGCTGTATCTTTAATTTCCGAAAGAAATTTTTCGGCAGTTGCCGAATCCTTTCCTGCATATGCCTTGACAAAATTGACATTGATATCGGCTGCGACAGTAATAATTTCCTGTGCTGTTTTAAGATTCTCCGCAAAATTTTCATTATCGGAAATATCAAAGGGGAAATCAAGCTGTGATATCGCAATTCCCGTATTAAGAAGCTTTCTTTTTGTGGAAAAAACTCCTGCTCCTTTGAATGAGGGCTTTTCACCGCCGAAGCAATCTTTATTAATATCATAAATTTCAACTGCACTGAATTTCTGCTCTTTTGCCATAGCAAGATATGAAGAAAGAGCCATATCGGGCATATATCTTGTTGAAAATGCGAGTTTCATTATCTGTTCTCCTCGAATGCAATTTTATTGAGAGCGTTAAGATAGGCTTTTATACTTGCTCCTATTACGTCGGTTGAAATACCGCTGCCGGAATAAAGCTTTCCGGAATCGGAACGAAGCTTAACAAGTGCCTGTCCCACAGCTTCTCTGCCCTCGGTTACGGACTGAATCTGGAAATCATCAAGCTCAAAATGATGACCTACAACCTGTTCGATTGCAAGGAATGCGGCATCAATGGGGCCGTCACCTACATATACACCGTTGAGCTTTGTTCCGTCCTTTTCTATACAGAGATTTGCAGTTGCAGTAATAATATTACCTGCATTTATAACATAGCTTACAAGTCTGTAGGTTGAGGGCACTTGCATTGCAACAGAAGCGATAATAGCTTCAAGCTCTTTTGTGCCGATTACCTCTCTTGTCTGAGCGATCTTTACAAACTCCTCATAAACCTTTGATGTGTCATCAGGATTCAAATCATATCCGATTTTTCTTATAGCCTGTGCCACAACAGAAAAATCGTCATCCTTATGAAGCTCAGCCTCTTCATTATTTCCCACGATACCGTTATAGGGAGATTCCTTTGACCTGTCAGCCAGAGCAATAGCCTTTACACTTTCGCAGACATTCTGAAGCTTTACAGTCTTTATGCCGTTTTCCACTCCGAGCTTCTCACCTTTAACGGCAATAAATGATGCTATATTTTCAATGTTTGCAAATGCATTTCCGATTATCGTTGTTTTTATTCCCGAAACACCGTTTTTAAGAGCAGCGGCAATACAAGCTGTTGACATATTTATTGCATCCGAAATATCAACGCTGACTTCTATGTCGGAAAGCTCAGGACATTCAGCATAAATGCCTTTAATAAAATCAGAAAATTCATCGCCGTCCATAACACCCGCATCATCACAGAGGGTCACGGCAGATGCTCCTGCATTTACGGCTGCTTTTACTGCCTTATACAAAAATTCTTTTTCTGCACGTGTTGCATCAAGGGCGGTAAATTCTACTTTATCACAAAGAGTTTTTGCAAATTCTACCATTTCTGCTATTTTAAGAAGCATTTTATCAGGCTTGAGTGTACACATATATTCCATCTGTGCGGGAGATACGGGAAGTGCAACATTCATTACAGGAGCTTTTGCTTCCTTTATACAGGAGTATGCGTCTTGGGCTGCTTCCTTTGTAAAGCCGGCAGTTATACTTACAGCACAGTGCTCCGCAACACTTGAAATATTCTTGATAAGAAGCGTATCTGCTTTATCATTGCTGATTGCGGGAAGCTCTATGACATCAACCCCCAATTTGTCAATCTGCTTTGCAATTTCGGTTTTTTCACGAAAACTGAGTTCGCTCTTAATGCATAAGAATGTTTTATCTGTAATTTTAATTTTTTTCATTTTGCTTTCTCCTTACTTAACACAAAATTAAGTCCCCGAAACATAAGTTTCAGGGACGATAAATACTTTACCGCGGTACCACCCGTGATTGCTGATTTTACAGCCGCTTTATAAGGCTCTTTCAAGCCTCCGGTCTTGATAACGGGACCCTCCGCAATTCCCTATTTTCCGCAGACTTTCAGGAATTGTGCTCCGATACGAGACAGACCGTAAAAATCGTCACAATCTCACACCAACCGATTGCTCTCTGAAAACTACCCTAAACGGTCTTAATATCATCACTGCATTTAATATATTATTTGCAGTATACTAAATCAAGCCTTGTAAGTCAAGAGTTTTTACTAAAATTAGAATATTAAAAAACAGCAAGAAACCGATTAATAAAAATAATCGGTTCCTTATTCTTAATACATTTTATGTATTAATTTCCGTAATACTCCTTCAAACGCTCATATTCTTCCTGCGTGATTTCGATGAATCTGCCATGCTTGAAGCCGTAGGGAAAAGAAAATTCGCTGTCGGCTCTTTTGAAGCTTGTGTCACCGGGAGCTTTTGAAACAAAAGGCACATAACCCATTTTATCCTTGGGGCAACCAAAAAAATCAAGCATAAGACACCATCTTCCGTCGGGAAGCGTATATGTGGTGGCACCCTCATACGAGCCGCCGTTTGTGTAATATCTTACAAGTGCATCAAATTCATCATCGTGGGTATAAGGTCCCATAAGCTCCTTTGAAGTCTGATGCATATTTCCCGAGGGATTATTGCTGTTTTTGTAGAAGAAATGCCATATCTCTCCGTGCTTTATGATGTGTGAATCAAGAATTTCATTTTCCTTTGTGAATAATAATTCAGGGTAAGAAAAAGACTTGAAATCCTTTGTACGGGTGCAGTAAATGGACATATGATTGAAGTCATCCTCCTTTACCGTCGAGCCCCAATGAATAAGATACTCTCCGTTTTCTTCATCATATGTAATTTCAGGAGCCCAGAGGCATCCGAAATCGTCTCTGCCAAAGAAAAGAAGCTCCTGTTCGGTGAAATTTATCAAATCTTCGCTTTCCCAATAAGAAAGACACTTACTGCCGTTGTGGTTGATATCCTTCCAGTCAATATTATAATTCTCATCCATTCTCTTTACAACGCAAAGGTCTGTTGCGAGAATTGAGAATTTTCCGTCTGCACGCTTTATAATTTCAATATCACGCACACCGCCCGTACCCTTATTACTCCAAAGCACAGGCTTTCCGCCGTTTAATGTTTCCCAATTGAATCCGTCCTCTGACACGGCAAAATGCACCTGTTCACCGTCAACGGTAAGTTTTTCTCTGAAATGCACACTAAGATAAGGCATAATTAATCTCCCTTTATTTAACTATCCAAGCTTCAAGAATTTCTTTTCCCGAATAGCCTACATTTTGGTCAACTGCTTTCCCGCCCTTGAATTTTATAAGAGTGGGAATGGACACGATACCGTAAGCTGCAGCTATTGCAGGCTCATCATCAACATTCACCTTGCAGAATGTGATTTCGGGATGATTTTCGGAAATTTCCTCAACAAGAGGAGCAATCATCTTACAGGGACCGCACCACTCTGCCCAAAAATCAAGAATGACAGTACCCTGATTATCGGAAACAACTTCCTTAAAATTGCTGTGGTCTACTTTTATAACTGACATAATCAATTCTCCTTAATCCTTAGATTTATAATAAAGCATACAATGGCAGAAGCCTTCAAAATCAGGATCAGCTATCTGCTCACGGAATTCCTTACAGATACACTTAAATTCCTCGGTTTTGGGAAGCCTGCAGGGACAATATCCGTCTTTTTGCTTAAGTCCCTCTTTTATACGGGCAACAACCTCTTTATCGGGGTTCAGTTTTACTGCCATAATATCCGCTCCTTTGCTCTGCTTTATAAGTACATTTTATAATATATATTTCCTTACTGTCAACATTATATTCAAAAAAACAGCGGCAGCTTCAAAGCTGCCGCTGAACGGTATTAAGCTTTACATAAGTTTTCCGAATATCTGTGTGATATTTGAAATAATTCTGTAGAACCAGTTAACAAACTTCTGCCAGAAGGTAAGCTGTTCTTCTTCAACAGATGTATCTGTTACACAATTTGCATTACAGGTATAGGGAGCCCCTGAAAGATTGGTAACTGTGCAGAAAATATACTTTCCGCTGTCGCCATCTGTAAGAGTATAGTAATCAGTACCTGCAGCAACTCTGACACCGTTTCTGGGGTCATCGTCGGGAGTGTCAAGTCTGTACCACTCGAAGTAGAGATATTCAAGTGCACTTGAGGGTACGCCTGTTATAACTGCATAGAGTGATTTTCCTACCTGAGCCGTTCCGGTAAAGGAAATATCAATATTAAGCTCGGAGGGAACAACAGTAACTACGATATACTCGGAAATAGTTGCATAGTTAGCTGTATTGAAGGGAGTGAATACAACCTTGTAAACATCTGTGAAGGTGCCTATCTGTTCAACAATGGATGTGGGGTTTTCCATTGAGAATGTACCGTATTCTGTTCCTTCAAAGCTTGATGTGTAGTTGATCGTATTAAGTCTCTGTCCGTAGCCTATTGTACCTGAAGCAGGAAGAACAACACCGGCAATTCTTGCCTTAACGATTTCTACCGTAAGAGTAGGATTGAGAAGTCTGAGCTCATAGTTTTTAGCCTTTGCACCTGCAAGAGCGGGCATTGTATACTTAACTGTCTTCACACCTGCATTTGCATTATCAATTGTTCCTTCAATGGGGAATGAGCCTTCAAGGAATACATCATTCTTTCCGTCTGAACCGTAAAGATTTGAAATATCGGAGAAGGTTACATTAACCTTAAGATTATCGGGCTCGTACTCTCTGCTTTCAGCAATAGCCTCAACATATGCTGCTCTCTTATTTACAGTAACTGTACCGTTCTTGTAAATAAAGTCGTAGTTATCACTTTCAAATGCACCTGTAAGAACGATATCATATACACCTACATCGCTGCCTGCCTTATAGGAGCAGTTCATAAGAACATATCCGTCAACGGAGGTCTTGATGGTATCTGCACCGGTAAGGCCGGAAACATCATAGTAATAGGTGGGATCGGTATCACCGTATGTTACGGTAAAGTTTGCTGCCGTGATTGTAACAAGAGTTTTGAGAATTTCAACCTCTACATCATATTCAACCACTGCATAGTTGAGAGTATCATCGGGTGTATATACAGCAGTATAAGTATGAGAACCTGCACCGGGAACTTCATTTGCAACCTCGCTGTCCCATGCCCAACGGCTGTCACCGAGAGATATCATATTAAGAGGTCTTGCACTGTCATAGTAAAGAACTTCTGTCTGAGGAATGGGATAGAAAGGTGTTGCCTTAAGAATCTCAACCTTAAGTCCGTCAAGGTTTGCAAGTACAAGCTCATAGTTTTCAGCCTTTGCACCGGTAATAGAAACACCGGAAACCTCAACACTATGTATACCTGCCTTATCAACATACTTCTTTCCGTCTGTAGTTTCATCGTATATCAAACCGACTACATTTGCTTCATCAACATAAACAAAACCGTCATCGCCGTCTGCGATTGAATTTGCCTGAGGCTCGAAGCTGAGGTCTACATACCAGTTACCTGCCTCATACTCTCTTTCAACAGGAATAACATTCATATAGAGAGGTCTCTTTGTAATATTTGCCTTTCCGTCGTTGGAAATCTGAGCATCAATCTCATAATTGGAAGCATCCGCACCGGTAAGACCTGCATATGCAATATACACAGCTATATCGTTTCCGACTTCAGCCGAGCTGAAATAGATATTTGCAGTTGCTTCATCAAAGCTTACTTCATCACCGGCACAAGCTCCGTACTGCTCGACATTTCCGATTGTTGCAGCACCGGTACCGTCGTATACCTTATCCTCAACATCAATATATACGAAATAGCTCTTGGGGGTAATGATAAGAGTACCTATCTTAAGATCGGCAACAGGAGAATATACGATTTTTCCTGAATTCGTATCATACCATTGTCCGCTTGAATTTTCTGCAAGCGACATTGACTCAATGCCGTCGGGAGTTGCGACATCAACGGTAACAGCGTAGGTACCGACATTTACGGGAGGTACCGTTGAACCATTGTACTTAACGGTTATATTACCGATTTCGGTGGCGTTTGCAACAGCACCAAGCTTATTGAGTTCTACAACCTGCTGAACAGCATTGTAAACACTTTCGCTTGAAGCGTTTAATTCCTGAATTGCACTTATTTCGCTGAATGCGAAATAATTCTTATAAGTATCTGCATTAAGAATAGTATTGATATCTGTAAGTGCGGGAGCGATTACGGTTGTCTGACATTCAACTGTTCCTTCATACGGAGCATTTGCAACCGCTTTTACGGTAAGCTGCTGAAGCTGGTGAGAAGTACTGAGAGTAAGCTCAGAGCCTGTCTTGATTATTGAACCGTCAGCATAATACCAAGTGATTGTATAAACACCGAGCTCATCAGGATCAAGACCGGCAACATTTGCAGTAATAGTCTGTCCTATCATCGGGATACCTGTTACTGCAAGCTCACCTGTTACGGGCTTCTTATTAACAATAAGAGAAACTATAATACCCTTAACCGTATTATAGTTTACGGTATCATCGGGGATAAATGTTGCAGTATATGCATTATAGGGAGTGGAGCTGTAAGCAGGAGCTGCAGCAGCAGTATCATAAACATACTTACCGGAAATATTGTTCTCAATAATTCCACCCTTGAATACTGCGTCAGCAAGAGTCTGTCCGTGAATAAGAGTAGCTGTAGGATACTCTGTAACGACAGGAGTTGCCTTAATAACAGTTATTACACCGTGCTGTACGGTTACATTATAGTTATTAAATACTGCAGAAGCAATATCAACGGTTATGGGATAGCCCTCGATATTAACGGGAGAGCCCTGCTGATATGTTGTATCGACCTTGATAGAGCCGGAAGAAACGATCTGTTCTATGGTTTCACTTCTCTTCGCACCGACAACGGTGAAGGAGGAGCTTATGTTTTCAGGAATTTCACTGCCGTATTCAAGTGTTATATCGGCTGCCTTAATTACAAGCTCTGCCTTTGTAACATAAAGTGTACCTTCAACACTGTCAACCTCATAGTTAGCGGATGTCATGAAATCGGGTTCAGCTCTCAGATAGTAGGAACCAACCTGATAATTACCCATATACAAGAAATCTGTGGAATAGACAAATGTGGGTGCAGAACCGTTCAATGTAACATCTTCTATTGTATCTGTTCCGACAAGAAGATCTTCATCATATGTTACTTTAACCGTAGAAGCTGAAGGTGCAAAGTTTTCACCGTAAACCACCGAGGTATCCTCAACCTTAAAGGTAATAAGTCTGGGTTTAACAGTAATAACACCGTTCTGTGTGGTAAATGTATAGTTACCGTTTACATCTATGAAGTTGGGAGCTGAAATCTCAACAGCATATCCGCCGTCAACAACAGGTGAGCCCTTCTGATATGTTGTATAGGGGGTGATATTACCTGATGTTGTTACGGAATCAATGTCAAAGTCAGGATCAAGATCTGACTTATATGTATAAGCGGTGATATTAGGAATATTGTCACCGTAGGAAACAGTACCTGCATATGTAATTACAACAGGTGTGGGTTTAACCTTGATAGTAATATCAACTGTCTTAACTTCGTAATTGTTGTTATCCACAGGAACATACTGTGCCTTATAAGTAAGAACATTTACGGTAGGATTGATAGTTGCATCTACCCACTGCCATGTACCTTCTACTGTTGCTGTGTAGCCTGTAAAGTCAATGTCCTTAAGAGTTCTGAGTCTCTGATAGAACATTTCTTCAACAACGGGAGTTGAAACACCGGGGATTGCCTTGGAAATTTCAACGAGAAGCTTTTCGCCTGTTGAGTATGTTACATTATTAACATAATAGTTAGCAGCTGCACCGCCGGTAAGAAGCTCAGCAACAACCTGCTTTGTGATACCGCTGACTTCCTTTGTACCTGCAGTATTATCAGAAAGACCGCCTGTAGTTGTGGAAATACGGATATCGTCAACACCGAATTTGCCTTCCGTGACAGTAAATGTTACCGATACATCAAAGTTCGCGGGAGCATAAGCTCTGCTTTTTGCTTCTGCATTAACGGTAACGGCTCTTTTTTCTACACGAAGAACGCCTTCGGGATTATTTTCTGTGCCTTCAATATAGGAATATTCATAATTGGAAAGAACATCGGGAACAGTGCTGAAGCGTGCTCTTATTGAGTAGCTGCCGGCAGCTACTTCACCTGCTGAATAAGGAATGTACTCAGTACCGCTGAGCAACATATAATTCAATGCATTAGCGATGGTTGCCTTTACGGAATCGCCTGTATCATTTGCAACAAGACCTGTGATCGTCACACTGTAGGGGGTCGTAAATTCAGAATTACCGTAAATTACAGCAGCTCTGTTAGGTGTAATGGTAAGAGGAGCTTTATTGACAGTATACTGAACATTAAAGGTAGTTGCCTTATAGTTCTTTACATTTGCGGTAGCAGAATATGTGGGAGTCCATGTTATGGAAACACTCTGAGTTCCGACATTCTTGTAGGAGCTTCCGTCTGAAGCATTTACAAAGGAGAATACACCTTCAATATTTGTATCATTTGCGATACCTGCACCCTTATATGAGCTGATATCAAGCTTCTTATTCAGCGTCTCACCGTAGGTAAGAGTTACGGACTCGGGAAGTGTACCGCGAAGAATGGAAGCCTGTTCGATTATAAGAGTGAATGTATAATTCAATTCATATCTGTTTTTGTTATGCTTGGGATCCTTACTGTAGGTGACACTTTCATCAATATGAAGAGTGACAGTATATGTACCTGCATTTTTGGGAAGCTGACCTGAGGCGGATTCCTCCTTAACACCTGCAGTATTTGTACCTGTATAGGAATATGTAATGCCTATAAGGTCACTATCCTTGAAATCAACATTATATTCGGAGGTATAATCAGTTTCATCAATGGAATCAAGAATCTGAAGTCCTATCTCGGTTGCAATAATAGGATAGCCTGTATATGTTGTGCTTACAACATCGGCAGTGCCGACCTTTGCCTTTACTGAAGTAGGATCAATTCTTGCATAGTCAACAAAGATATAAATCGGGCCGTTTACTGCCGGAGTAGCATTGTTTACAGGAGCCAACTTGGAGAAATTCTTAAGCATACTACCTGTTACCGAGGTAACAGAAAAATCTGAGAAATATGCAGATGTTGTACTGTAGGATAAGTCTATAAGTCCCCAATAATAGCTGTTACAGCTATCGCCTCCGGAGGAATACATAAGTGTTGAATTCGGTGCTTTTGTAAGTCCGGTTGAAGACATACCGCTGAGAGAAACAAGCACGTCTACAACATCGGTGCCGTCAGCAAGCGGCTTATATGAATAACCTAAGTAACCGTCTGAGCTTACAACAGAGCTATCAATCTGTGTTCTTCCTGAATCCTTCCAGTATCTGTAAACAATATGAACACGGTTTGTGCCATCCACAGCACCTCTTGTGATACCTGTGGGAACACCGTTTACTGCAGTGGCAATATTTGCAGAATAACTGTTGTTCTGAGTTTCATCAAGAAAAGTTCCTGCAGATACACTTGCAGAAGGAACAACAACAGGCTGCTGTACATAACTCATCAAAGTTGTAACAATCTCGGTTGCAGACTTGATCATTTCAGAAGATGTAACCACAGAACCCTTTCTGTAAGTAACTGTTCCATCAGAAGTATTCATACAGTCTTCTGCAGGAGTTGAGAAAGTACCGTCAGGCATAACAGGACTTGCACCTGATGTTGTATAAATACCACCTGCAAAAAGATACTGTTTGCCACCGCCGTCACTCTTTACTGCATCAGTATTTGTAATATTTGCATCATACGAGAAAGTACCGCCTGTAACATATACAGAAGCGTTAGTTGCGATATTGTATGCAATAGCAGTAAGGTATGACACACCATCAGATGCATTACCCAGATAAGTATCACGGGAATGGTTACCGTCTGAAGCAACTGTCATTTCAGCAGCACCCTTTACAGACACCTGCCCACCGTAGATACCATATGCAACGGCAACAGAACTGGTACGTTCACCGTCACCACAGTTTGAAGAATATGTGCCTTCTGCTTTTGCATAAACATTGATCTTTGCTGCATCAACAATACAAGTTGTTGCATCACTTGTATTATAGATAGCAGTTGCACCCGATACTGCCTGTGATGCATCATCATTAGTAAGCGAACCGCTTGTGTTGATTTCATCATAATGAAGTGTTGCATTTACATTAATTTGCACATTTTTATTAACTGTAACAGTTCCTTCATTTCTGATAGCCTCAAGGTTACAGTAAGCAAGCTCACGGACAGAGTCAGGGCTCATACCTGTCCTTATGTTGTTAAGAGTTATATGAGCTGTTGTGCTTGTCGCTGTAGTGCTTGAACCACTGTAAACATTAAGTGTACCCTTGTTATGGATAGCATAGACATAAGGAAGCTGCCATGCACCGCCGGAAGTACGACTAAAATAAATTCCTTTACCGTTCATAAACAGATTAACAGTCATTTTTTCGGGAATAACAATACCTGTTATGCCTGAACCGTACTGACCTGAACTTGAATCAGTAAAATCAATATCAGCAGCAAGCTTTAAATCAACTTCTGTAACACCTGAACTCAAGTATGAATTCAACTGACTGTTTATTGTAGCTACAGTTGTTCCTGACTGAACAACATATTCTGTGGCAGCCTCTGCTGTTGGCAGAATATCAGCCGACAAATTGGGAAGAACAGAAATAGATAAAACCACAGCAAGAAGCATAACGATAGCTTTTGCCGTTATTTTAGAAAATCTGCTCTGTGATGAATTATTATTCACAATAATTCCTCCTCGTTAAAAATGTTGCAATAACACCGATAAACCGACAGGGCATACCGATATAATTATACAGATTGATTATAATATTTTAACAGTCAACTGTCAATGATAAACACGAAAAATTTGATGTGTCGGATTATTTTTTGTCAATTAGCCAAAAATAAACTTTAACTTTTATAAAAGTATCACAATTACCGCAAAACTGTCATAATTATTCTTGAACTGCAGATATATATGTGATAAAATAAATAAAATAATAATATATAATGAAACAGCAATAAATTATTCGGAGGAATCGGCATTATGAACTGTGCGATTATACTTGCGGGCGGCGAAGGAACGAGAATGAAATCGGATAAACCAAAGGTTATGGCAGAGGTACTTTTCAAGCCTATGCTTTCGTGGGTTATTGATGCCGCAAAAGGTGCGGAAATTGAGGATATACTCGTTGTTACGGGCTATAAAAGTGAGGTTATTGAAGAATATCTTAAGGGCTCCTGTGAAACTGCAAAGCAGGAAAAGAGGCTCGGCACAGGTCACGCTGTTATGCAGGCTTCGGACTTCATCAAAAGACATTCGGGCGGAAATGTGCTGATACTCAACGGTGATGCACCTCTTATTGATTCAAAAACAATAGCTGACGGGCTTCGGTATCATACAGACGGCGGATTTGTGCAGACAGTAATTTCCGCAAAAATAGAAAACCCCTTCGGCTACGGCAGAATCGTCAGAAACGAAAACGGAGAATTTACAGCAATCGTAGAAGAAGCATCTGCAACGGAAGAAATCAAAAAAATAAACGAAATAAATTCAGGTGTTATGTGGTTCGACTGTGATACACTTAATGACCTTCTCGGAAAAATCACAAACAACAACTCCAAGGGTGAATATTATCTCACCGATACAGTTGAAATAGCCCTTTCCGAGGGCAAAAAGGTGGGAGCATACACTACCGAAAACAAGGATGCGGTTCTCGGTGCAAACTCCCGTGTTCAGCTTCTTGAGCTCAATGAAAAGGTAAGAAAAAGCATACTTGAAAAATGTATGCTTGAGGGTGCTTCGATCCCCTGCACCGACGGTGTTATGATAGACAAGGATGCCGTTATCGGAAGAGATACGGTAATTCTTTCGGGAACGATAATCAAAGAGGGCTGTAAAATCGGGAATGACTGCGTAATCGGCCCCAATTCTGTGCTTTATAAAACAACGGTTGGCAACGGCACTGTTCTTAACAGTGTTCAGGCTGAAGAGGCTGTTATAGGTGATAATATTTCCGCAGGGCCTTTTGTGCATATAAGACCGAATTCCGTTATCAAAGACGGTGTTCATTTAGGTAATTTTGTTGAGGTCAAAAATTCAACTGTCGGCGAAAAAACAAGCGTTTCACACCTCACCTATGTGGGTGACTCCGATGTGGGAAGCGGTGTAAATTTCGGTTGCGGTGTTGTGACTGTCAATTTCAACGGCAAGGATAAAAACCGCTGTAAGATAGGAAACGATGCATTTATCGGCTGTAACACGAATCTTATTGCCCCCGTGGAAATAGGTGACAGAGCATACACAGCGGCAGGCTCAACAATAACAGAGGATGTCCCCGAGGATGCCCTTGCAATTGCAAGAGAAAGACAGACAAATAAGGAAAACTGGGTAACGGTAAAAAAGCCTTACAGAGAAAAGAAATAAACGGAGAAAATAATGGCATTTTTTAAGAAAAAAAAGGAAGAAACAATGAGCTTTACGGAGAAACCCGAATTCATAATTGCAGGGCTCGGAAATCCGGGTAAGGAATACGAATATTCAAGACACAATGCAGGCTTTTTGTGCCTTGATATCCTTTGCAATAAATATTCAATCAAAACAGACAGAGTAAAATACAGAGCACTCACCTGCACCGCACTTATTGAAGGACACCCCTGTCTTGTAATGCGTCCGCAGACATTTATGAACAATTCGGGGGAAGCTATAAAAGCGGCTGCCGATTTTTATAAAATACCTCCCGAAAAGGTAATTGTAATATACGATGATATTTCGCTTCCGACAGGAACACTTCGCATAAGAAAAAAAGGCTCTGCAGGCGGTCACAACGGAATAAAAAGCATCATATGGCAGTTGAATTCCGATAACTTTCCCCGACTTAAAATCGGTGTAGGCGACAGAAAAGACAAAGACGATGACCTTAAGGACTATGTTCTCGGAAGATTTTCAAAAGAGGATACGGAAACTCTCAAAAAGACCATGGAAAAAGCCGTTGAAAGCTTAAAATACATACTTGACGGTGATACGGACGGTGCAATGAGCCGTTACAACGGGTGAAACAGATGTCCTGTTATTCTGCATTTTTCAGCGAATCCCCCGAATACAAAAGAATACGCTATAATGCCGAAAAAGGGAGCTTCCCTTTAGGGGTTCTCGGACTCCCGCCCACGCCCAAGGCATTACTTATACATACACTGTGCGAAGAACAGCCGCACGGTGCTGTTGTGTTGACTGCCGATGATGCAAGCTCCGAAAAGCTCTGCACCGACCTTACGGCTCTCGGCTCAAAAGCTGTTTCCTACCCTGCAAGAGATTTCAATTTTTACAGCGTTGAAACAAGCTCTAAGGAATATGAGCAGAAGAGAATCGGTGCTCTTTCAAAAATGCTTTCGGGTGAATGTAATATTCTTATTCTCTCTGCAGAAGCCACTCTACAGAAGATTATGCCGAAAAGTGAGCTTATTTCAAGAATATTCACTTTGGAGGAAGGACAGGAGATCTCAACAGACGATATCCGTCTGAAGCTTGTAAAATGCGGTTATACTGCTTCTGATATGGTAGAAGGCCCCGGTCAGTTTTCTCTTCGAGGCGGTATTCTCGATATTTATCCCTGTAATCTTGATTCTCCCGTAAGAATTGAATTCTGGGGCGATGAAATAGATTCCATTTCATTTTTTGATATCGTATCACAAAGGCGAACAGAGAGAACAGATAAAATCTCCCTGTCCCCCGTATCCGAAATAATTTTTGACGATACAAAAAAAGCAGCCGATAAGTTAGCCGCACTTTCAAAATCTGTCAGAACGAAAAATGCTGACAAGGTACGTCAGTTCCTGAAAAAAGACGAAGACCTTTTAAGAAGCGAAATTTCTCCCGGCTGTGCAGATAAATATCTTCCCATAGCCTACGAAAGGCTTGAAAGTCCCCTTGATTATTTCCCTGATTCCCTTCTTATTGCCTGTGAAACATCGGGAATAAAGGAATCAGCCACTTACAACGAAAAGCTTATGAATGAGGAAATTAAAGGGCTTTTCACAGACGGTGAGCTGTGCAAGGGACTCGACGATTATTATTTTTCATTTTCGGATATACTGAATTTCTACAAAAACCGTAAAACGGTTTATATTGATAACTTCGCAAGGGGAAGCTTTGATACTCCCGTAAAAGACCTTATAAACTATCACATAAATCAGATATCAGCCTGGGACGGTTCCTACAGCTTCCTTATTGAAGATATTGCGGTCCCTTTAAAAAACAAGTATACCGTATTTGTTTTTGCAGGCAACAAAAAGAATGCTGAAAGTCTTTACAGAAGTCTTTCAGACGACGGCTATAAAGCAGTATTTTATAACGAATTGCCCGAAAAGGCAGAAAAAGGAATAATAAGTATTTTTCCGGGAGCTCTCAATGCAGGTATAGACTATCCCGGAGAAAAGCTTCTCATTGTAAGCTACGGCAGATTTGCCAAGGCTTCAAGAGGTTCTGTCAAAAAATACCACAAAAACGCAAACGCATTCAATTCCCTTGAAGAGCTGCATGTGGGAGATTATGTTGTTCATCAGCAGCACGGCATCGGTATTTTTGAGGGCATTGAAAAGAAGACCATAAATAAAGCCGTTAAAGATTATATCAAGATAAGATATGCAAAAAACGGTGCTTTGTTTATTCCCGTAACAAGCCTTGAGCTTATTTCAAAATATATCGGCCCTCACGAAGAGGACTCTTCAAGAACGGTTAAGCTCAACACTATAGGCGGTTCCGATTGGGAAAGAACGAAAAATAAAGTCCGCGGTGCAGTTAAGGATATAGCAAAAGACCTTATCAAGCTTTATGCACAAAGGCAGAATGCACAAGGCTTCGCTTTTTCCCCCGATATTGATATGCAGAATGACTTTGAACGCCGTTTTGAATTTGACGAAACAGACGATCAGTTAAGATGTATAAATGAAATAAAAGCCGATATGGAAAAATCATGCCCCATGGACAGACTTCTTTGCGGTGATGTAGGCTTCGGAAAGACCGAGGTCGCTCTTCGTGCGGCATTCAAATGCATCTGCGACGGCAAACAGGTGGCTCTTCTCGTCCCCACTACAATTCTTGCATTCCAGCATTACAGAACCATACTGCACCGTTTTGAGGGCTTCCCCGTTGAAGCAGAGATGCTCTGCCGTTTCAGAAATCCGAAGCAGCAGAAGCAAATTATAAAAAACATAAAAGCAGGTGCCGTAGATATCGTAGCAGGCACTCACAGAATTATTTCCAAAGATGTTGAATTCAAGGATCTCGGACTTTTAATTGTTGACGAGGAACAGCGTTTCGGCGTAATGCAAAAGGAAAAGCTCAAGGAAAAATTCCCGAATGTTGATGTTCTTACCCTATCGGCAACCCCCATTCCCCGTACACTTAATCTTGCACTCTCGGGAATAAGAGACCTTTCCGTAATTGAAGAAGCACCTATGGACAGACATCCCGTTCAGACCTTTGTGCTTGAACACGATTGGGGAATACTTTCACAGGCAATTGCAAAAGAACTTCGCCGCGGCGGTCAGGTTTATTATCTTCACAACAACATAAACGACATTGACCTTACTGCAAACAAGCTTCAGAAATTCTTCCCCGATGCATCTATTGCCATAGCACACGGAAAAATGCAGGAAGAAGAGCTGTCAACAGTCTGGCGGCAGCTTACCGAGGGTGAAGTAGATATACTCGTCTGCACTACAATCATTGAAACGGGTGTAGATGTACCAAATGCCAACACTCTTATTATCGAAAATGCCGATCATATGGGACTTTCACAGCTTCATCAGTTAAGAGGAAGAGTTGGACGCTCAACAAGAAGAGCAAGTGCATACTGTACCTTCAAAAAGGATAAACAGCTCACGGAGATTGCAGACAGAAGACTTTCTGCAATAAGAGAATTCACACAGTTCGGCTCAGGCTTCAAAATTGCTATGCGTGACCTTGAAATAAGAGGTGCTGGCAATCTTTTAGGTGCACAGCAGCACGGTCACCTTGCGGCAGTAGGCTACGATATGTATATGAATCTTCTTGAAGAAGCCGTTGATGAGATAAAGGGCACAAAAACCGATGCTGTACAAAAAGCTGTTTGTCAGATAGATATTCAGCAGGATGCTCATATTCCCGAAAGCTATATATCCGGTTATCAGCAAAGAATTGCCGTATACAAACGAATTGCCGATATAAAAAACGAAGAGGATTTCAGCGATGTGCTTGATGAGCTTATTGACCGCTACGGCGAGCCTCCGAAAAGCGTTATGGGGCTTCTCAAAATACCGCTTATCAGAAGTGCGGCAACGGCTCACGGAATTTATAAAATTGCACAGAATGACGGATATGTATGCTTATATACCCCTGAAATAAAACCGGACATAACCAAAAAGCTGGCTGTATTAAAGGGCAGAATAAGAATTTTTTCAAAGGGGCTCCCCTGTTACGGAGTTGCAATTACCGATACACCTGTCAACACTCTTGAAGAAGCAATAAAAGCATTAAACAATAACACAATATAAAAAACGCTATGGTTAAGATAAAAAGACCTTTCTTATTAAGTGTTTTTACAATATTGATTTCTCTCATTGCATTGATGCTTGACGGTGAATTATTGCTGTGCGTATTTTTCATACTGCTTTGTATAGCTTTTGTATATTTCACATTAACTGGAATGTTAGCCGCAAGAAATATAATGATAATCGTTTTATGTATAATTCTTTCAACACTTGCTTTCAAAACCTTTACCCTTTTATACGAAAATGACATAAAGCATACAGGCACGGATAAAGAAATTAACGGTATAATTACCGCGATCAATTACGACGAGCAAGGTGTACTTCACGATATCGTTCTGTCTTCCTGCACGGTCGATAATAAAAATGTAAATTCAAAAATCACCGTATATACCGACAGCCTGACCGATATATCCTACTGTGACAAAATCACCTTTACCTGCAGAGAATTATTTACATCAGACAACAACGGTATTTTCCGATACCACTCTCTTTCAAAGAGATTGGTTCTGTACTGCTTCCCGAGTTACGGCTGTGAGTTTTCTGTTGAAAAATCAGACAAGAATATATATTCAGCCATTATGAATTTAAGAGACTGCTTTGCTGAAAAACTGCGTACATCTCTTAAAGAAGAAAATTCTGCAATTGCAACAGCCTTGATAACAGGTTCAACCTCACAGCTGTCCGACAAATCGGCACTGATTTTCAGAATATGCGGGATATCACATATATTTGCAGTATCGGGTATGCATCTTTCAATATGGACAGGCTTTTTCTTTATGTTCTTCCGATTCAGAGCAAAATCCAAATTTATCCCGAATGCTGCGGCAATTATATTCGTTCTGTTTTATATAGTATTCACAGGATTTTCACCATCCGTATTGCGTGCAGGCATTATGCTTCTTTGCGTATTCACGGGAAAGCTTATAAAAAGAGAAGCCGACACGCTCAACACTCTCGGCATTGCAGGAACCGTGCTTTTGCTGTTTAACCCGTTTCTTGCAGGGAATGTTTCTTTTTTGCTTTCCTTTACGGCAACTGCCGCAATCATTTTATGGAATGATTATGTATTCAAAGAAAAAACGAGCTATAGGGGAAGACTGCAGTTCATAGTAAAGAAACTGAAAAAGTATAAAGATGACCTGCTGGTATCCGTTGCCGTAATACTGACAACTCTTCCTGTTTCTTCATTATTTTTCGGTTACATATCACTGATTTCCCCTGTCGTATCCCTTGTTGTTACTCCCTTGGCAGAAGGAGTTATGATATTTGCCTTTTTAACTGCTCTTTGCCCGTCAGACAATATTATCTCTGAAATACTCTGTCTGATTACGGACAAGCTGTGCTATGATATACTTAAATTTACCGAGCTTGCCTCTGAAATTGAATTTTCGGTATTACCCGTAAATTCATATATCGTTCTGCCCTGCTTTATTGTGACATTAATACTCAGTATTTACTTTATTACATTCAAGGGCAACAGAAAAAGAGCGATTGCAGTTATTCTTACAGGAACGCTGATATTTACGGCACTTTCCGTCTGTGAAAGACTTAGTCATAATAATGAGACCTCAGTATTTATTGCAGGAGGCACCAATTCCACAATGATATCGGTTGTAATGCCGTCAGATAATTATGCTTTGATATACGGAGCAGGAGGAACATATTCACAGATATCACAAACCTCATCATTCCTTTCATCAAAAGGAATCCTGAAAGCAGACATACTTTTTCTTCCCCGTGCAACAATTACAGAAAGCGAAAATGCAGAATATATCAAAAATACGCTTTTGCCCGATAAAACAGTAAATGTATCCTCGAAAAGAAATGACGGCGAATATTTCATACAAATACGGGATGATGCCTGCCTGCAGAACAGAACGACCGAAGATTTTGCGGCTTCGGTTTTGGAAATAGACGGAATAAAAACAGTTATATGTACGCTTCCGTCTTCCGATTTTTCAGTCTGTGATGAAATATACCGTTCGGGTGATATTCTTATCTGCAGAAACAGTATTCCCGAATCCGTGGATACAGAAAGCTTTACGGACATAATCATAATGACCGATAAGGACGAAAAATATACCGATCCCTATATTTCCACAAAAAACGGCAGTATAGAAATAGTAATCAAAGGAGATTCATATGCCATTAATCGATGAAGATGTTTTCGCAAAAATGATAAAAGGCGAAATAAATGAAAATATCTTTCTTTTTTCAGGTGATGACGATTACCTGAAGGAGCATTATTGCTCTCTTCTTACATCAAAGACCGTTGATGAATCTCTTATGTTTTTTAATTTCCATAAATATGAGGATGATGACACCGAGCTTGAAACAATATTCTCCGATGCCGAAAATCTTCCTCTTATGGCAGAAAAAACCTGTCTTCTTATAAGAAACTATCCGCTTGATTCATTGGGAACAAAGGCACTCAATGAATTTGAAGAGAGGCTTAAAAACATTCCCGAATCAACAGTAATGATTTTCTATTTCAGCAGCGGCACGATGCCCTCGGGCAAAAATGCAAAATGGGACGCTGTTATCAAGCTTTTTGAAAAGCTGGGAACGGTTGTAAAGATTGAGCACCGCACCCCCGCAAAAACCGCAAAGCTTCTGGTGTCCCGTGCAAAGGATAAGGGCACATCAATTGATTATGATACCGCTATGTATCTTGTTTCAAGTGTTGGCGAGGACTTACAGACGGTACTTAATGAATTCAACAAGGTCTGTGCTTTCTCCTGCGGTGAACCCGTAACAAAGGAAATGATTGATATAACTGCCGTAAAAAGCGTTGAAGCCTCGGTTTTTGATATAAGTGCAGGTATTTTTTCGGGAGATACCGATAAAGCATACAAAATATTAAATGAGCTGATAAGACAGAAAACTGCGGCAGCTTCAATCATAGGAGCTCTGGCAAACGCTTATGTTAACGCTTACCGTCTTAAGCTTTCATATAATTCGGATAAGCAGATAAGCGACTTTTCCGTGGCTTTTCAGTATAAGGAAACGAAGTATACCTTCTCAAAAATTGCTCCCTTTGTAAAGAAAAGCTCCATAGCATCACTACGCAGAGCACTTGATATACTTTCCGAAGCTGATGTTAAGAGCAAAAGCAGCAGAATATCCGAAGAAATTCTTTTAACAGAGCTTATTTCAAAGCTCGCATCCTGCAGGGAGTGATATTATGCTTCATACTTCAAGAGCAATAATTGTTGAGGGAAAATACGACAAAGCAAGGCTTTCAACGGTAATTGATGCACTTATAATAACCACAGACGGCTTCGGTATTTTCAATTCCAAAGAAAAACAGACCTTCATAAAAAGGACAGCCGAGGAAAAAGGAATACTTATTCTCACAGATTCCGATGCGGCAGGCTTCAAGATAAGAAATTTTCTTAAAAATATAGTTTCCGAAGACAAGATACTGCACGCATATATACCTGATATTTACGGCAAGGAAAAGCGAAAGGACGCTCCGTCAAAGGAGGGCAAGCTTGGAGTTGAGGGAATTGATAATTCTCTTCTTGAAAAGGCTCTTATAAGCTCGGGACTTTTTTCAGAAAAACAGGAAAATGAAGAAAAACAACTTATTTCCGCTTCAGACCTTTTTGAGGCGGGACTTACGGGAAGAGAAAACAGTGCAGAAAAAAGAAGAGCTCTTCTTATTTCCATGGGACTTCCCGCAAGACTTACCGGAAAAAATCTTCTCAGCGTACTGAATACCTTTATGACATACGAAGATTTTCTAAAAAAGACCGCGGAAATATTTTCAGATTGACAACACATTCATTGTTTATTAAAATATTTGTAAAAGGAGGCAAATAAAAATGAGAAAACATAAATTGCTTCTTACTATACTGTCCGTTTTTGTGCTTATCGGCATTTTTGTATCGGCAGCTGCAGTTATCGGCGGCAAAAAGCCCGATACAGCGTCAGGGAAAACGGAAAATCTGATTACTGACAGAATTGCTCTTACACTTGAAAATACGGAATTTACAATTACAAAAAACAGCGAAGAATCGGAAAAATATACACTTACTATGTATCTTACAGCAAGCAAAACGCAGGGAGATTTTTATGCTGTGATAAGTGGCTTTGAGTTCTCGGGTATTGCTTACGATAATATAGTTTTTACAGCACTTACAGAAAAAGCTGAAAATAAAACAATTGATGAGCTGACACTCACTGCAACAGACGGTATCCCCGACGAATATAAATGGCAGATAGATATTACTCTTAACATTCTCGGAAAGGGTGTTTACTCCCCTGTCGTAAAAATCGATTTCATTTCGGGAATGAGTGAAAGCACCGCAATGGAAAAGCTTATTGAAATTCCCGTAACAATAACCGTTGAATAAGTAATCTCCGTACGATATCTTTACCGTACGGAGACTTTTTTCTGTAAATTATTTTTTCTTTTTCTTTTTGTTATCCATAAAGAAAGTGCCGAGTAGCATAATAAATGCAAAAATTATCAGATAGAAAATTACGGGACAGTCAAATTCGCCCTTTTGAGCAGCCGCCATATACGGTTTTATTCCGTGTGCATAAATGGCGGCGAACACCATAAAGCACGAACCGATAATTGCAAGTGCAGGAAGAAGGAATCGCTTTACGGGATGTGTATCCTTAGCTTTAATCATAAACGAAACAAAAATCGGAATGTACATAGCATAGGTCGTAACAATGGGAAGCTCGGAGGAATTGAATGTCAGAGCACCGAACCAGCTTTCCGGCACAAGCTGTGAGCAATAGAAATAGAAAAGCCACCCTGCTGACAAAAGAGCTGCAACAATGCAGGAGTTAACGGGCATATTTGTAGCCTTATCTACCTGACTGAATATTTCAGGGCGGGGACCGTAATTTCTGCAGGATATTGAATAAAGACCTCTTGAACAGCCAAGCATCAGTCCGTTTAATGTACCCATACAGGAAATTGCAACGAAAAGATTGAGAATATTACCGAAAACAGGGCCGAAAACATTAGTAAATGCAACTGTTGCACCGTTTTTCATAAGAGTTTCGACAGATGCACCGCCTGCAACACCGACAAAATAGAAAATATATACTGCAATAATTATAAGTGCTCCTACGATAAGGGCAATAGGCAGATTTCTTTTTGCATTTTTAAGCTCTGCATTAATTGAAGTAGCCACTATCCAGCCCTCATACGCAAATGCAGTTGCAACAACAGCAGGGAAAAGAAGATCCCAGGACTTTACCTCATGGGCAAAGTTTGTCATAAGAATGGTGCCGTCAGAGCTCTCTGCAGGATGAGTTATTCCGTAAACAGTTCCGATAACTGCCATTAATGCCAGAGGTATAAGCTTTATAACTGTTGCGGAAACCTGTATTTTACCTGCAATTTTTGGAGAAAGAGCATTGATTGCAAAGCTCAGCACAAGGAAAAAACAGGCAAGTGCCATACATTCGGGGCCGATAACAGCCCCTCCCTCAGAAAAAGGAATATGGAGAACAAAATCGGGATTTGCTGAACATATAAATGTAATAGTATATCTTGCACAAAGCCATGAAAGAACGGATGTCATTGTGGGATAATATAAAAATGTAAGGAACCAGCCTACAAAATATCCGTATTTCCCTCCAATAGTCATTTCAGCATAGTCAACAATGCCGTTAACCTTTTCATATTTCTGTGCCATAACGGAAAAAGAAAGAACACAGAAAAGCATTATGATACCGCCGACAAGCCATGCAATTATTCCCTGAAGCATATTACCCTCGGTAACAACAAGGATATCCTGAGCCTTGAAAAATACACCTGAACCGATTACAATACCGACAACCATACATATTGCGGTAAACAATCCGTAGCGTTTTTTGAGTTCGCTCATATAAATACCTCCAATTAATTATCAGAAAAAAAGCTGCGACACAAAACTAATTTGCCGCAGCCAAAAAAGTTATGCAGGGAATCAATCTTTTTTGAGAAGCTCTCTGATTTCAAGAAGAACGGAAAGCTCTGTATCTGTTGCTTCTTCAACAACTTCCTCCACAGCTTCTTCTTCCTTCTTCTTCATACTTTCAATCTTATTGCGAGCATTCATAGCTATTTTCATAACCATAAAGATAGAAAGTGCAATAATAAGAAAATCAATTACAGTCTGAAGAAATGCACCGTATGTAACAACAAGCTCGGGGGTTATAACCTCACCCGTTACAGCATCAAGAACTGCGGGAGCAAGAATGAGCTTCAGGTCAACAAGGGAGATATTGCCTGTAAGAAGTCCGATAAGAGGAGTGATGATGTCATTAACAAGAGATGTAACGATCTTACTGAATGCACCGCCGACTACAACACCGATTGCCATATCAACCACATTACCCTTAAGAGCAAATGCTTTGAAATCATTTAAAAACTTTTTCATAATCTTTCTCCTATTTTTCAGTTAGTTTTTAGCAAATTCAGTATAACATAAAGAAAAAGTAAACTCAACTGTTTTTTATTCGTTTTATATTGATAAAATCAAGGGAAAATGATAAAATAAGTTGAAATATCCCTACGGAGGTACAGCTATGATAAAAAAACTGACAGTTTTATTTGCTGCCGCAGTAATTATATTAACTCTTTCATCCTGCAGCGATGAGGAAGTCAAGCAAAAAACAGGCTGGAATAATCCTGAAGAACCTGTCACAAATGAAGCAACTACCGAAGCAGAAGAAAGCACTTCCGAAGAAAAAGTCACAGAAGTCTCGGCAGAGAAAGAAACAGAAATAACTTTTTCTGCAGATAAGGCACTGCGGGTAGGCTCATTCAATTCTGAAATTTACGGGCAACTGACAGTCTATCATCAGGACGGTTATTTTCTGATTTTCGATGAATATCAGGACAGACGCTTCACGGTATTTGCCGAAGGCTATTCACCTGCAAAAACTGACGGAAAAGCACAGGCAATTTTCACGGATATGAATTTTGACGGTTATACGGATTTTTCCGTATGCTACTATAAAGATGCTCTCAATTCCTATTATTTCAGTTTTCTCTGGGATAATACGGCAAGAACATTCAAATATCAGCTTTATCTTTCAAACCTTGCAAATCCCGATTTTGATCCCGTAACAAAAACTATTGTCGCATATGAAAGGCTGACAACCACAACAGCAATTGAAAAGACCTACGGCTATGCTTCGGGTGTGCTTACTCTTATTTCATCAAAGAACGTAACAGAAGAGCCCGTAACAGACGGAGCTGAAACTGTTGATGCAAATTTACAGGTTACAGGAAGCGGAAGAACGGCAACACTTATTTTAAGTGCAAACGAAAACTCACACAGCAAATGGGTATGCTCCATTGAAAACGAAAATGTCGTTGTTCTCGGCTCCGAATATTATAATGAGGAAGCAACGGCATATGAATTTATGCTTGCAGGCGTTTCTCCGGGTGCTACAACAGTAATTTTCAGATATGTTTCCGTAATAACAGGTGAATACATAGAAGAAATCATAGTTAATGTAATAACAAACGAAGATATGACACTGCAGATTGTCGTTCCCGAATAAAATTTTCCTCCTGATTTTATATCAGGAGGATTGTTTTTATTGCTTTTTTAATTTTTTACATCTTAATGTATATGGGATCACCAAAGAAATAAGACTTATGGTAACTAACTCTTCAAAAGTATAAAAAATGTAAACCATATCGGAAAGTGCAACTGATGAAGCATCACTCATTTTTGTAGCGAGCACCGAAATTGCATAATCGGTAATAAGCTGAAGAATAAAAGAAACAGCGGTCAAGCACCATATAACTGCAAGATTTCTTTTTGCCTTGCTCTCATTTCTTATAGGTTCTTCCTTTAATCTTACCGTTGTAAAAACGATCATAAATATATTAACAACAAGAAGAACAAGTCCCATAACAGCCGTCACTGACAATTCTCCTGTCATCAGAGAATCAAAAGCAAATACGCGGGTAGTGGTAAATGTAAGAAAAATCTGTACCGCATAATATAAAAACCAAAGACATTTAAGTCCGGGATGCTTTTCACTGAAATAACATATTATACCGCAGACTGCAAAAGGTAGACCGTAAAGCATTGCAGGAAAACCGCCCATGGTAAAAAATACAATAGCCGTAATAAATGCCATAAGGAAAAGAATAAGACCTGCTGTTTTTCTCATAGGCAGTGACTGCTTTATAATAACGGGAACAATTTCCTTTTCCGGTGCATTACTTTCTGCTTTTTCTGTTTTCTCCCCTTTTACAAGCTCATCAAGGCTGACCGAAAAGAGCTCACTCATTTTTAGAAGTTTATCGAGGTCAGGAACAGCACTGTTATTTTCCCATTTTGACACAGCCTGTCTTGAAACATCAAGTTTGTCTGCAAGTTCTCCCTGCGACATTCCGTTTTTACTTCTCAGTTCATATATTCTCTCTCCGAAATCCATAATTTTCTCCTTTTCCGCAAGAAAACGGCTTCGCCGTACGCCTTCGGCGACCGTTTTCGAATAGTCCATCTCCGAGGAAAGCTTGCTTTCCGTTCGGAGGGACATATAATCTTTTTACATTATAGGAAGGAATTTCCTATAATGTAAATTACTAAAAGTGACGAAGCTTTCCGTTCCGTCACCTTTAACATAGCATAACAACCGATTTTTGTCTATCAAGTCGGCATTAAAATGTGTCAACCGACAGTTGCACCACAAAAAAATGATTATTCCGAAAGCTCAAGCCATTCCGTTTCCATTTCTTCAATGGAAGCATTCAGCTTTTGAAGCTCTTCGGTCAGCTCCATTACCTTTTCAAAATCAGCAGCTACATCGGGAGTTGAGAGAAGCTCATTCAGTTCATCTCTTTCCTTCTGTGCCTCTTCGAGCATTGTTTCAAGTTTTGAAAGTCGTGTCTTTTTCTTTCTTTCCTGACTTTCAAGCTCCTTGCGAAGCTTATAATCATTTACCTTTTTTGGAGCTTTTTGGGCTACTTCCTGTGTTTTACCTGCAATAACTGCAAGGTAATCATCATAGCTTCCGTCATAGGATGTCACCTTTTCACCGTCAAAATAAAGAATTCTTGAAGCAAGCCTATTCACAAAATAACGGTCATGGGAAACGCAAAGAATCGTGCCGTCATATTCCTTAAGTGCTTCCTCGAGCACCTCACGGGACTGAAAATCAAGGTGGTTTGTGGGCTCGTCAAGAATGAGAAAATTCGGTTTTTTAAGAATGAGAATCAAAAGAGCTACTCTTGCTCTCTCACCGCCCGAAATATCACACATCAGTTTTTCTATATCATCATTTCTGAAATTGAACGCACCGAGCAGTCCCCGAAGCTCGGGAATCGTTTTTGTGGGGAAACGGTCATAAAGCTCCTCTATTATTGTCTTACCTGACATCAGAGTTTTTTGCGTCTGCTCAAAATACCCCACCGTTACATTATATCCGAAGCGTGAAAGACCGTCATCCTTTGGTATCTTATTAGTAATAAGTCCCAAAAGTGTGGTCTTTCCGCAACCGTTGGGACCGAGAATAAATACCTTTTCACCTCGATACATTTTTATACCGACACCCTTAAAAAGTGCCTTTCCGTCATATGACTTTGAAAGATTTTCAGCTATAAGCACCTCATCGCCTGCTCTTGCACATTCAGAAAAACGCAGTTTCACCGTTTTTTCTTTAGGCGGAAGCTCGGGCATTGATTCTCTTATTCTCTCAATCTGTTTTTCCTTGCTTGCAATCGTGATATAGTTTCTTTCCTGATTGAACTGCTTTTGCTGTTCAATCATTTTTTCTATTCTTTTAATCTCTATCTGAGCTTTTTCGTATTCTCTTCTTTCGGTTTCAAGGCGAAGCTCCTTCGTTTTCATATAGGTTGAATAACTTCCCTTGCCCTGATAAAGCTTTTTCGCAGATATTTCAAGTGTTCTCATTGTGGTTTTATCAAGAAAATATCTGTCGTGGGACACAATAATTACAGTTCCCGTGAATTTATTGATAAATTCCTCAAGCCATTCAACACTTTTTATATCAAGATGGTTGGTAGGCTCGTCAAGAAGCATAACATCGGGTTCACTGAGAAGAAGCTTGCCGAGGCTTAATTTAGTACGCTGACCGCCCGAAAGAGCAGCTACGGGAAGCATTTCTTCCTCCTGTGAAAAACCGAGTCCCATAAGACAGGAATGTGCCCTGTTTTTATAGGTAAGCCCGCCATTATTCTGATATTCTTCCGTAAGAAGTGCCTGTCTTTCAATATATTCAGCGACTTTTCCGTCGGTAAGCTCTATTTTACCGTGAAGCTCTTCAAGCTCCTCTTCCATACGAAAGAGTGCAGAAAATACTGTTAAAAGCTCATCATAAACCGTGAGTGTACTTCCCGCACAGGCATGCTGTTCAACAAAACCGATATTTGTGGCTGCTGCCTTTATAACCTTTCCCTCTGCAGGCTCAAGCTCACCGCAAAGTGCCTTGAAAAGCGTGGTCTTACCGCACCCGTTTGAGCCGATGAGCCCCACTTTATCACCTTTTGCAATATCAAAGGTGGCATTTATGAGTATATCTCTCTGAGCGTAAGAAAGTCTTAGATTCTGACAACTGAGTAACGACATAATTACGTCCTTGTTTCAAGTATTTCGAGTTTACCCGATACCGTAAATTCCCCCTTATTTGCAGGGATAAATATGCTTGAGCCCTTTTTCAGCTCAATCTCTCCGTCAGCGGATGTAATTTTTCCGTCTCCGTCAAGCACAAGAAGTGAAACAAAGGATTTTTCATCTGCAGTATCAGTATAAGTGCCGTCAAGTTCAACCTTTGTCATTGAAAAATAGTTACAGCCCGTAAGGAAGGTCTTTTCGGCATCACCTGTTTTTTCAGGCTTGCCCTCTGCAGAAAAATCAACTTCAGTTACACCAAGGTCTACAACATCAACAGCCTTTTTAACATGAAGCTCACGAAGATTTCCGTTCTTATCTCTTCTGTTGTAGTCAAATACTCTGTAGGTTGAATTGGAGCTTTGCTGAACCTCTGCAAGAAGTATCCCCTCGCCTATAGCGTGAAGCATTCCGGAGGGAATAAACACAACATCACCGGTTTTTACATTAACAACATTGACATCGTCAAGAAGGGTTCCGTTTTCAATTGCTGCAGCAAACTCCTCACGGGACACAGAATGCTTCATTCCGTAAATAAGAGAAGCACCCTCATCACACTTAAGCACATACCATGCTTCTGTTTTTCCGTTTTCATTTTCATATTTATAAGCATATTCATCGTCAGGATGCACCTGCACGGACAGCTTATCCCTTGCATCTATTATCTTTATAAGAACAGGAAAATCACGGATATCGGCATTATTTGTACCGAGAACTGCTTTTCCCTCTTTTTCAATTACCTCAAGAAGTGTCTTTCCCTTATATTCCCCGTTTGTAACAAAGCTCGGGCCGTCCTTATGACAGGAAAGAAGCCAGGCTTCTGCTGCATTATCTCCGTCAGTTTCAAAGCCGTAATCATCAATTAAAGCTCTACCGCCCCATATTGTTTCCTTAAGTGTAGGATAAAGTGATAAAATTTCCATATGATTTTAAGGCTATTGCCTTTCCTTTCAAAAAAAATTACAGTCCGATATACGAACTGTAATTAAGTATAACAAATTATTGACCGTTAGTCAATTCTTCACATTCACCGATATCGCATTTATCCGTGACATTTTCGTAGTTTTTCCAAAGCTTACAAAGGCTATTATTCTTACAGCCTCCACAGGTATCACATTCACTCAGGTTAGTACATATGACCCTTCTTACACCGTTATGAAAAACCGTTTCCTCCATTATAATATTTTTTTGCTTCACCCAACAGAACTGCTCATAAGTTTTTGAATGACTGTCCATAAAATCACCTCTTATAATAGTATACAGCAGTTACACAAAAAAAATCATCGAATACAGTCAATACAATTATTCATTTTCAGTATTCCGTGTGCATATGCTTTAACAGGTGAGAATATGAACATATTATTTATTTTACTTATTATTTCAGGTATATTGCTTATCATTTTAATGCTTAAAAAAATGAAGCTTGCTCAAATCATTCTATGCATTTTTTCGGGACTTGCCGCACTTTTTTGCTGTGATCTGATTTTTTCATTTACAGGCACAGCAGGTATGCCCATAAATCCTTACACATTAACTATCAGTGCCATTGGCGGTATTCCCGGAGTGATTCTCCTTGTTCTTCTCAATATATTGACTGTATAAATAAAGCTTAATGCAAGAAAACGGCTTCGCCGAGACTCAGGCGACCGTTTTCGAATAGTCCGTCTCCGAGGAAAGCTTGCTTTCCGTTCTCAGGGACATATAATCTTTTTACATTATAGGAAGGAATTTCCTATAATGTAAGAAAAAATCTTATGATTTATCAACCCCCTACCCCCAATCTTGGGGGAATCGG
>CAYTRD010000015.1:0-34830 GCA_964440255.1 uncultured Ruminococcus sp. | reverse complement strand
TTGCAGGCGGGACGCCGTGGTCGTCGTCCCCTACAAAATTGAAATATATTTTCATTGTACAAGGGGAATTTGATTTCACCTTGATACACCGCTAAAATATGATTATATTATCAATAATCATAAACATTAGAATAATTCGTTCTTGCTTCTGATGGCTTCAGCTCGGCGAGGGATATATTCACTGTTTTTGCTTCGCCTTCCGAATAATATGTGATGCTTAAATTGTCGCCCGCTTTTTTTGAAGACAGGATACTTTCAATGTCTGCACATTCTGAAATTGTTTTGCTGCCGATTTTTGTTATAACATCTCCCGAACGCATACCCGCTTCGTAGCAGGGAGATGTTTTATCGAGGGCTACAATGTAACAGCCCGTGGGAATTGAATACCGTGATGACATTGATGAGGTTACTGTTTGAACGGAAATTCCGAGTGTGGGCTTTCCCCTTACGAAACCGTAAAGTATAATATCCGACATCATAGTTTTAATATCGTCAATGGGAATGCAAAATCCGAGTCCTTCAATTGATTCGGAGGCATACTTTGCACTTGCAATGCCCACGACTTCGCCGTTCATATTATAAACGGGGCCGCCGGAATTACCGTTGTTGATAGCGGCATTTGTCTGAAACATATTTATTGTTCTTCCGCTTTCAAGAGTAACGGAACGGCTCAGATGGCTGACAATACCGTCTGTAAAGGTGTATGAAAGCTCACCTAATGCATTGCCTATTACCATAATATCATCACCGACTTTGAGGTCGGAGGAATTTCCGAGAGGAGTTGATACGGTATTTTCGTTTATTTTTATAATTGCGATATCATTTGATGGCTCACTGCCGATCAGCTCAGCGGGATATTCTTTTCCGTTATAATCGGTGACTGTGATATCTTCGGCATTTTCAACAACATGATAGTTTGTGATGATATAGCCGTTATCGGAAATTGCAAAGCCCGTGCCGGTTGAAGTTGCAGGGCGGTAGTATGAACCTAACCAAGAGGAATAATATTCTTTCCACGAGGATGTAATTGCAAAGATGCTGTTTACGGCATCGGCATATATATCACCCTTTGAAAGTGACGGTGTTGCAGTTGTCGTTTCCTGATAAACTACCGTTGTCTGCACTTCCGTTACGGTGACCGTTACCGTTTCGGCTTCTGATATTGCGGGCATAAAGGTATTTTCTTCTGTCTGCTGTGTGCTCTCGGCATATTCTTCGGTAGCAAGCACTTCGGGAACCGCACTGCTTTGAGTCGTTTCCTCTGCAATGACAAACTCCTGTTTCGTTGCTTCTTCGGCTGAGGGTGCACTGTAAAGCAGATTATACATAAAGAATGCACCGCCTGCCCCCGATACGGAACTTACCAATATGCATACTATAAGTATTATGACAAATGCACTTACAGGAAATCTTGTTTTTTGTTTTTTCTCTTTTTTTACGGGTTCTTTGATTTCTGTGATGTGATTTTCCCCAAAATTTTCGGGCGTAAAGCTATCGTTCATTTATACCACCCTTTTTTGATTGATTATAAAAGCTCTCGCTTAAAATAACTTAAATAAGCTTATACATTGTTGAGGCACTTTCTTTGGTTGCGTATTCGCTAACGGTCACAACCTCTGCCTTTATGTGATTAGCTCCCATTTGTATGTCAATAATGTCCCCGACCTTTATTTCATAGGAGGCACGGGCAACCTTGCCGTTTACCTCGACATGCTTTGCATCGCAAAGCTCATTTGCCACGGTTCTTCTTTTGACAAGTCGGGATACCTTAAGATATTTATCAAGTCTCATAATTTCAACTCCTGTGTTATTATTGGTAAATATATTCTACTTTATTTATTTAGTAATTGCAAGCACTTGAAAAATGTGGCTTAATAAAGTCAAAAAAAGGACACTGCTATGAAAAATATTATTTATCTTGACGGGACAATGGAGGCTGTATTACGGGGAGCACTCAAAAATCGATTCTTCCGAGTCATATACCGCCGGAGACGGTCTTGAAAAGTCGGGTACTAATGTGCTTGAGGCACAGAACCGTGAAAACTATCATTTATGGTATGTAAAAGACTTTTCAGCCTCTCAGGGTGAATATACCCTTACATTTGAGGGAATTTGCATATGAAATAACGGATCTTGTGAAAAATAAAACGGTGTCGGAGGGCACCTGTAAGATAGCCTCCAACACCGCTGAAAAAGTTACCGTTCTTCCTGTAGACGAAAATGCTTTCGGATTTTTCGTTCTTAAACGGAAAACTGACGGCAGTCAGCATATCACTATACAGACAAAAAGAAAGAGAAGACTCGTTGCAACATACGAATCTTCTCTTTTCTGTTGTTAGTGGGTTTGGGCGAATGCCCAACTGCATTTGTGCGTACAAATGCGATGCCGGTTCTTAACAATAATTTGAACAATCTTAAATTCTCCGTTAAGAACATCACGCTATTTCTTCGTGTGCTTTTAGTTTAAGAAGCCCTCTATGATTATTTCCTCTGCTTCCTCGGGTGTCATACCGAAGGTCATTAATTTAAGAAGCTGTTCATTGTTGATTCTTCCGATGGCGGCTTCGTGGATAATTGCGGCTTCTGCGTGGTTTGCCGCTATTTCGGGAATTGAGCGTATACCCGCGTTATCCATAATAATAGAGTCACACTGAACATGGGCAGAGCAGGGGGCGTTTCCCACAGCCTTTGGGTAAAATACCTGCTTTGAATTATCCTTTGCAACGGAACGGGAGATTATCTGTGCCGAGGCTCCCTCACCGTTCAGCTCAATTGTCATATCGGAATCAGCAAGCTGATTGCCGTGGGTCATAAGACGCTCCGTAACAATGAATTTTGAGTTTTTACCCAATTTTGCTATAGTGTTTCTCTTTGTGGAATCAACTCCCTTTATCTGCACGGATTCCATTTCACATACGGAGTTCTCTTCCATATATACCGCGGTTTCGGGGTTGAGTATCTTTTCGCCTGTGCCTTCACCCTCACCGTAGTGCTTTTCAATATAGACCACTCTTGCGTTTTTGCCGATAAAGAAACGGTGTATACCCTCATGACGGCTTTCATTACAGCCTGAATTGTGTATACCGCAGCCTGCAATTATTGTAACATCTGCATTTTCACCGATATAGAAATCGTTATATACCTTGTCGGAAACGCCCTCCTCGGTGATAATTACGGGGATATATACCTTTTCTCCCTTTGTGTCGGGAAGAATTGTAATATCAATGCCGGGCTTGTCGGTTTTGTTTGTTATCTGTACCTTTTCATTGGTGCTTCTTTCAATGCCTGCACCGTTTTTTCTTATATTGTACGACGCACCTACGGGAATTGATGAAAAATCGGATATGGTATCAAGAAGCTTCTTATCTGTAATATCAAGCATTTTTATCACCTCTCAAAGAACATTTGCTGTCAAATTCTCCCAGAAGTGTGGGGAGAATTTCTTCCTTTGTGCCGTAAGAACGTATCTTTCCGTCTGCAATTACAAGAATATCGTCTGCAAGCTGCATAATTCTTTCCTGATGAGATATTATCATAACGCTTTCATTTCTGTCAGCGGCAATATCCTTAAAGGACTGAACAAGCATTGAAAAGCTCCACAGGTCTATACCTGCTTCGGGCTCGTCATATATGGCAAGCCCTAAATCTCTTGCCATAAGGGTTGCGATTTCGATTCTTTTTACCTCACCGCCGGAAAGGGAGGTGTCAACCTCACGGTTAAGGTAATCCATTGAGCAAAGTCCTACCTTTGTCAGGTAAGAACAGCACTCGTTTTCGGGAAGGGGACTGCCGTGGGCAAGGGATAAAAGCTTTCTTACGGTAAGTCCTTTAAAGCGGGGAGGCTGCTGGAATGCATAGCCGATGCCGAGCTTTGCCCTTTCGGTGATAGAAAGGTTAGTTATATCCGTTCCGTTATATAATATTTGTCCCTTGGTGGGTTTTTCAATTCCCATAATAAGACGGGCGAGAGTTGATTTTCCTCCTCCGTTGGGACCCGTGATTACAAGAAATTTTCCGTCCTCCAAAGTAAAGGAAACATCCTCGATTATTTCAAGATTTCCGCTGCCGTTTTCATCGGTTACGGTAAATCCTATGTTTTTAACTTCTAACATTGCTTTCTCCTAAAAATAAAAGTGATATACTGCCAAAAATACTATGATATGTACTGCCATAATTACGGGAAGACCTATCATAAATTTTGTGTGTTTTGTTTTATGACGGATGATTTTCATTGTGATGTATTCCGCCGCCGCACCGCCGATAACTGCAAGAAATAACAGTACCTTTTCGGGGACACGGTGTTTTGTAAAAGCCTTTGCCGCTATTTTATCGTATACGGTAATTATCGCCGTAATTACGGAAATTATAATAAGATAATGAGTCATTATAACTCAACCTTTACGATACATTCGCCCTTGCCGGCATATACGGAAAGGATGTTGTCCTTGTATTTGTATCCCTTTGTGGAATAGACCTTTTTAGGCTCGCAGGGGAGATATATAAGAGTGGGAGCTTTTATGGTTGATGAGCCCGTGTAAGAAACGGTAAAGAGCTTTTCTTTTCTGTCGTATGAATATTTTTTAATTGTACCTGCAACTGCTATAGGCAGAGGTCTGCAGAGAATATTCATAATTTCACCGTTTTCAAAATCGCCGAAATAGTGCCAATAGGTTTGACTCCATTTATTATTGTCGAATTCTTCTATAAGATGCTCGAGTGCGGGGTATTTTTCGCTTCCGGGCACCATACCGCCCCATTCACCTACAAGCACGGGAACATCCATTCTTTCCTGTGTACGCTTGTGCTCGTCGAATATGAAGTCTACTCTGTGGGGACTTGCGTTGTTTGTAAGCGGAGTGTCAACGGTTATGTCATAGCCGTGGGGCGAGAAGACATGATTCTCTTCTCTTGTGCCGTCCTTATAAACGATTCTCGGAACGCTGCAGGGGATGCCCAGGTTTGAATAATAGCAGTTTTCAGAAAAAATTATGCCTGTTTTATCAACCTTTCTTATAGCCTCGGCTGCGGCAACAAGGAAAGGATAATATCTTTTTGTGTCAAACTCAAACATCAGTTCTTTGGTTTTTCCGAGAATACTTCTGTAGACCCTTGAATCGTCGGCTACGGAAAGCATAGCCATTACATCCTTTTTGAGAGCACTCTCAACAAGCTCTTTTCTGTCAACTCTCTTGTTAAAAAGAATTGTTCCGACACCGTTTTTTACAAGGTCACGGAAAAGCTTTCCGCCGGGAGTGCCGGGAAACGGCTCGTTGAACACATCATAGCCCATGATGCATTTGCAATCCTTAAGATAGTCGGCGGTATAGGTCAGCATATCGCAGAATCGGTCACGCATACCTCTTCCGTTTATATCTTCATTTCCCCAGAAAGCATCAAAGGCTTTATGAATATCCTTACGGAAGAAATAACCCTCTGCCCATATAAACATAGGGTCTTTGCGTTTTTTTGTGTAAATACAAGCCCATTCGGGGGCACCGTCACCGGGGGCTGAGCAGTATGCACTGAAAAGATCCTGATGCCAGTCAACAAAAACATATATTTCATGCTTTTCACATTTTTTCAGAACTTCTTTGTAGCCGTCAAGATATTCGGTGTTATATTCGCCCATAACGGGCTCAATTCCTGCCCATGTAAGACCGAGTCTTATTATATTTATGCCCTTTTTTTTAAGAGCCTTAAGTCTTTCGTCTGTGATATCAGTTTTGTATCTGATAACACCGTCCTCGTCCTTTTCCACACCTTTATAAACAAAGTTGATGCCGTTGAAAATTCGTTCTCTGCCGTGTTCGTCAACAAGTCTTTTGCCTGAAACGGAAATAGTATTCACTGTCAGCACCTCTTGTAAAAATATTATTTACAGTAATATTATCATTAAAGGGAAATAATGTCAATAAAAACAGAAAGAACAGAAAGCAGATGCTTTCTGTTCTCGTTCTGTATGGAATCTGCTCTGATTAAAGTGCCGAAACAGTCATAGCAATTATTACCGAAGCGGTGAATACGCCCGAAATAAGTGCTGCGGAAACGATCTCCCATCTGTTCGAGCTGATAAAACGTTTCATATATGTTAATCTCCGTTCTGCACAAAAATGTGCAAAAATTATTGTATGATAATGCTAAAGACCTCACGCATAATACCTTAAAAAAGTCATTTTGTCTATAGCTTTTCGGTTACAAATAGTTACAGATTATGACTTTTTTTGCAAAAGGAAAAATGTCGAATAAAATACTTTGAAAAACTGCCGAGAATTTGTATAAATTGACAAAACGGTCACACAATATATATGACCTGATTTTTGAAAGGAGTACAAAATAATGGATTTTACAGAAAAAGAAAGAACTATGCTCGAGGAGCTTAAGAGCCACGAAAAGCTGTGCATCGAAAAGTATAAAAGACACTCGGAATGTGCCAATGACGAGCAGTTGAAATCCCTGTTTCAGGGGCTGTCCCAAGAGGAAACAAAGCACCTCAATTCTCTCGAACAAATCGGTATGGGTTCAGTTCCTCCCATCAACAATGCCGAAAAGCCCTTGCCCACATTCACGGCAAAATATAAGGCAATGTTATGTCCCGAAAAGACCGCCGATATGTATTTATGTACCGATTTATTGTCCGGGGAAAAGCAGGTGTCCCACTTATATGATACTGCAACCTTCGAATTCCGTGACCAAAATGTCAGAACTTTCTTAAATCATATACAAAAAGAGGAACAGACACACGGAAAAATGATATATGATTATATGGCAGCTAACGGAATGTACTAATCATAATTTAACGGCATAAGCCGTTAAATTATGATTATGTAAAATGCAAAGTGAAAAATGAGGGAAGGTCTTCGACCTTAAACTATGATAGTACGGTAGGGACAGGGTTGCCCTGCCGATTTTTTTTACTTTATAGGAAATTGCTTCCTGTAAAGTAAAAAAGATTATATGTCCCGACCAACGGGAAGCGGTGCTTCCCCGGTCGATGGACTATCCGAAAACGGTCGCCTGAGTCTCGGCGAAGCCGTTTTCTTGCAAGGAAAAGTAATTTTTGCGGGAGGGGGATCCCTCCCCTGCAAGATATAAAAAGGCAAATGACTGCTGAATTGTGATTTTTGTTATTTTGACTAAATATTTCGCCTTTATTTTTATATGGAAAATAATATATATTAATTGAAATTTTTGTTTTCTTGTGATAAAATCAATGATGTATAAGTATAATTCTATCTTTGTGTCCGGTTCTTTGTAAATGTCGGACACAGGAAAAGGAGAGAACTCTATGAAAAAAACTAAAATGACAACAAAGGCTCTTTCGATGCTCCTTACCGTTATCATGTTGTTTACAACGATTTCGGTAGGTATCATTGTGCCTGATGCGGAGGTCAATGCCAATGCTGCCGAAACGGCAACATTTACAATTTCATCTGCGGATACTGTAGTTGCTGATATTGAAGAGGCAATTGCATATGCAAATGAAAACCCAACCGTAAAGACAACTATTAAGTTGGGTGCTTATATTGAAAAAGTAGGTTCTGTGAGTGCATTTACTCCGATTACCGGTGATATTGTTTTTGATTTTAATCAGTATTATTTGAAATTTATTTACACAGGCTCCGAGTCAAATGATAATAATACATCCTACCAAATTCCCTCTGAAAATGTCTCTGACAGAGATTTTTTGTCGAATGCTTTGTTTACCATTAATACCGGCGGTTCTCTTCAGTTTATAGATTCATCGAATCTTGGTACTGCTGCACTTCAGGTTATTACAGACTATCAAAATACAGCAAATACCGGCGGAGGAACAAGTATCTCTTCGTCTAATCTTATATTGAACAAGGGAACGCTTATTTTGGGCGATGCTGAAGATTTAACCAAAAACTCATTTATAATTTCTGCTTATTCATCTGTAAGATGTACAAGTACAAATTTACCAAATATGAATGGTTATAAATCTGCTACGGTTGATTCTTATGCGATAACCGTAAACAGCTCAAGTGCAATTTTTAAGATGTACGGCGGTACCGTAAATTCTTCGGGTGTAGCAAGAATCAAGAAAGGTAATTCCACCCGAACAGCAACAGTAAATTTAAATGTTGTTGCTTTGAATGTTAATCAGTGTGCTTCTGCGGAAATTTACGGTGGTTCAATCAATATTCCTCAAACTAATTATCTTGGTCAAAATTATAGTTATGAAAACACAGGTATATATAATTCAGCAAACTATGCTCCTACAACGGACGGAATTATGTTGTCTGCAATAAGATGTAATTCCTCGAATCTTTTTATCTTTGATGTTGACAGTACGGTTTATGCTTATGCTGACACAAATACATCAAATTCAACAAATATGTATTTGAGCAATGTATACAGCGTTGACACAAATTACGCAAATGTTTACGGCGGTGGCTTTTCTTTTTCATGTGATTCAAAGTCTTCTTCAACAGAAAATTCATCGGCAAAGATTAATGGTTATACGGTAAGAGGCGGATATAATATTGCTAATTATCCGGCAGAAGGTGCAACTCCCAGTTTATCGGATTACATTGGTTCTGATAGAAATGCAGCATCAGCACAAGAAAGTTCTGCAAGCGGCAGCTTTGTTTGTCAGACATTGTTTATTCATGACGGTGGTACTGCATATAACGGTCTTGATATATTCAGCTATAGTACGTTTGCAAAATATAAGGCTGCTGTAGAGAGTGCAAGTGCGAGCGCCGAGGTTTATGGTGTAACACAGGCAGGTTCTCTTACTGCGACACATCATGACACAAACAGCTACAGCTGTACTACTTATAATTATAAGAAAAACGGTTATACACAGACCGGTTGGATAGGAAAAACACATCCCGGCGGTACTCTCAGTTATGCAAATACCGGAGAATCAGATATCGCCACAGCCGGTGGTTCGCTTTTCCTCCAGCCCGTATGGACACCTACAGTATATAACATAACTTATGATTTTTCAGGCTATGAGGATAAGATCATAAATTCACTTCCCTCTACATACACCATAGAAACAGATGATGTAATTCCCGCACCTATTCGTAACGGATATGTGTTTGGTCAGGAAAGCAGCGGAAAAATGTCATACTGGTTGGTAGCATCGGTTGAAAACGGTGAGCTTGACAATGATGAAGGATGGGGTGGCGAAGGCGTTCTTTACCGTTCGGAAACCATTAACCTTAAAGGCAAATTCGGTCATGTAACACTTAAGCCTTATTGGACATTAGTGACATATACCGCAAGCTTTGATTTTAACGGCGGTACGCTTAACGGTTCATCTGAGACATCGAAGAGCTACAATATCAACAGCTACTTTGATTTCCCGACAGGGGTTAAGAAGGATTACTACTCATTTAATAATGAATATCTGGTAAAGATTCCCGACGGCAGTTGGTCGGTTTCTTCCGATGCTTATAAGGCAGGCAGCAACTCGGATGTCGGAAATTACGGTAATGTTACCTTTATTGCACAGTATACTCCCATTGAATATACAGTAACATATAATTCAAACGGCGGTTCGTCAGTTGATGATGAAAGCCTGATGTCATACAATGTGGAAAGTACACATTCGCTTCCTGCAGTATCAAGAACCGGCTATAAGTTTATCGGTTGGACTCCTGACGAGGAATCAGGAAGCTGGGTAAAATACAAGGACGGAAAAATAAATACCTATCCTGCAGGAACAACCTTTACAAATAAAAACGGTAATGTTACTCTCATTGCTGTCTGGGAAAGTGCAGCATTTGAGCTTACTCTTCAGCTTGATGAGGGAAATGTTACACACAATTATGCATACGCATCTACTCTTGAAATAACCAATCCTACAAAATCAGGCTATAAGTTTGCAGGCTGGAAGGTCATTGCTGCTCCCGATGCTGACACAACATGGACGGTCGGAGAAACCTTTAAGCCCGACGGTGACGGCAACACTGTAATAATCCCTGCAAACAGACTCGGTGATGTTGTTCTTGAGCCTATGTGGGAGCCCGTAAGCTATACCTTAAGCTTTAATTCAAACGGCGGTTCTGCTGCAAGCTCATTTACATATGATATTGAAGATTCCGTAACTCTTCCCGTTATAACAAAGAACGGTTATAACCTTGTAAACTGGTCTGTTTCAACAACAGAAGGTAACTGGGTAGGCCCATATGCAGCAGGCACGGCAATTCCTGCAGGTCTTTACGGTGACACTCAGTTTGTTGCAAACTGGGAAAAGGCAGAATATACCGTAACTCTTGATGCAGACGGAGGAACAGGTGTTCCCGCAACACTTGCCTATAATATTGAAGCAAATACCGAGCTTCCCACACCCACAAGGATCGGCTACAGCTTCGACGGCTGGGAGGTTACGGCATTCGGAACAACTCATTCCTGGGAAATGGGTGATGTATATGACAATGCCCTTCCTGCAGGTCAGTACGGTGATGTAACTCTTAAAGCAAAATGGACACATACAGCATATACAATTATTTTATCAACCATAGGTACACCCATCGGTAACAAGGTATACTATATCGACAGCGATGCTTTCTATCTTCCTGCAGCATCATATCCCGGCTATCAGTTTGACGGCTGGACTGTTACAAGACAGGGCGGTAATTGGGTACAGGGCGATAAATATACCACAGCTTCCGAAATCAAGGGTATGTACGGTAATGTAACTCTTACTGCAAGCTTTTCTCCCATTGAATACAGCATTGAATTTACCAATGCAGACGGTGTGGAAGCCATTTCATATGATATGCAGACCACTGTTTCCTTACCTACATATGAAAAGGCAGGCTATACATTCGGCGGCTGGAGGGTCGTATCGGTAACAGACGGTGACGGTTGGATTCTGAACGGTGTTTGTCAGCCCGGAGAGATTGAGGCAGGTACCCGTTACGGTAATGTTGTTCTTGAGCCTGTTCTTACCGCAAATGAATATTCTGTCACATTCATTTCCGACGGCGGTACACCCTATGCAGATCTTCAGTATACAACAGAAAGCACGGATACACTTCCCGGTGCAGCATCTTCAAATCCTCCCGAAAAGGCAGGCTATGACTTTGCCGGTTGGCTTGTTACCTCTGCACAGGGAAATTGGGTTGCAGGTGATACTCTTGCAGGTAATACATCCGTTAATGGCTTCTACGGTGATGTAACACTTACTGCACAGTGGACCCCTAAGACATATGATATTACTTGGGTGATTGACGGTGAATCACATATTTACAAGGGTACCTACGGTGAGCTTCCTGTATATGGCGGTGAAACTCCCACAAAGGCTCCCGATTCACAGTATACATATACCTTTGCAGGCTGGTCACCCGAGCTTCAGCCCGTTACAGGTGTTGCAACATACACCGCAGTATGGGAAAAGGCAGTTAATTCCTATACTGTAACCTGGGTATATGATACGGACGATAACGGTAATACCGTGACAGAAACAGATACATATAAATACGGTGAAACTCCCGTATTCAAAAACGGTGCAAACCCCGAAAAGATTTCTGTAAACGGTAAGTATTACAGATTCGAAGGCTGGGAGCCCACAGTAAGCCCCGTAACAGAAAATGTGACATATACTGCAATATTTGTTGAAATCAAAGCTCCTGCAACGGTTGTTTGGGTAATTGATTCAAATACCAGCTATACCACATATTGGGAAGACGGCACCACACCTTATTATGTACCTGCACGTCCTGATGTGGACGGTTTCAAATATGTTTTCAGCTCCTGGTCAGATGAAATTATACCGGTTGAATCAGGTGAAACCTATATTTACACTGCAACCTTCTATTCATATCCTCAGACATATATTGCAACCTTTGATCTTAACGGCGGTGTCTACAGCGGCAACACAGAGGTTGAGTATAACCGTAATACAGGTCTTACGATGCCGAAGCCCGAGAAGGCAGGCTATAGCTTCGTTGGATGGCAGATTACTTCAAACGGCGGCACATGGACAGATACGGATGTTCTTACCTACGACCTTTACAAGGACCGTTGGGGTGATGTAAGCTTTGTAGCTGTTTATACTGCTACTGAATATACGATATCTGTTAAGGACGACAATACGACTACGGAATATAAGTACACAATTGAAAGCACGGACACTCTTCCTCAGCTTGAAAAGGAAGGCTACGAGCTCACCTCCTGGATGATAATTACTGCAGAGGGCAACTGGATGACAGGTGATACCGTTGCGGCAGACAAGGCACTTGCAGGAATGTACGGTAATATTTCAGTTCAGCCCGTATGGACTGCAAAGACATATAAGATAAACTGGGTAAGCGGTGATATTACACAGACTGTTGAGGTTAAATACGGCAGTGCTGTAGTTACATATCCTCCCCTTTCAAAGGTGGGCTACACTGCACAGTGGGATAATGAAGTTCCCGCAATAATGCCTGCTGAGGACCTTACATTTACGGCAATTTACTCTCCTATTCAGTATTTCTTAAGATTCAATTCAGCAGGCGGCAGCGAGGTTGAAAACTTCTATTATAAAACGACCTCTGACAAGACTCTTCCCGTTCCCACCCGTGACGGTGCTACATTCAAGGGCTGGAAGGTTTCAGCCGGCGGCGGAAGCTGGGTAAAGGATCAGATATACGCCGGTGCAACGGCACTTGAGGGCACATACGGTAATGCAACTCTTACTGCAATATGGGAGCTTGAGATCCATACGGTTACTTGGGTTGCAGGCGACGTAACAAAGGTAACAAAGTGGTATCACGGTGCAACTCCCTCATATGACGGTGTACCTTATAAGTCCCCCGACCAATATAATTCATATAAGTTCATAGGCTGGGATAAGGAAATTGTAACGGTTTCAGAAAATGTTACATATACTGCAGTATTTGAAGCAGTAGAGAGAGTTTATACCGTAAGATGGAATATCGACGGATATATTGCTCAGGAGGATTCATACAAATACGGTGCAACTCCAGTATACAACGGTGAAACACCCGTAAGAGCCTCTACTACTGAATACGACTTCAACTTTGCAGGCTGGACTCCTGAAGTAAGCACGGTTACAGGTGATGTAACCTATGTTGCACAGTTTGATGTATATGTCAAGCTTTTAGGTCTCAGAATTGACAAAACAGCAATATTCCTCAATGTAGGAGAAGAGGCTGTAGTTTCAGCTATCATCGCTCCCTCTACAGCAACGAACAAGGATATTGAGTGGAAATCACAGGATGAAAGCATTGCAACCATTGATTCACTCGGCAGAATAACTGCAGTAGGTGCCGGTGATGTGGTTATCAGCGTTCAGTCCAAGGACGGAGCATATAAAGCATATTGCGTAGTAAGTGTAGCTCCCATTGTTACGGAATACATTGTTGTTTCTTCTGCAGGTGTTTCAACAACACGCCTTCCCGGTGATGCTATTCAGCTTTATGCAACTGTTATGCCCGCCAATGCAACAAACAAGGAAATCAAGTGGAGCTCCAGCAACACAGCAGTTGCTACGGTTAACGAAGACGGTCTTGTTGTATTCGGTAATGCTACAGGTACTGCTACGATTACTGCTATGTCAGACGGATATGCAGCAGGCTCAATTGATGTAACAACAACCAAGGATGAATCACAGGTTGAAAATACAGCAGATACATATCTTGTTATGTTCACTCAGTCTTCGTCTCAGTACATTATCGGAGGCAATACCTACGAAAGCATCAATATCATATGTAAGAAAGGCGATACGATTGAATTCCTTCTTACAGAGCCTCACTTCGTAACTCTTAATGCTGTTCAGTTTGACAGAGATACAGACGGTGTTTACAGAATCAAGAATATTGATAAGAACTATACCGTATTCGCAACCGAGCGTGCAGACATCGGTCTTGAAGAAGATGAAGAAAATGAACCTGCAAAGATGTCCTTCTTTGATAAGCTCAAAGAGTTCTTCAGAAGCATAGTAGAGTTCTTCAGAAACCTCTTCGGTTAAACAAAAAAATATCGGCTATCCTTTCGGATAGCCGAGTTTTTTTGCTTTATAGGAAATTGCTTCCTATAAAGCAAAAAAAGATTATATGTCCCTGAGAACGGAAAGCAAGCTTTCCTGGTCGATGGACTATTCGAAAACGGTCGCCGAAGGCGTACGGCGAAGCCGTTTTCTTGTTTAACTGAAACGGGACGCCGGGTCGTCGTCCCCTACAGATTATAAGATTTATTTTGTGCCTCACGGGAAATGACATCAGACCGTTAAATTATGCTTTGCACTTTAAACGATACTTCTGTATGCAAGCTCCATTGTCTTTGTGAGGGCTACTGCATCGTCTATTCCAAAGAGGGGTTCGCCGTCGCCGTTTATTGAATCGCAGAAGGAATTTATTGCAGATTTACTGCCCTTGCCGAGTGCAGGATACATCCATCCGTCTCCGTTATTGTAGCAGAGCTTATCAAATACGCCGCCTGCAAGAATTGTTCCCTTAGTACCTGCAATTTCAAGCTCAAAGGGATTTCTTCCGGTAACGAAGCCTGTTTCGCTGACACCGATTGCACCGTTTTCGTAGCTGAATACGGTTACACAGTTATCTTCAACGCTGTTGCAAAGGCAGTTTGTGAAAACGCTTGTGCATTTTACGGGCTCACCCATAAGCCAGTTGAGAAGATACATTCCGTGTGCACCGAGGTCCATCATAGCACCGCCGCAGGTGGGAACGGGATCAAGGAATGAGGGAGGAAGCCAGCCGCGGCTGACACCGTCGTGAGCATTTCTCATTCTCATATATGTTACCTGACCGACAAGGTCATTCCCGAGAGCTTCTTTTATCCATAAGAAGTCGGAGCGTGTTCTCCAAGGGAATGAAATACAGAACTTTATTCCTGCGTCCTCAACAGCCTTTTTAACTTCAAGAGCATCGTCATATGCAGAAGTCAGAACCTTTTCCGTGAAAATGTGCTTCTTTGCATTTGCAGCCTTTATCAGTACTTCCTTGTGGATATTTGTTGCGGCACATACCTGAACTGCATCAAAATCCCATGAATAGAATTCGTCAATATCCGCTGTGTATTTACAGCCGAGCTCCTCGCCCTTTGCCTTTGCCGCTTCAATGTCGGGATCCCATAAAGCTGCAATTTCAACATCGCCGCGGGATAAGAATTCTCTTACATAGCCACCGAAATGTACATGCCATGTGCCTGCAAGACCTAATTTAATCATAGTAACACTCCTTTAATCATCAGTACCGAGCATTAAATCAGCCGTTTCGCTGTTTATTGCTTCAACACCTTTTAATTTTTTTACAATAATTGAATTGCGTTTCTGTGCATCGTCAATGCTTGACGATGCTTCATCTATTTTCTTTTTAGCTCTTTCAAGTGCAATTCCGAATTTGTCATACTGTTGCTTTGCAGCAGCTAAAAGATCCATAACCTCGCCTGCTTTTTTGTTGAGAGCCACTGTTCTGAAGCCTATTGCAAGAGAGGACAGAAGAGCGGTTATGGTTGAGGGGCCTGCAACAAGAATGTTGAAATCGTTATGAAGACGGTCAGCAAGGTTTTCTTTTGATGAAACGACCTCTGCATAAAGTGAATCCGTTGCAAGATACATTACGGCAAAGGGTGTGGTATGGGGAGTGTTTATGTATTTGGAAATTTCCTTTGCTTCGGCTATAACTCTTGCTTCAAGTGCCTTTTTGGCAAGCCTTACGCCTTCGGCATCGGCATTATCCGAAGCATCACAAAGACGAAGATAGTCTTCCATGGGGAATTTCGAGTCAATGGGAAGATGTGTTACCTTATCGGACTCGGAATCGGGAATTATAACCGCAAATTCTACTACCTCACGGCTCTCGTCGGAACGGTAGTTTTTTACATACATACCGGGAATTATTCTGTCTAAAAGCCCTTCAAGCTGACATTCAGCCCAATTGCCTCTCGTTTTTACATTGGAAAAAACACGGTTAAGTGCAGTAACCCCCGAGGACAGCTCTTTCATTTCACCTAAAGACTTGTATACATTTGAAAGCTGTTCGGAAACGGACTTGAAGGATGTGTCAAGACGGGAGGAAAGTGTCTCGGTCAGCTTCTCGTCAACGGTGATACGCATTTCTTCAAGCTTCTTTTCATTTGAAAGCTGAAGCTTTTCAACAGCCTCTGTAACTGCCTGTGTTTGCTGTCTTCCCGTGGTATCGAGCTTTTCACGCATATCGGAAAGTGCTCTTACTGTGTTTATCTGTCCGTCAGCGGTTTTTTCGGAAATAATATCCATTTTTCTTCCGAGTGTGTCAAGAGAAGCGGAAACGGAAGTGCGTACCGCTTCATTAGAGGAAGCTGTGTCGTGACGGAGAGCATTGAAGCTTTCCTGTGTAAGTGTTCTTAAGTTATCTATTTTTTCATCGGTGACGGCGGAAGAGCCGTCTTTTTTTGATGAAAAAAGCTTTACGGCAATCACGATAAGCAAAATTACCGTTAATATGAGAAGTCCGAGAATTATGTAGTCCATATTTTTCACCTTTAACTGTAGTTAAATTAATTGTATCATAATGTAATAAAAAAATAAAGATAAATAATATATAAAAATCTTTGTAAAACATATGGAAAAAGGACAGAATATCTGCTAAAATAAATTAAATATAAGATGAAAGAGGGGCTGAAACGGAATGAAGAGAGTAATATCTGTTATATTATGCATAATATTAATGACGGGAATTCTTACTTCCTGTAATTCCGATGACCCCGTGGTGCTTTTCTTTGCAGTTGAAGGAAGTGCCGGCTCATTTGACCCGCAGATAGTGTCCGACACAACGGCTTCCATAGTTGTAAGGAACTGCTTCGAGGGGCTTTTGAGAAAAGATGAAAACGGTGAGATAATAAACGGTGTGGCAAAAGACTGGACAGTTTCAAGTGACGGTCTTAAATACACGTTTTATTTAAGAGAGGATGCTGTATGGCATCTTACATCAAATGCAGAAAAACAGCTTGAGGGGAAAATTCCCGAAAACTTTGATTTAAGCGTTACGGCATATGATTTTCAGTTTGCTCTGAGAAGAGCTGTTGACCCTGCCACGGGAGCACATCTTTCTTATATGCTTTATAATATTGAAAATGCTCCTGATATACTATCGGGACTGAAAGAAAAAGAAGAGCTCGGAGTCAAGGTCATTGATAACTATACTCTTGAGATAACATTATCTTCTCCGCAAAGTAATTTCCCCGAGGTTCTCACAGAACCGGTTTGTATGCCCTGCAACGAAACATTTTTCAAGGCTTGCTCGGGACGCTACGGTACACTTATTGCATTTTCACTTTCAAACGGACCTTTTTATCTTTCAAGATTTGACGAAAGCTCATACAGAATCAATAAAGCAGCCGACTATGCGGGGGATGCTGTCGCGGTTCCCGATTATGTATGGCTTTATGTTGTCGATACACAGGAAAGGCTTCTTGAAGTGCTTGAAACAGACGATTATTCGGGTGCCGTTATATCACAGGAAATATATGATAAGCTTGAAATAAACAAAAAAATGACAATAATCGAAACTCCCAACAGGGTAAAGGGCTTTATTATGAATCTGTCCGATGCTGTTATGGGTGAGGAGAATATAAGAAAAGCACTTATGTCGGCAACTGACACAAGCACGGTTGCTGCCAATATGAAAAAAGAGCCGTTTTCGGGGATAGTGCCCTTAAGTGCGGCAGAGGAAAATGTCAGCACACATCCCGAGCCTTACAGCGAAGAGAAGGCTGTTATATATCTGAAAAACGGTCTTGAAAAGCTTGAACTGTCAAAAATAGATATTACCGTGCTTTGCGAAAAGGAAGACGAGGATGCCGTAAGACGGGTAATGCAGGAGTGGCAGAGAATACTCGGAATCAATGTTAATTTCAGCGTAAAAACTGCAGAAGCCGAGGCTGTGAAAAGTGCAGTGAATTCAAAGAATTATCAGGTAGCTTTATACAGCTATGAAGCCCAGACCGATAACGCTTATGAATATTTCGGCAACTTTACCTCCGGCTCACCCTATAACATAACGGGTTTTGACGGCTTCGGAATGGAAGAGATCATAGCAAAGCTGTATTCCGGCGACGAGAAGAATTATATTTCTGTTTATTCTTCAATAGAAAGTAAGCTTTCTGCTGCTTCTCTCGTTATTCCGGTATGTAATGAAAATACATATTTCGTATGCACAAAAAATGTACGCGGAGTAATATACTTTTCGGGAAGCGATAAGCTGTATTTCCATAAAGCAACAAATGTTAAATAAAAGAAAGGTAAGTTGGTATGTCAGTTTTTAAGCCCTTTAAGGCAGTAAGACCGAAAAAGGAATATGCATCATCGGTTGCTGCTCTTCCTTATGATGTTATGAATTCCGATGAAGCAAGAGAAAAAGTCAAGGGAAATCCTTATTCATTTATTCATGTTGATAAGGCAGAGACAGACCTTCCCGTCGGCACATATCTTTACAGTGATGAAGTATATAATAAGGCGGCAGAGAATCTTAAAAAGCTCACCTCCGACGGAATCTGCTTCAAAGAAGAATATCCCTGCTTTTATATTTACAGACAGATTATGGGCGATGTATGTCAGACGGGACTTGTAGGCTGTGCTTCTGCTGATGATTATATAAATGATGTTATAAAAAAGCACGAATTCACAAGAGCAGACAAGGAAGAAGACAGAATCCGCCATGTTGATACCTGTGATGCCAACACAGGCCCCATTTTCCTTGCATACAGAAGAAATTCTGAAATTGACAGAATTATTGATAAATATATATCACTTGAACCCGAATATGACTTTATATCCGAGGGTGGTGTTAAAAATACCGTATGGGTGATATCCGATAAGACCGACTGCGATGCATTGACGGAAGCATTTTCACAGGTGAAAAATCTTTATATTGCAGACGGTCATCACAGAGCTGCTTCCGCCGTGAAGGTAGCTCTTAAAAGAAGAAGCGAAAATCCCGACTTTACGGGAGAAGAGGAATTCAACTTCTTCCTTGCTGTAGCTTTCAGGGCTGAAGAGCTTAAAATAATGGACTATAACCGTGTTATAAAGGATAAAAACTTCCTTGAAACAGAGGAGCTTCTCGGAAGACTTTCTGAATATTTTATCCTTGAGGAAAAGGCTTCCGCAGTCCGTCCCGATGCCCGTCATACCTTCGGTTTTTACTGTGATAAAAAGTGGTATAAGCTGACTCTTAAAGACGGACTTTGCGACGAAAACAATGTGCTTGAAAGTCTTGATGTTTCCCTTTTGCAAAAGTATGTAATATCGGGAATTTTCGGAATTTCAGACCCCAGAACCGATAAGCGAATTGATTTTGTCGGCGGTATAAGAGGTCTCGGCGAGCTTGAAAGACGCTGTGAAGAGGATATGGAAATTGCTTTTTCTATGTATCCCACATCACTTTCGGAGCTTATGGCAATAGCCGACAGCGGAGCTGTTATGCCCCCCAAATCCACTTGGTTTGAGCCGAAGCTTTTAAGCGGATTGTTTATTCACGAGCTTAATTAAACTTGTAAAGAAAAAAAGTTTAAAAAACACTTGCATTTTTCTCAGATATCTGTTATTATGTACGATGCTGATTAAGATATTAGGGGTTACCCCGGAAAATAAAAGGGAGGTGCGCTCCATGGCAAAATGTGATTTTTGCGGTAAGGACGTTAAATTCGGTATTCAGGTTTCTCACTCACACAGAAGATCCAACAGAACTTGGAAGCCCAACGTAAAGAGAGTTAAGGCTATCGTTAACGGTTCTCCTTGCAGAGTATATGCTTGCACTCGCTGCATGCGTTCCGGTAAGGTTGAAAGAGCTGTTTAATTTTACTTAAAGGTAAAGAACGAAAAAGAGGCTGATTTCTTCGGAAATCAGCCTTTAGTCTTTTTTTGGAAAAATAAAGAATCAGAAGTTAATTATTCTCGAGGCTTTATTGTGAAGTCCTCGTGTAATAACATATGATATTATACTAAAGCGAAGCGGGACGCGGGAGCATCCCCTATAAAATGCAAGGGCAAATGACTGCTTTATATTAAGGTTTTTTCAAAAAAACTGTAAAAATTTTATTTTCCCTATTTATATTTATTTTTATATATGTTAAAATATATTATGTATAACTATGTCAGGAGATTTAACATATGTTTGTAGATTCTGCGAAGATTAAGATAAAGGCAGGTAACGGCGGTAACGGTGCCGTTGCTTTCCACAGAGAAAAATATGTAGCCTCGGGAGGGCCCGACGGCGGTGACGGCGGTAAGGGCGGCGATATCATATTTGTTGCCGATGACCACCTTGCAACACTTGCAGATTTCCGTTATAAGAGAAAATATACGGCGGAAAACGGTGCAAACGGTGAAGGCGGCAGAAGAAGCGGTAAAAGCGGAAAGAGCCTTACCATCCGTGTGCCCAGAGGCACTATCATAAAGGAAGCCGAAAGCGGAGCTGTGCTTGCCGATATGTCGGGTGACGAGCCCTTTATCTGTGCAAAAGGCGGAAGAGGCGGCTGGGGCAATCAGCATTTTGCTACACCTACCCGTCAGGCACCCCGTTTTGCCCGTGACGGATATCCGGGTGAGGAATGGGAAGTAATACTTGAACTCAAGCTTCTTGCCGATGTGGGACTGCTCGGCTTCCCCAATGTTGGTAAATCAACTCTCATTTCGGTTGTCAGCGAAGCAAAGCCCGTTATTGCAAACTATCATTTTACAACCATCACACCTGTTTTAGGTGTTGTAAGAATGGGCCCCGAAAGCTCCTTTGTTATGGCGGATATCCCCGGACTCATTGAGGGTGCGGGTGAGGGCGTAGGTCTCGGACACAGATTCCTTCGTCATGTTGAACGCTGCAGAATGCTCGTTCACATTGTGGATGTGTCGGGCAGTGAGGGAAGAGACCCCATAGAAGATTTCAAGATAATCAATAAAGAGCTTGAGGTTTTCAATCCCGAGCTTACAAAATGTCCACAAATAGTTGCGGCAAACAAAATTGACCTTGCAACCGACGAACAGCTTGCAACCTTCAGAAAGTTCATTGAGGAGCAGGGACTTCAGTATTTTGAAATAATCGCACCCATTCAGGAGGGTACACAGGAATTGATCAATGCTGTGGCTGCAAAGCTTAACGAGCTTCCTCCCATAAAGCGTTTTGAAAGCGAGGGTATCCCTCTTGAAATGCTTGAAAAGAAGAAGGATCAGGGCTTTAAGATCACCGAAATGGGCGGTGACTACTATATCGAAGCAGAATGGCTTCTCAAAATTCTTAATAAGACAGATATTGATGACTATGAATCCTTACAGTATCTTCAGCGTGTGCTTGAAAACAGCGGTGTTTTTGAAGAGCTTCGCTCTCGCGGAGTGCAGGAAGGCGATACCGTAATTATTTACGACTTGGAGTTCCAATATGTGCCTTGATTTTGAAGAAATGGATAGTTTTTTTCCCGAAGCCGATTTTAAGACACTCGGCGGTCTTTCCCTTGCATTTGTCGGTGATGCGGTTTATGAGCTTTTTATAAGGAAATATATTTTAAGCAAAGGTGAAGCAAGAGTAAAAGACCTTCACAAAGCCACGGTAAAGCTTGTAAATGCCGATTTTCAGGCGGATATGGTTGATGTGCTTATGCCCATTCTTACGGAAGAGGAAATTTCGGTTTTTAAAAGAGGCAGAAACGCCCATTCGGGACATACACCGAAAAATAAGTCCGAGGCACAGTATCATAAATCTACGGGCTTTGAAGCACTTATCGGGTATTTGTACTTAAAAAAAGACTTTGAAAGACTCAATGTTATTTTTTCTGTAATTTCAGAACAGGGGGAGAAAAATGAGTAGCTCTGCCAATAAGAAGACAGACATAAAAAGAGTATTTTCCGTATTTTCAGAGCTTTTTATGTGTGTTCTCGGTGCTTTTATGTATTCTGCGGCAGTTTCTCTTTTTGTAACACCGTTAAAATTTGTTGCAGGCGGAGTTACAGGACTCGGAATTCTTGTAAACTACCTTGTGCCGTTTATTTCAACGGGTACTTTTGTTTTTGTTGCAAATATTCCGCTTTTTATAATATCGTGGAAAAAGTTCGGCTTCCGTTTTATTGCGAGAACGGTTTTTTCAACTGCTCTTGTGTCGGTTTTTATTGATACTCTTGATTCACTGGGAGCCCGATACGGTTGGTTTTTCAACGGTGAGGAAAAGCTTGTCGGTGCAATTTTCGGCGGTATTATAGCAGGTGCAGGGCTCGGTATCGTATTTTTAGGCGGTGCGACAACGGGAGGACTTGATATTCTTGCCCGTCTTTTAAGGCTTAAGTTTCCGCACCTGTCCGTGGGACGGCTTATTCTCATATGCGATTTTATCGTAGTTCTTCTTACGGGACTTGTCTATAAGAGCGTCGAAAGTATGCTCTATTCCATAATAATAGTTTTTTTATCTTCTGTTGCCGTGGATTATATCGTTGCGGGCAGAAGCCATTCAAAGCTTTTATTTATAATGACAGACTATTACGAAGAGGTCACAAGGGATATTATTGCCATATGCGGAAGAGGTGTTTCGGTTATCCCTGCAAAGGGCGGTTATACTGGACAGGACAGAAAGGTATTAATGTGTGTTGTAAGAACACATGAGGTGTCACGGGTGAGAAAAGTAGTGGCAAATTACGACGAAAAGCCGTTTATTATCATTACAGATTCCTCCGAGGTGCTCGGACAGGGCTTCAAATCTCACAAGGACACCTTGTGAGATTTGACGGTAAAAATAAGAAGTAAAAGCGAAGAAGTTCGGTAGGGCTTTGCCCTTGCTCCGCTTCGCTCTATAAAATATTAAAAAGGTAAATTTTTATGAAAACAAAGAAAGAACACATCAGAAATTTTTCAATTATAGCTCACATTGACCACGGCAAGTCCACACTTGCCGACCGTCTTCTTGAACTTACGGAAACTGTTCAGAAGCGTGATATGCAGCAGCAGATACTTGACAATATGGACATTGAAAAAGAGCGAGGCATCACTATTAAAGCCCGTGCCGTAACTCTTAACTATAAAGCAAATGACGGTAAGACATATGAGCTGAATCTGATTGATACTCCCGGTCATGTTGACTTTAATTATGAGGTTTCCCGTTCTCTTGCTGCTTGTGAGGGTGCAATTCTTATCGTTGACGCAACTCAGGGTGTTGAAGCACAGACACTTGCCAATACATACCTTGCACTTGACCACGATTTGGAGCTTGTGCCCGTGGTAAATAAAATCGACCTTCCTGCCGCAGACCCCGACAGGGTATGTGCTGATGTTGAGGAGATTATCGGTCTTGATTGCTCGGTAGCCCCCCGTGTTTCTGCAAAAACAGGTGAAAATGTGGCAGAAGTGCTTGAAAAAATAGTTGAATATATTCCCTGTCCCGAGGGTGATGACGATGCTCCCTTCAAGGCACTTGTATTTGATTCTGTATACGATAATTATAAGGGTGTTATCGTTTATGTGAGAGTAATGGACGGTGTGCTCCGTCCCGGCGACACTATGAAAATGATGGCAACGGGTGCCCAGTTTACAGTTGTTGAGGTGGGCAGAATGGGTGCAACATCTCTTGAAAGCACATCCGAAATCAAAGCAGGTGAGGTAGGTTACATCACGGCTTCCATAAAGAGTGTTGTTGATGCCCGTGTGGGCGATACCGTAACAAGAGCAGATATGCCGGCAGATGAACCTCTTCCCGGCTACAAAAAGGTAAATCCCATGGTATTCTGCGGAATTTATCCTGCAGACGGTGCAGATTACGAATCTCTTCGTGAAGCACTTGAAAAATTACAGCTTAACGATGCAGCTCTTTCATTCGAGCCTGAAACCTCGGGTGCGTTGGGATTCGGCTTCCGTTGCGGATTTTTGGGACTTTTGCACCTTGAAATAATTCAGGAGCGACTTGAAAGAGAATATGACCTTGACCTTGTGTCAACCGTTCCAAGCGTTATATATAAGGTTCATCTTACGGATAAAACCGTTGCGGATATTGATAATCCCACAAACTATCCCGATCCTGCAATAATTGATTTTGTCGAAGAGCCCATTGCCGATGCACATATTTATGCACCGTCTGAATATGTGGGCACGATTATGGATCTTTGTCAGGACAGACGGGGCATTTTCAAGAATATGGACTATATTTCGGGAGACCGTGTGGATATACACTATGTTCTTCCCGTCAATGAAATTATTTACGATTTCTTTGATGCACTTAAGACCAGAACGAGAGGCTATGCATCCTTTGACTATGAGCTTACAGGCTACGAAAAGTCAAATCTTGTAAAGCTTGATGTTCTTCTCAACGGTGATATCATAGATGCCCTTTCATATATTATCCATTCGGAAAAGGCATATCCCAGAGCCAGAAAGATCGCTGAAAAGCTCAAGGATAATATTCCCCGTCAGATGTTTGAAATTCCCGTACAGATCGCAATCGGCGGTAAGGTCATAGCAAGAGAAACCATCAAGGCTATGAGAAAAGACGTTCTTGCAAAGTGCTACGGCGGTGACATCACAAGAAAGAAGAAGCTTCTCGAAAAGCAAAAAGAGGGTAAAAAGAGAATGCGTCAGTTCGGTACTGTTGAAGTGCCTCAGGAAGCCTTTATGGCAATACTCAAGCTCGATGGACAGGACTAAACACACGGGCTTTTATTTTCACATACCCTTTTGCCGCAGTAAATGTCCCTACTGTGATTTTTATTCCGCGGCTTCAAGGGTCTGCAGTGATGAATACATTGACTCTCTTATTGATGAAATAAATACATTCAGCCGTGTTGAGGAGTTTGTAAAAAAAGAAGACATATCTTTCGTTGATACAATATATTTCGGCGGCGGAACTCCCTCTCTTATGACATCATCACAGCTGGAAAGTGTATTAAGTGCAGTAAGAGAAAACTTTAGCGTTACAAAAGATGCTGAAATAACCGTGGAATGTAACCCCTCCTCCGAGGGACTTTGTGAGTTTCTTCAGGGGGCGAAAAAATCGGGAGTAAACAGAATATCTCTCGGTATGCAGTCGGCACTTGACAGCGAACGAAAGGCTCTCGGAAGAAAAGGAACCCGTGAAAGTGTGGAAAATGCGGTTTCCTTTGCAAAGAAAACAGGGATAGAGAATATTTCACTTGATGTTATGGTGGGTGTGCCCGAAAGCACAACTGATACACTTCGGAATACGCTTGATTTTGCTTTAAGTCTTGATGTGCCCCATATCAGTGCATATATGCTTAAAATCGAAGAGGGTACATTTTATTATAAAAATATAGAAAAGCTTTCTCTTCCCACAGAGGATGAAACAGCGGATATGTATCTTTTTATGTCCCGTTATTTACGGGAAAAAGGCTTTATTCATTATGAAATATCAAATTTCTGTAAAGAGGGCTTTCACTCACGGCATAATATGAAATACTGGGATGGTGCCCCGTATATAGGCTTCGGCCCCTCGGCACACTCCTTTTTCGGAAGCCGTCGCTTTTATTTTATAAATGATACCCTGTCCTTCATAAACGGGGAAAAGGGTGTTTTTGACGGTGAGGGCGGTGACGAAGAAGAAAGACTTATGCTTTCTCTTCGTACATATAAGGGGATATCCCTTGATAATAAAAATGATTGTTTTTTGAAACTTATAAAAAATTATATCCGTCTGGGGCTTGGTGAAGAAAAAAACGGGAATTTTGTGCTCACCCCTGAAGGTATGCTTATTTCAAACAGCATAATACTTCAGTTGACGGAAGCTTTGTAAAAAAGGAATGAAAAAAATGCTTTTATCTGAAATTTTCCGTGATGTAAAATATACCTGTAATAATTTTTGCGATACCGATATTCTTGATATTGTGTATTCCTCAAGAAATGCAGGAGAGGGTAAGCTGTTTGTTGCCCTTACGGGTGCATTTACGGACGGGCACGATTATGCAACAAGTGCATATCTTGCAGGCTCAAGAGTTTTTCTTGCAGAAAAAGAGGTTGATGTTCCCTCGGATGCTATGTGTATATTTGTTGAAAATACGAGAGCTGCTCTTTCTCAGATAAGTGCAAATTTCTTTTCACATCCCGACCGTGAAATTGATGTTATAGGAGTTACGGGAACAAAGGGAAAGACCACAGTCACACATATGCTTGCCACCTGTCTTAATGAATGTGGTATAAAAAGCGGTGTTATAGGAACTGTCGGTGCGTATTATGACGGAAAATATATCCCCACGGTAAACACAACTCCCGAATCCTATGAAATACAAAGAATTCTGAGAATTATGGCAGATGCAGGCTGTAAGACCTGTTGTATAGAAGTATCCTCAATCGGACTTAAAAACCACAGAGTTGATGATGTTGATTTCAAGGTTGGTGTATTTACCAATCTTTCTCCCGACCACATAGGCGGTGCAGAACACGACAGCTTCGAGGAATACAGCTTCTGGAAAAAACAGCTTTTCAGAAAATGTAAAGCTGCAATATTCAATAAAGACGATTTATTCTCCGAAGAAATAATAAAAGAAATTTCTTGTCCCTATAAGCAGTTTTCAGTTGAGGGGGAAACCGATTTTGAAGCTTCCGAAATGAGAAATCTTCGTACAGAAAGTTTTTTCGGTGTAGGCTTTACCTGTAAAACAGAAGACGGAAGCTTTGATGCAAAAATTGCAATGCCCGGTTTTTACAGCGTATATAACGCACTTGCCGCTGTGGCAGTCTGCAAGGAGTACGGCATAGAAAATGAAAAAATCGCTGTCGCTTTAGAAAAAGCAAGAGTAAAGGGCAGAAATGAGCTTATGAATGTACCTGTTGATTTCGCGGTTATTATAGACTATGCTCACAACGGACAGAGCTTCAATTCGGTTATTGACACGGTAAAGGAATACCCTCACGAAAGAATTATCTGTGTTTACGGTTCCGTCGGTGACCGTGCACAGCTTCGCCGTCAGGAAATGGGACTTGTCTGCGGTAAAAAAGCAGATCTGAGCATCATAACCACCGACGACCCCGGTTTTGAAGATCCCGAAACGATTGCAAAGGAAATTGCCTCCTTTGTCGAAAAGGAAGGCGGAAAATATAAAATAATCGTGGATAGGGAAGAAGCAGTTCACTTTGCTTTATCTGAAGCCAAAAAGGGTGATATCGTGCTCATTCTCGGCAAAGGTCACGAAACCATACAAAAGATAAAGGGCGAAAAGGTACATTACTCCGACCACGAAGCGGTGGAGAAATACTACAAATTATGATTTGTAAAGGATAAATTATGAGTTATATATTTAACAGAGAAACAGACATAATTGCATTTGAAGAATTTGTTCTTTCTCACGGCGGAAATTATCTGCAGTCCGAAAAATGGGCAAAGGTCAAAACTGCGTGGAAGCCGTATTTCTTTTCAGGTAAAACTGAATCGGGAGAAATGGTGCTGACTGCTCTTATTCTTGAAAGAAGCTTCCCCGGTGCCGGAAAAATATGGTACTGTCCCTCGGGTGCATGCTGTGACCATAAAAATTCAGCACTTTTTTCGGAGTTTGCGTTATTTTTAAAAAAAGAGCTTAAGAAAAACCGTATCACGGCACTTTTTTATGACCCTCTTATCCCCAACCGTATAAACGGAGAGGATATTGAAGAGGGTAAGTCGGCTCACCGTCTTTTTACGGAAAACGGCTTTATTCTCAATGACGATGCTTCAAACACCTTATATAAATCACCGCTGCAGCTTATAACAAAGCTTACCGATGAAAGCGGTGCCATAATATCTCCCGAAAAGCTTCTTAAAACCTTTGAAAAGGGTGTAAGATACTCCGTAAGAGTGGGAGAAGCAAGAGGGCTTGTCCATAAGATATATACAATTGAAGATGTTGAAAAAGCCCCTGCGATTATGGATGATTTTCTTGATGTTATGTCCGATACATCCGAAAGAAACAGCTTTCTTGAAAGAGACGGAGATTACTGCAAGCATCTTTTAAGAGTGTTCGGTAAAGACGGCTTTGATATAATGCTCGTCTACTACGATAAGAAAAAAGACGCTTCAATGCAGGAAGAAAGGCTCAGAAGAAAAGAAGAGCTTATAAAGGCACTTGAAACTGCTCCCGAAAAGAAGCAGAGGGGAATTAAAGAGGAAATTGATTCCATTGATAAGCAGACGGAGCATTTTGAAGAAAGAAGAAGAGAAACCGAAAATATAAATAAAGACCTTATCTGTGTTTCGGGCGGTATGACTCTTCATTACGGCAATATGTCCTCCTGTATTTTCGGTGGCTCAAGAAATCTTCTCAGAAACAATTTAAGAGCAAGTCATTTCTTTAACTTCAAAAGAATCTGCCACAGCATTGAAAAGGGAAGTGAGCTTCACGATCTCGGATATGTGCTTCTCGAAAAAACTCCTTTAGCCGAGGACGGCACATTAGGTAAAGCAAAGCCCAATTCCGAATTCGAGGGAATACTCTCATTCAAGAAGAGCTTCGGCTCCGATGAAATTGAGTATGTGGGCGAATATATTATGGTATCAAATAAGCTTTTGTTCTTCTCATATAAGCATCTTCTTCATAAAGCAAAGGCTGTTATCAGTTTTGTTACAAGGTTACTCAGAAAACTTAAATAAGGAGTGGTGACGGTGGCTGTACGCACAGACGGTATTTTTTCCGCATGCGGTGCTTTTCCCGAAAATGAGGGCTATGATAAGCTCATCACCCGTCTTGAGCCCATTTATAACAAGGCGAATGATTGCAGAGATCAGTTTGAAAGGGATTATACGAGAATACTTCATTCCCTTGCATACAGACGTCTTAAGCACAAGACACAGGTGTTTTTCAATATTGAAAATGACCATATCTGTACAAGAATGGAGCACGTTTCCCATGTTGAGTCCGTAAGCACCACAATTGCAAAGGAGCTGGGGCTCAATATAGACCTTACGAGAGCAATTGCCATGGGACACGACCTCGGTCATGCACCCTTCGGGCATCAGGGCGAAAGAGAGCTTGATGCCATATCAAAAAAATATCTCGGCAAAGGCTTTTTCCACGAAAGAAACGGACTTCATTTTGTTGATAACATAGAGCTTCTTGAGGACGACTATAAGGTATCAAGAAATCTTAATCTTACATACGGTGTCCGTGACGGAATAATTTCTCATTGCGGTGAGGTTGATGATAACGGGCTTAAACCCCGTAAGGAGTATATAGACCTTAATGATTTTACCGAGGTCGGACAGTATCAGCCGTACACATGGGAAGGCTGTGTTGTAAAGCTTTCCGATAAAATTGCCTATGTGGGAAGAGATATTGAGGATGCAATAAGACTTCGTTTTCTTACAAAGGAAAATATTGATATGCTTTCCGATATGGCAAAGGCATATGATAAAATGGCTATCAATACCACCGTTATCATACATAATATGATATATGATGTATGCAAAAACTCTTCTCCCGAAAAGGGAATATGCTTAAGTGAAACCTTCCACGAGCAGTTAAAGGAAATAAAAAAATTCAATTACGAATATATTTACAGAAATCCCCGTCTTGATACCTTCACAAAATATGCCCGTCTTGTAATTGAGCAGATATTTCTTGTTCTTCTTGATGCATATAAGGGTGAAGATACCGTAAGAGAGCTGTATCGGCGTGCGGAAATTTATCCCGAGCTTATGGGTGCATTTGCCGATTGGCTAAGTAAATTCTGTGAAACAGAGCTTGATATGTTCTCAAATATGACCGAAAAAACGGTAAAGTGCCATAACCGAAAGATTTACGGATATCTTGAAACTGAGGATATCTATAAGGGTGCAATAATCGACTATATTTCGGGAATGTCAGATAACTATGCAATAAGAGTTTTTAATGAACTCATAACTTATTAAAGGAGATAATAAAAATGAAAAAGGTAAAAAATCTGTTTTGTATTGCCTTAAGCATACTTCTTGCTGTTTCCTGTGTGCCTGCCGTTTCAGCGGCTTCTTATTGGGATATCTACTGGAACGATACGGAAGAATCACAGATGGGTATTATTATCCAGCCCGGAAAGACCGAAAGTGAAAGAAACTTTTCCTGGTATATGAATGAAGATGTAACTGCTTGCTCGGTTGAGATAAGTACAAATCCTCTTATGCTCGGAAGTGAAGCTGTTACAGGCGAAGTGATAAACGACCGTCACGGCAGTAATGTTGCAAAGGTTACGGTAAGCGGACTCACGCTTGGGGAAACTTATTATTATACCTGTGTATCGGGTGACCAAAAGAGCGATGTTTATTCCTTCAGTACAGTTGAGGGAGACAGCTTTTCCGCATTATATATGTCGGATATTCATGTTACTCTTGATGAAGAAACGGGCAGCACAAAGGAAACCGCATATGCATTTGCAGATCTTCTTACGGAAGTAACTCTTAAGCACGATATCAATATGATTATTTCTGCAGGCGATCAGGCAACAGACGGACTTCTTACTGAATATCAGGGACTTACATTCTCACCTGTTTCCCGTTCTCTTACATTTGCCACTGCAATAGGAAACCACGACCGTAAGGGTATTGCATATAAGTATTTTACAAATCTTCCCAATGAGGACGAGGGAATGATAAGCTCTCCTCAGGGCGGAAACTACTATTTCACCAAAGGCGAAGTACTTTTCCTTGTTATTGATTCCAATAATGCAAGTGCTACGGATCACCGCAATTTCATTAAAAATGCAGTTAAGGAAAATGAAGAGCTTAAATGGCGTGTTGTTATTATGCACCACGATCTCTACGGCGGCTCCATTGAGCACAGAGAAAGCGAAAACAATCTTCTCCGCCTTATCCTTTCTCCCATTATTGATGAATTCAATATTGACCTTGTTCTTACGGGACATTCACACCACTACAGCATTTCCCATGTTTTATATAACGGTGAAATTGTTGAAAATCTTGAAAACGGCAGTGTTATAAATAATGCAAACGGCACGGTATATATGGTATCAGCTTCCGTTGGCAGACCCCGTGACGAAGAGGGTGCTTATTCCGAGCGTGTAGCTATAGGAATGGATGAAACAACCGATAAGCTTTATAATATTATTGATTTTTCAAAGGATGCAATTACAGTCACAACTTATGAAAGAGGCACATCGGAGGAATTTGCAAGCTTTACGCTTACAAAGGATGATGATTTCAATGCTCCCGAAATCAGCTTTTTCAGAAAACTTGTAGGTAAGATTTTAGGTGCCATCGGTACTGTCTATGCTGTATTCAACAATATAGGCAGATATTCTGACCTCAAGGAAGACGGTTTTAATGTGGATCTTTTAGAAACTATATTTTGAGTTATGTAAATTCCACGGCAGCAGCTTGCCGTGACAATGAAAAATATAAGGAGAAATCAAAATGAAAAAAGTAAAAAAATTGTTAAGCCTTCTCTTAGCCGTTATGATGCTGTTTACTGCATTACTTCCTGCGGCTGCAACACAAACAACAGAGCTCGCAGAAGAAACCACACTTGAAATTGCAGAGGAAATTACAGAAAACGCAGACGATACAACAGAAACGGCAACAGAAAACGAGTTTGGTGCTACTCTTGAAGAGCAGTGGAACAACACCGAGGAAGCTCAAAGAGGCATTATTATGCAACCCGGTACTGACGAGAGCGAAAGAAATTTTTCCTGGTATATGAAAGAGGATGTAACCTCCTGTGCAGTTGAAATCAGCGAAAGTGAAGATATGTCCGATGCCAAGAGCTTCACAGGTGAGATTATCACTACATATCAGGGCGACAAGGCTGCAAAGGTTACCGTAACAGGACTTGAAGAGAATAAGACTTATTACTACACCTGTGTATCGGGCGAAGAAAAGAGCACAGTTTATTCCTTTGAGACAGAAGACGACACCTTCAGTGCTCTTTATATGTCCGATATTCATGTGTACGACGATCCCGAAGACGAAGAAAGCCTTAAGAATACTTCATTTGCATTTGCAACACTTCTTGAAAAGGCAAAAACCAAGTCAGATATCAATATGATACTTGCAGGCGGCGATATGGCTACAGAGGGACTTCGTGTTGAATATGAAGGACTCACCTTTTCCGAGGCTTCCCGTGAGCTTACTTTTGCAAGTGTAATGGGCAACCACGACCGTCACAGCTTTGACTATAAGTATTTTAAGAATTTCCCCAACGAAATGTTCGGCCCTATGGCAGGTTATCAGTCCGGTAACTACTATTTCGAAAAGGGCGGAGTGCTTTTCCTTGTTGTTGATACAAACAATGCAAGTGCTACTGCTCACAGGGATATGATAAAAGAAGCAGTAGAAGCTTATCCCGATGCAAAATGGCGTATCGTTATGATGCACCACGACCTTTACGGCGGTTCAATTGCTCACCGTGAGAGCGAATGTAAGCTTCTGAGAATCCTTTTCTCTCCTATATTTGATGAATTTAACATTGACCTTGTTCTTATGGGACATTCACACCACTATTCAATTTCCGATGTTATCTATAACGGCGAAAGTGTTGAAAAAATAGAAAACGGAAAGACCATTGAAAACGCAAAGGGTACTGTTTATATGGTTTCAACTTCCGTAAAAAGACCCGAAGAGGATGCAGAAATCAATTACAGCGATTTAGTATCTATCGGTATGGAAAAGCTCACTGACAGTTACTATAATATTCTTGATTTCTCACCTGATGCAATTAAGGTTACAAGCTATTATCTTGACAGTAACGAAGAATATGTAAGCTTCACACTTACAAAGGACGACGATTATCAGCCCGAAAAGATCGGCTTCTTCAGAAAGCTCGGCGGTATTCTTGCAGCGGGACTTAGCACAGTATACGGAATTTATGTAAACGCTGACAGATACTTTGAGCTTAAGGAGGACGGCTATACAGGCGTCGGCTTCTTCGAGTTCGTATTTTAAGTAAACAGCAGGCTTAAATTACCTTATGTATTTTGCTTGACAAATTCCGCAAAAGATATATAATAAGGTTATTAAATATTCAAAACGTTGACGGAGAAGCAGAAAACAGGCATTTCCCAGAGAGAATCACATAAGCTGAAAGTGATTTATTTGTTGGTTTTCAATTGCCACCACTCCCGAGTACAGACTGATTCAAGGTCTGTCGCATAAGCCCCGTTAAAGGCCTTCGAGTGGGCAGAAATTCTGTCAATACGGGTGGAACCGTGGAGCATCAGCTTCATCCTGTTTTATGGGATGAAGCTGTTTTTTTTGCTTTTTTGTAAAAAATAATAATTAAAATTCGGCGGATGTTTCAGGTTTGTTTTCTCCGAATTCCGACCTCCGACCTCCGACCTCACACTAAAGGGTGGTTAATATGGTAAATGTAAAACTCAGAGATGATGTAAAGCAGTTTGAAAACGGCATTTCTGCTGCTGAAATTGCAAAATCTATCGGTGCAGGTCTTTATAAGGCAGTATGCGTTTGTAAGATTGACGGTATTGTAAAGGATCTTCGTACAAAAATTGAACAAGACTGTGAAGTGGAATTTCTCACATTTGATGACGAAGAGGGCAAAAAGGCTTTCCGTCACACAGCTTCCCATATACTTGCACAGGCTGTAAAAAGACTTTATCCCGCTGCGAAGCTTGCTATAGGTCCCGCTATAGATAAGGGCTTTTACTATGATTTTGATGTTCCCAAGGCATTTTCTCCCGATGAGCTTGAAAAGATCGAAGCTGAAATGAAGAAGATCGTAAAAGAGGGGCTCGAGCTCGAACAGTTTGAAATGACACCCGATGAAGCTATAAAGTTCTATGAGGAACAGGGCGAAATCTATAAGGTTGAGCTTATAAAGGAGCACGCAGACAAGGGCGAGAATATCAGCTTCTATAAGCAGGGCGAATTCACAGAGCTTTGTGCAGGCCCTCATATTCCCGATACCTCAAGAGTTAAGGCATTCAAGCTTACCTCCTGCACGGGTGCATATTGGAGAGGCGACGAAAAGAACAAGATGCTTCAGCGAATCTACGGTACAGCATTTTTGAAGCAGGCTGATTTAGATGCTTACCTTGAGGCACTTGAAGAGGCAAAAAGAAGAGATCACAATAAGCTCGGAAGAGATCTTGAAATATTCACAACAGTTGAATCCATCGGTCAGGGACTTCCCATTCTTCTTCCTAAGGGCTGTGATATTATACAGACTCTTCAGCGTTTTGTTGAGGACGAGGAGAGAAGAAGAGGCTGGGTAAGAACAAAGACTCCCTTAATGGCAAAGAGCGATCTTTATAAGATCTCGGGACATTGGGATCACTATAAAGACGGTATGTTTGTTCTCGGTGATGAGGAAAAGGATGATGAGGTTTTTGCACTTCGTCCTATGACCTGTCCCTTCCAGTATCAGGCATACTTAAACCGTGCCCGTTCCTACCGTGACCTTCCCATGCGTCTTGCTGAAACCTCAACTCTTTTCAGAAACGAAGCATCAGGCGAAATGCACGGTCTTATCCGCGTCCGTCAGTTCACAATTTCCGAAGGACATCTTATGTGTACTCCCGAGCAGTTGGCTGACGAATTCAGAAGCTGCCTTGAGCTTACAACATTTATGCTTAAGATTCTCGGGCTTTATGAGGATGTTTCCTATCGTTTCTCACAGTGGGATCCCGAGGATAAGGAAAAGTATATCGGCACTCCGGAGCAGTGGGATGAAGCACAGGGTATGATGAAAGAGATTCTTGACAATCTCGGTCTTAACTACAAAATCGGTATCGGTGAAGCCGCTTTCTACGGCCCCAAGCTCGACATTCAGATAAAGAATGTTCACGGCAAGGAAGATACTCTTATTACAATTCAGATAGACCAGATGCTTGCTGAAAAATTCGGTATGGAATATGTAGCGGCAGACGGTACAAAGAAGAATCCCTATATCATTCACAGAACCTCAATCGGTTGCTATGAAAGAACTCTTGCTCTTCTTATTGAAAAATATGCAGG
>CAYTRD010000014.1:0-35376 GCA_964440255.1 uncultured Ruminococcus sp. | reverse complement strand
TCCAAGTGACATCGGACAGGATAATTGCTTTTTTCTCGGCAGAGCGGATGAGTGTCGCGGAGTGTGAAGCTCTTCCGACGCTTTTATTTGCGGCTGCATCGGCTGTTGTCTGTGATAATCTTTATGAAGGAAGCGGAGAGCTTATAATTTCCTGTATGAAAAATCTTTCAGTTCTCAGAGAAATTGATTTTTCTGAAGTGATGTCAAGCTTGTGCCGTGTAGAAAAATACCTTTCTGAGGACCCTGCCGGAATTTATGAAAAAATGAATCACGAAACAAAAAAGCAGTACAGATATGCAGTTGTCAGAGGTGCAAAAAAAGAGGGAATCAGTGAACCTGAATTTGTAAGAAAGGCATTGAATCTCGCAAGAGAAGAAAAGAAACATATAGGCTTTTATCTTCCCCTTGAAGCTGACAGAAAAAAGACAGCAGTGATATTTTTTATCTGTGAGTGGATTTTGGCATTTTTGTTAAGTATTGTTGCGGGAATTTTCAGCGGTAAATTCTATGTCCCGTTTTTGCTGATTCTTCCCGTCTATGCACTTATAAGACCTTTTTCGGACAGAATAGCATCAAGAATTTTTCCTCCCCGTAAGATGTTCGGAATGTCCGAAAAGCTTGATTTCCCCGAGGGCGTAGTGATAACAGTTTCTTCTCTTTTACCCGATGCATCGAAATGTGAAGAGCTTTATTCGCATCTCGGGAGACTTCGTGCATCAAATTCGCTTAAAAATGTTAAGATACTGCTTCTTGCTGACAGAAAAAACTCCCCGACCCCCGAAAGTCCCTCCGATAAAGCCGATACGGAAGCGGCAAAACGGCTTATTGATAGTCTGAATAAGGATTTCGGCTCGGGCTTTCTGCTTGCCGTCCGTGACAGAGTGTTTTCCTCCGGAGAAAATGAATATACGGGCTTTGAAAGAAAAAGGGGAGCTATTGCCGCATTGACAAAATATATTGAATACGGTGATGTAAACGGCTTCAGCCTCATATGGGGCGATAAAGACGGACTTTCGGAAATGAAATATCTGCTTGCCCTTGACAGCGATACCGAAATGTCCTTTGAGGTATTAAGAAGTCTTCTTGCGGCAGCCGTGCATCCTTTGAACGAGCCCCGATTTTCTGCAGACAAAAAGCGTATCGTTTCAGGCTTCGGGGTTTTAACTCCGAGAGTTGAAACATCACTTCGCTCTGCTTCAAAAACACTTTTTTCAAAGCTCTTCACTTCAGGTGGCTCGCTTCCTTATTCCCCCGAGGTAAATGAAAGATATACCGATATGTTCGGAGAAGGTATCTTTTCGGGTAAGGGGCTTATAAATATCAGTGCCTTCAACTGCACGGTTGCCGATAAATTCGATAACGGCAGAATTTTAAGCCACGATATTCTTGAGGGTGCCGTGCTTCGCACAGGCTTTATTGCTGTCAGCGAGCTTACGGATTCCTTTCCCTCTACGGTAAACGGCTATTACGGCAGGCTTCACAGATGGATAAGAGGGGATGTTCAGAATCTTAAGTATATTTTTAAACCCCTCGGTGAAAACGGCGATTCCCCCGAAATGCCGACGCTCGGGAAATATCAGCTTTTTGATAATTTCCGAAGAGCATACACTCCCGTTGCAGCCTTCTGGCTTATGCTTTTATCCTGTTTTGTTTCTTACAGAGAAGGTACTATATTGATGCTTGCCGCAATTTTATCCGTAATCGCTGAATTTCTTCCCGATATACTTTTTACCGTATTCCGTTTCGGAACGGCTTCTCTTTCCTCGCTTTATCTTTCAAAGGAAATATCGGGTATCAATAAAACAGTAATAAGAGCAGTTCTTGCGTTGGGGGCATTACCCACAGAGGCAGCCGTGAGAGCTGATGCAATAACAAAGGCTTTATACAGAAGCCTTATTTCAAAAAAGCATCTTCTTCAATGGCAGACTGCCGCGTCTGCCGACAGCGAAAGCGGTAAAAACACATTTTTGTATATAGTTTTCCCTGTGTTTATTGCCGGTATATCTTTTATCTTCGGAACTGCTTTTCACCGTCTTTATGCAATTTGTATACTTTTGTTTTTGCCCTTTGTGTTTATGAAAGGGATAAAAATAAAGGAAACGGTAAACAGGGAAATTTCGGAGGAAGAAAGAAGAACGATAATTTCATATGCCGCTTCGGCTTGGAGATTTTTTGAGGAAAACGTAACAAAGGGAGAAAATTATCTTCCTCCCGATAATATTCAGGAGTCGCCCATTCCGAGAAAGGCAAGACGGACTTCACCCACAAATATAGGCCTTTATCTTGTAAGTGCTCTTGCTGCTGCGGATATGTCATTTATAACAGCCGAGGAGCTGCTCCAGAAAGTAAATAATACCCTGACGACACTTGAAAGGCTCCCGAAATATAAAGGGCTTTTGTATAATTGGTATGATACCGTGAGAGCTGTTCCCCTGAGACCTTTTTATGTTTCTTCCGTCGACTGCGGAAATTACCTTGTGTGTCTTACCGCACTCAAAGAAGGACTTCGTGAATACTCACAGGGGAACGATGCCTTTTCAGATACCGTAAAAAGGATAGAGAATATACTTCATGAAAGTGACCTTTCACCTTTGTATGACAAAAACAGGGAGCTTTTCAGAATCGGCTTTGACTGTGAATCGGGTAAGGCTTCCCCCTCTTGCTATGATCTATATATGAGTGAAGCGAGAATGACTTCCTTTTATGCCTGTGCAAAAAGACAGGTACCCTCCGCCCATTGGGCACATCTTGACAGAACGCTCAAAAGAAATTCTTTCTATGTGACGGCAGCCTCCTGGTCGGGAACGATGTTTGAGTATTTTATGCCTGCCCTCTTTACGGAGCATCCCGTCGGTTCTTTTTCTTACGAGGGACTTAAGGTCTGCCTTTATACACAGAAGAAAAAGGCACAAAAGCAGGGGATACCCTACGGAATATCCGAAAGCTGTTTTTACAGTATTGACCCCTCTTTCAATTATCGGTACAAGGCACACGGAATAAAAAGTCTTGCACTTAAAAGAGATGCCGACGAGGAAAGCGTTATTTCACCCTATTGCACATTTCTCACTCTTCCTTTTGATAAAAAATCCGCTCTGAAAAATCTTCGCACATTGTCCTCGTCTTACAATGCCGAGGGCAGATACGGCTTTTATGAAGCGGTTGATTTTTGTGAAAAGCATCTTGACGGTGAGGAATTCCAGATAGTCAGGTGCTTTATGTCACACCATATCGGAATGAGTATTATTGCTATGGCAAATATCCTTTCTGATGATGTATTCGTAAAACGCTTTATGAAGGACCCTGCTATGGAGTCGGGCAGAAGTCTTCTTGAAGAAAGGCTTCCCGTACACCCCGATATACTCCGTTCACTTAAGGAAAAAACGGATAAGCTGTTTTCTCCCGAAAATAAAAATTCTGTGCCGAGAAACGCACCCGAGGACGGGGGAGAGGTATTTTCTTACACTAACGGGGAAATTACTTTGCTTTGCGATAAATTCGGAAGAAACAGATGTCTTTATTCATCGGATGAGATATATAAATATTCCGACCGCTCGCAGGGAATCAGTATCGGTGTGCAAAACGGCGATAAAATAACAGCACTTTTCCCAAATAATGTAACTTTGAAAAAATATTCGGTTATGTCGCAGATTGAAGAGAACGGAATTATTTATAAGTCTGCAATTACCGTTCATCCTTCAAAAAATGCCATTCTTTTACCCGTAAAAATCAAAAACACATCAGATGAAACGAAGCATTTTACCGTGCATTGGTATATAGAGCCTTTGTTACAGCCCGTATTTTTTAAGGATATGCACCCTGCTTTTTCCGATATGTTCTTAAAGTGCCGATATGAAGATTCTGTAAGAGCTGCTTCTTTCGGAAGAGCCTCAGAAAACGGGAGTCTGAATGTTGCGGCGGGACTTTACGGTAAAGGAAAAGCAAATTTTTGCTTTGACAGAGAAAAAATAATCAAAAGAAATCCCGATGCGGAAAATATTTTTGAAAGAGAATATGAGTGTGTCAATGTTCCTGTAAGAGGTGTTTCTCCCGTTCTGTCCGTCAGTACGGAAATAACGGTGAGAGGCGGTAAAAGCACGGAATGTGTGCTGATTCTTGCCGTGGGAACTGATGAAGAGGGGGCACTTTCCGTTCTTTCTTCCGTTCGCTCACAGCCTTTACCTGCTGTAACAAAGGGAGCTGCCGCTACATTTTTAAGGGATAAGCTGACCTTTGATGCCTCATGTAATTTTATTGCAAGAACATTTTTTAACGGTGCTTCAAGCGAGATACAAAAAACGGCTGTCGCTTCACTTGACAGCGGAAGAGAAGCGTTGTGGGAGGTGGGTATTTCTGGAGATATCCCGATAATTACCGTATTCCCCGACAGAAGCTGTCCGGAGCTTATTAAAAGGTCCTATATAAAGCTGTATAAAAGACTTCGGAAAAGCTCTGTGCCTACGGAGCTTGTGTTTATTTTTGAAAACAGTGCAGATTATTCCTTTTCCGGAGACAGGGAGCTTATAAAGCTTCTTGAAGAGGAGGGAATCGCAGATGCTCTTTCCGTAAAGGGAGGTGTTCACATTCTGTATCTTCCCACGCTTAAAAAAGAATGCTTTACTGCTGTTCTGGCTTTTTCAAGGCTTATATATCCCGATATGAGTGAAAAAAGTACTGTTTCAAAAAACATCTTGCCCGAAATCCTTTCTCCCCGACCGTTGCTTACGGGTGAAAATACCTTTCACTCTGACGGATATCTTATAAACAGGCATCCGTCACTTCCTTGGTGCCATACACTTTCAAACAATACCTTCGGAACGCTTGTATCTGACCGCTCTTTAGGTTATACCTGGGCTTACAATTCAAGACAGAATAAGCTTACGCCGTGGAGTAACGACACGGCAAGCGACCTTTACGGTGAAAGACTTTTTATAAAAATCGGGGATAAGCTTTATGATGCCGTAAAAAATGCCAGTGTTTTTTATTCTCCCGAAAAAGCGGTATATGCTTCGGTTTTTGAAGATATAAAAGCCGTGATATCGGTTGAAGTGCCCGAAAAAGGAAACAAGAAGCATATCACTGCAGAAATTCAGAATCTTTCGGAGGAAAAAAAGGATATCGGCATTATTTATACGCTTGTTCCCGTTCTCGGTGAGGGCGGTGAAGGGAACTTTATAAAAATTACGGCAGAAAATGACTGTGTTTATGCGAAAAATCCTCTCAATAAAGATTTTTCGGGTGTGCTTTATCTTTGCAGTGATAATAAAAGCTCGGAATATTTCAGCACCTTTTCGCCTGTCGGAAATAAAACGGCAAACGGACTTTCAATATTGCAAAAAATTGCTGTTGTGCCGGATGGCAAATATACTGCGGTCTTTATGATGTGCTTTGCTCCCGACAAAGACTCTGCAAGAAAGCTTGCACAGGCTGAATTTGTTAAAAAGCAAAGAAAAAATGTGTCCTTCAGTACGGGCTGCGATGCCTTTGACGAATTTTCAAATGCTCTTTTATATCATCAGGTAAGTGATACAAGGCTTCGTGCAAGATGCGGCTTTTATCAATGCTCCGGAGCATTCGGCTTCCGTGACCAGCTTCAGGACAGCTTAGCCTTGATAGGACGGGAAAACAGGAAAGTAAAACAGATGATATATAAAGCCGCTTCGGCACAGTTTCCCGAGGGTGATGTGCTTCACTGGTTTCATCCCGTTTACCGTAAAGGGCTGATATATAAAGGAGTGCGTACCCGAATTTCTGATGATCTGCTGTGGCTTCCGTTTACCGTGGCGGAATATGTTATGAAAACGGGGGATAAAAGCATACTCGAAAAGAGTATTCCTTATCTTGAGGGAAATGCTCTGCCCCCGGGAGTGAAGGACGAATACAGAGAATTCCGTCACAAAAAAAACTGCGAAACACTTTATTTTCATTGTCTTCGTGCCATAGAAAAGGCCTGTGCCTTCGGTGAGCATTCTCTTCCTTTAATGGGAACGGGTGACTGGAACGATTCCTTTGATAAGGTGGGAGAAAACGGAAAAGGCGAGAGCGTGTGGCTGGGTATGTTTCTTAAGGCGGTGTGTGAAAAATTTGCAAAAATTTGCGATATGAGAAAAGACGGGGACATTTCGGCAAGGCTTCTTAAAACGGCAGAAGTGTTGACCTCTTCCGTTGACGGAAATGCATGGAACGGAAAATGGTATGTAAGAGCATTTTATGATGATTCGACGGCGCTCGGTGATGAAAATGCCCCCTCTTGTGAGACGGATCTGCTTTGTCAGGCATGGGCATCGCTTTCAGGTATGCCCGACAAAAAGAGAGTGAAGACAGCCTTGCTGTTTGCATATGAAAAGCTTTTCAGTGAAAAAGACGGTATCGTGAAGCTGTTCACACCTCCGTTTTCGGAAAAATCCAAGTCCACGGGATATGTTAACCGCTATCCCGAGGGGATGAGAGAAAACGGCGGTCAGTATACCCATGCTGCCGTATGGTTCTGTATTGCACTCTTTAAAGAAGGACTGTATGAACAGGGCAGGAAAGTGCTGAATGCCATTCTTCCCTCGGAAAAATATAAAAACGGCTTGGGGGATATCTATAAAACGGAGCCTTATGCACTTGCCGGCGATGTATATTCTGCCGTCGGTCACAAGGGACGGGGAGGCTGGAGCCTTTATACAGGCTCAGCAGGTTGGCTTGTTCAATTGGCAGAAGAGCTCTCTTACGGCAAAAATTCCCGAAAAAAACAATAATATAATACTTTGCGTATTGCAATTTATTATTTATTGTGATAATATAAAGTGATTAATTGTGAATCGAGGAATGATTATGCCCGATAATAAATATACTCCCTGCGTTATTCTTCCCGGTATCGGTCAGTCAAAGGTCGAGCTTGTTGACAAAAACGGCGGTAAGATAAAAATGGCATGGCCGCTTGATGTTGACGGGGAAGAATTAATGAACAAGCTGAAAGCACCTCTTACGAAGATGATGCTTTTCAGAAAGGATGCAGGCTTTTCTGATAAGATAAAATCTCTGCTTGAGGAAATCGCCGATCCCATAGCCTCCCTGCCTGACGGAACGATGAAGAATTCTCTTCGTGTGGTATCCTATCCGAGAAGTCTTGCCGAGTGTTCACCCGACGAAAAAAGGTATATCTACAAAATGGTGCCTTTACAGATGCTGAGTGAGCGTATAGGTGAAGAAAACCTTTATTTCTTCGCTTATAACTCCTTCGGCGATACATATGAAACGGCAAAGGAATTAAGCACATTTATAGATACGGTCAAGGAAAAAACGGGAAGTGATAAGGTAAATCTTGTTCCCGTAAGTCTCGGCGGTGCACTTTCAACTGCATATTTTGAACTTTTCCGACACAAAAAAGATATCAAGCGTGTCATGTATTTCGTTGCCGCTCTCGGAGGAAGTCACCTTATAGCAGATGTTATGGAAAAGAATATAAAATCCGAAAACGGACTTGCAATGGTTGAAATGCTTGCAAGCAAAAAGACGGCAGACAGTCTCGGAGGGCTTCTTAAGATGATGCCTGAGGGTGTATTTGAAACGACTGTAAACAAGGCTCTTGATGCTATAAATGAAACGGTTCTCGTTAATTCCATGTCTATGTGGGGAATAATTCCCCCTGAAAGATATCCTGCACTTGCAAAAATGTATCTTTCCGACAAAAAGCACGCGGAGCTTAAGGAAAAAGCAGACCGTTTTTATAATTACCGTCTGCATTTCCCCGAAACGGTAAGAGAGCTTGAAGCGGAGGGCGTAGAGTTTTTTGCGGTATGCGGCTACGGGCTTCAGCTTTTAGCCCTTGCAGGAACAGATAAAATGTCCTCTGACGGAATAATTCATATTTCATCAACCACTCTCGGTGCAAGAAGTGCACCTCTCGGTGAAACACTTACCGATTTCCCCGATGAGGGAAGAATCTGTAAGGACAGCTCGCATACGCACTTATCACCCGATAAGACAGTTGATGCTTCATACGGACTCTGGCCCGAAAGGACCTGGTATTTTTCGGAGCAGAGACACGATGATACTGCATATAACGACACTGCACTTATGATAGCTGCCCGTGTTCTTTCCGATGACAGCTTCAAAGATATATATTCCGACCCCGCACTTCCTCAGTTCGGAGTCGCACAGGATAACAGAAAGTAAGGAGAAAAGGATATGGCTTTTAAGAATCGCAAAAAGAAGTATTCACCCGAGCCCTTTGAGCAGGAAACGGCTGCGGTTGAAAATGACGGTTATACAGAACAGCTTGAAACTGGTTCCGAACCCGTTGTAAAAAATGACTATGCTTTCAAAGTCAGAAATCTTACAAAGGACTACGACGGAAATGTTGTTCTTAATAACATCTCTTTCGATATTCCCTCGGGTAAAATAGTAGGTCTTTTAGGTCCCAACGGCTGCGGTAAGACCACACTTATGAAAATTCTTTCGGGACTTATTCACGACTATACGGGTATGGTAAAGGTTGACGGCAGACCAATAGGCATCGGCTCAAAGGCACATGTTGCATATCTTCCCGACTGTACCTTCTTTCCCGACAGATTCAAGACAATAGACTGTATTAACTATTACGGAGATTTCTTTGAAGACTTCGACAAGGTAAAGGCAATAGAATTTGCCGCACGCTTCGGTCTTGACCTCAATCAGAAGGTAAAGACCATGTCAAAGGGTATGAAGGAAAAGCTTCAGCTTCTCGTTGTTATGTCAAGAAGTGCGGATATATATCTTCTCGACGAGCCCTTAGGCGGTGTTGACCCTGCCGCAAGAAGCGTTATTCTCGACATTATTATGAGCAACTACAAGGAAAATGCAACTGTTGTTCTTTCAACACATCTTGTTAACGACCTTGAACACAGCTTCGATCACATTCTTATGCTCGGTCACGGCTCAATTCTCGTTAATACGGGTATAGAAACATTACGCTCAACAGGAAAATCTGTTGAAGAAATATTCAAGGAGGTTATCGGCGATGCTTGGGAAGTTGACTAAAAATTCATTCAAGGCAAATATGAGTTCGGTTTCGAATGTATATCTTGCCATGGGTATTATAGGCGTTATAATGCTTGTACTTCTTGTTGTAGACTGGACAAAATGGGGTGACACGGGCATAGGTCTCGGTCTTGTCATCAAAATAATCGCTTCGGGTGCTTTGTGTCTTACTGCCGCTATCGGTATGATAATGACACTTACGGGTATCGTAGGCGAATATCAGAGAAATATGTTCGGTGCCGAAGGCCACCTTACAATGACTCTTCCCGTAAGAAGCAGTACGCTTCTTCTTTCCAAGTGGATATCGGGCTCCTTCTGGGTAATTTTAAGCTATGTTATGCTTTGTGTTTGTGCTTTCGGTTCATTTATTTACATCGTAAAGCATTCGGTGAACATAGTGCAGGGCAACGACATGTATTATTCGGTATATGAGCTTGTAATAGAAATGGTTGAACAGCTTTGTCATTCTGCCGGAATCGCCACTCCCTCAATTGCAGTTCTTTTAAGCCTTGCATCCATTTATGCATTTGACGGTGCGGTAAGAATAATCGTTTTCGTTCTTCTTGTATTCTTTGCGATCACTATTTCTCATTGCAGACCCTTCCATAAGGCAGGCAAGTTCGGTAAGATTCTTTACTTCTTCGGAAGCTTCCTTGCTGTTAATGTGTTTGCGAATATGATAACAAAGTTCATAAAGATCTATATTATCATTTCCGAAACTGCATATACCTTCACGCTTTCCGAGGCAGAGGTTGCCGCAGCGTGGGATCTGGGCTTCGGGGCTTATTCCGTAACAAATCTCTATTGCACAGCAATTGCTGCAGTATTTGTATTCCTTATTACAACAGTTCTTATTGACAGACATGTGAATGTTTCATAATTTTTCTTGGGGAAATTATGACAGTGATTTTCATTCCTTCGGAATGAGTGATGTATTACCTTACGGCAATGTTTCGGAAGGGCTTTGCTCATGAATCATATTTTGGTTTGTCTCCGAACTCTGACCTCAAATAAAGTGTGGTGTTTTTATGGATATAAAAATAATTGATATCACGAAGGATATGATTACCACAGAGCCGTATCCCGGTGATCCTGCTCCGGAGCTTAGTATTTTTTCAAGTATTGCGGGCGGTGACAGCTGTAATATGGCAAGGCTCAATACCACGCTTCATTGCGGTACTCATGCCGATGCACCTCTTCATTTTATCGAAAACGGAAAAACAATAAATTCCGTACAGCTTTCAAAATTTATCGGTGAATGTCGTGTAATTGAGGTAGACACCGAAATGATAACAGGGGAGTATGTGGATAAATTCTTCCCCAAAGGCACAAAAAGAGTGCTTATAAAAAGCGGGGGCAAAGCCTATTTTGAAAAGACAGGTGCAGAGGAAGCCGCATACTACGGATACGACCTTATAGGAATTGATTCAATGTCAGTAGGCTCTGCCGCTGATCAGACAAATCCCCATAAAGCACTTCTCGGTGAGGGTGTAGCGATCCTCGAAAATCTCGAGCTTTCGCAGGTTTCTCCCGGTCAGTATTTTCTTGTTGCAATGCCTGTGAAGATCAAAGGTGTTGAGGCGGCTCCCGTAAGAGCAGTTCTGCTTGACGGCTATGTTTTCTGGAGTAACTGACCCCGTATACAAAGGTTTTGACAAATTATTTTTAAAAGTTGTATTTTGCTTTGTGTATTTTAATGATTGATAAATTTTTAACATTGTTGTAAAATACATAAGGTTAATAAATATTGTTAAAATTAAACTAATATAAAGGAGTATTTCAAATGAGTTCACTTAACAAAAAGACAGTTGAAGATATCGCTGTCAAAGGCAAAAAAGTTCTTGTTCGCTGCGATTTCAACGTAAAGATGGAGAACGGTGTTATCACAAGTGACAAGAGAATCGTCGCATCTCTTCCCACTATCAAGTATCTTCTTGATAATGGTGCAAAGGTTATTCTTTGCTCTCACCTCGGACGTCCCAAGGGTGAAGTTAACCCCGAATTTTCAATGGCTCCCGTTGCAGCCCGTCTTTCAGAGCTTCTCGGCTTTGAAGTAAAGCTCGCAAGCGATGTTGTAGGCGAAAGTGCACAGGCACTTGCCGCTGAAGTAAAAGAGGGCGAAGCTATCCTTCTTGAAAATGTTCGTTTTGAAAAGGGCGAAACAAAGAATGACGAAGAGCTTTCAAAGAAATTTGCTGCTCTTGCTGACATTTATGTAAACGATGCATTCGGTTCTGCACACAGAGCTCATTCCTCAACAGCAGGTGTTGCAGATTATCTTCCCTCTGCAGTAGGTTATCTTATTCAGAAGGAAATTCAGTTCATCGGCGGTGCTCTTGAAAATCCCAAGAGACCTCTCGTTGCTATTCTCGGCGGTGCAAAGGTTTCCGACAAAATAGGTGTTATTGAAAACCTTATCGACAAGTGCGATACACTTATCATCGGCGGCGGTATGGCATATACATTTATGCGTGCTCTCGGTCACAGCGTAGGAACATCTATCTGTGAAGAGGATAAGGTTGAGCTTGCAAAGAGCCTTATGGCTAAGGCTGAAGAAAAGGGTGTTAAGTTCCTTATTCCCAAGGATAACCGTGTAGGTAAGGAATATGCTCCCGATACAGAGCATATGCTCGTAAATTCCGATGAGATACCCGACGGCTGGATGGGTCTTGACATCGGTCCTGCAACAGAAGCACTCTTTGCTGACGCTATCAAGGGTGCAGGCACAGTTATCTGGAACGGACCTATGGGTGTTTCAGAATGGGAAAACTTCGCATCAGGTACAATCGCAGTAGCAAAGGCAGTTGCTGAATCAGGTTCTATCTCAATCATCGGCGGCGGTGACTCTGCAGCAGCAGTTAAGAAGCTGGGCTTCTCCGATAAGATGAGCCACATCTCCACAGGCGGCGGTGCATCACTGGAATACCTCGAAGGTAAGGTTCTTCCCGGTATTGCTTGCATTAACGAGAAATAATTTAAAATATACTAACGGTTTACCGCCATATTCTGTCGGTAAACCGATTTTTCGGAGGAAAGTATAATGAATAAGGCAACAAGAAAAGCAGTTATCGCAGGTAACTGGAAAATGAATAAAACTCCCGCAGAAGCAAAGGCTCTTATTGAAGAAATGAAGCCTCTTGTAAAGGATGCAGACTGTGAAGTGGTTCTTTGTGTTCCTTTTGTTGATATCCCTGCAGCTATTGAAGCAGCAGCAGGCTCAAACATCAAAATCGGTGCAGAAAATATCCATTTCAAGGCTTCAGGTGCATATACAGGCGAAATCGCAGGCAATATGCTCAAGGAGCTCGGTGTTGAATATGTAGTAGTAGGTCACAGTGAAAGAAGACAGTATTTCGGTGAAACAGACCAGACTGTAAACCTTCGTTCACTTGCTGCTCTTGAAAACGGACTTAAGCCCATCATCTGCGTTGGTGAAACACTCGAACAGAGAGAACTCGGCTACACAGAAACTCTTCTTAAGTTCCAGACAAAGATGGCTCTTACAAATGTAACTGCTGAACAGCTTAAGGATGTTATTATCGCTTATGAACCCGTATGGGCAATCGGTACAGGTGTTACAGCCACTGCTGAACAGGCTGACGAGGGCAACGGCTATTGCAGAGAAGCAATTGCTGAGGTTTACGGCAAGGAAGTTGCAGAAACCGTTACAATTCAGTACGGCGGTTCTATGAACGCAAAGAATGCAGACGAGCTTGTTTCAAAGGTTAATGTTGACGGCGGTCTTATCGGCGGTGCTTCTCTCAAGGCAGAGGACTTCTCCGTTATAGTAAAGGCTGCTTCCAAATAAGCGAGGATAATATAATGAAAAAACCTGTTGTATTATGTATTATGGACGGCTTCGGTATCAGAGATTGTTCCGAGGGCAATGCCATAAAGTTTGCAAATACTCCCAATCTTGATAAATTCTTTTCGGAAAATCCCTTCACTACAATCGGTGCATCGGGACTTGATGTAGGTCTTCCCGACGGACAGATGGGAAATTCCGAGGTAGGTCATACAAATATAGGTGCAGGCAGAGTTGTTTATCAGATGCTTGTTAAGATTTCAAAGTCCATTAAGGACGGCGATTTCTTCAATATTCCCGCACTTATTTCCGCTATGGAAAGCTGTAAGGAAAAGGGTACTGCTCTTCACCTTATGGGACTTCTTTCCGACGGCGGTGTGCATAGCCACATTGAACACCTTTTCGGACTTCTGGAAATGGCTAAAAATTACGGTCTTACAAAGGTGTACATACACTGTATTATGGACGGCAGAGATGTATCCGTAACATCAGGTAAGGGCTTTATTGCCGATGTAGAAGCAAAGTGCAAGGAGCTCGGTGTCGGTGAAATTGCTACCATTACGGGAAGATATTTTGCTATGGACCGTGACTTTGCATGGGATAGAGTAGAAAAGGCTTATGCTGCTTTCGTATACGGTGAAGGACTCGAGGACAGCGACGCTGTAGGCTCAATGCAGAAGTCTTATGACAAGGAAGTAACCGATGAATTTATCGTTCCCACTGTCGTAAACAAGGAAGGCACAATAAAGGAGAACGATTCCGTTGTATTTTTCAATTTCCGTCCTGACCGTGCAAGACAGATCACCCGTACCTTTGTTGACCCTGATTTTGACGGTTTTGAAAGAAAGAACGGCTTCTTCCCCCTTAATTTCGTATGTATGACACAGTACGACGAAACAATGCCTAATGTATCTGTTGCATTTCCTCCCGAAGAGCTTACAAAGACCTTCGGTGAATATCTTCAGGATTGCGGTAAAACACAGCTTCGTATTGCCGAAACACAGAAGTATGCTCATGTAACATTCTTCTTCAACGGCGGTGAAGAAAAGACCTTTAACGGCGAAGACAGAATCCTTATTCAGTCTCCCGATGTTCCCACATTTGATTTACAGCCCGAAATGAGTGCTTACCCCGTAAGAGATGCTGTTTGTGAAAAGATAAGAAGCGGTGAATATGATGCCGTTATCCTTAACTTTGCAAACTGTGATATGGTAGGCCATACAGGTGTATGGGAAGCAGCAGTCAAGGCTGTTGAAGCAGTTGACGAGTGCGTAGGCGATGTTGTTAAGGCAACCCTTGATATGGGTGGTGTATGCTTCATCACAGCAGACCACGGCAATGCTGACAGAATGATAGGCGAAGACGGAAATCCCTTTACTCCCCACACAACAAATCCCGTTCCTTTCTGCGTAGTAGGTTATCCCTGTGAGCTGAAAGAAGGCGGCAGACTTGCTGATATCTGCCCCACAATGCTTAAGGTTATGGGACTCGAACAACCCAAGGAAATGACAGGCGAATGCCTTATTAAATAAAAAGCAGGATACGGCAAAAAAGCCGTATCCCGTTTTTTTGTTAAATGCAAAATGCAAAGTTCAAAATGCAAAATATTCAAAACAATAACTAATAGTTAGTATTATATTCTAATGGATTGTGTATAAGTGAATTAAATTAATCTATACTTTCAGTTATAGTATCTTCTTTAAGGAAGTGTTTTTATGAAGCTGAACAGTATAGGTAAATATATAAAGAATGCAAGAGTTGCTAAAGGTATGCGGCAGGAAGATCTTGCAGAAATCATAAATTTATCTCCGGTTTATGTCGGTATGCTTGAACGCGGTGAAAAAACCGCATCTTTGGAAACCTTGGTTAAGATTGCAAATGCACTTGATGTATCTGCTGATTTGCTCCTTTGTGAGGTTCTTAATAACGGATATAAGGTAAAAAATTCCGTGTTGAATGAAAAGCTTGATTCTTTGTGTGATGAAGACAGAAATAAAATTTATGATGTTATAGATACAATGGTTTCCCACTCAAAGAAAAAAATCAGGTAATTTTAAGGCGTTCTGTGTTATGCAGAATGTCTTTTTTTTCTGTCTTCATATTTCGACAGAATACTACATTCAGAATGTGCTATATAATAACTGACGGTTATTATAGATAACCAAATTGCAGAAAGGAAAGATATAGAAATGAAAGATTTAAACAAGTGTATTGCAGAAAAATACTCTGCAGAAGAAGATTCTGTTAGAAAGGAGATGAATGATGCTATCTTACTTGCTTCCCAAAATCCTACTCCTTTGTGGAAGCTTATGTTTGGAGAAAATCATATTCCTGATGCAGAGGAATTTTGTCGGGCAGTAAGCAAAGCATTGTCGGCATAACAAAAAAAACGGGCACATTCGCCCGTTTTTTTTATTCAGATTTATCCTGCAATAAAGTTTGTAAGATCCTGCACAAGGGAGCTGTTTCTTGTCATTGATACATTGTTTATAAAAATGATATCGTTGACGGGGTTGGATGCAAGGAATGTGGAAAGTGAGCTGTTATAATGTCTGTAGTCGATAACATAAACAGTCTTATAATGATATACAAGGAAAGGTACAAATGCATTACCGAAGCTTTCTTTTACAACAAGACAGGTTTCACCCTCTGTAAGACTTTCATTTGTGATGGTTGAGAGGGGATTGTCGCCGCAGATGAATGTACCGTATTTGAGTGAAGCGGGAGCATTTGATTCGTCATAAAGCATTGGCATTGAGGAGGTATTACCGTATTTATCGGTAATTGTCATTGAGTACTGACAGGGAGGCTTATATGCATCAACTCTGTCGGGTGTTGCTCCGAGAGCAGGGTCAGAGCCTGAATCGTTATAGAATGTACCGAGGAAGCCGTCAAAGCTCCAGACCTCATATGAACTTAAGGGAAGGGGAGTTATACCCTTTGACTGACAGAAGATTTCATATGCATAATATGCTGCAAGTGCTGTCCAATGGTGGTCTGTGCGGAAGTAAACATATTCGTTTCTGTGTTGCTTTATATTGTCGAAGCAATTGAATGCCTTTACGGAAGTAGCAGAGCCGAGCATATAGTCAATAGCCTTTTTCTGGTCGGAAACTGAAAGCTTTGCTCTTACCGTTTCATTGAGTGTGATATCCGTGCTTGTGGGAACAACAGTGGCGTATATATTTGCCTGTGAGGAGAATTTTACACCTGCCGTGTTAAGTGCCTTTACGTAATTGTCGGCAGTTGACTGAACAAAGTTATAGTACTCAAAGCCTGCATTGTCACATATAACAATGCTTCCCAATTGTTCAACATGCTGTGCTTCGTTTTCGTCTGCGGGATATGTTATTTCTTCGGGTGCAACCGTTTCAGGCTCATTGGAGGAATTTTCACTTGTACCCGGTAAGGTTTCGCCTGAGGCTGCTGTTTCGTTTTCATCGGTGACGGGAATATCGGGGATATCATCACCCTGAACACCTTCGTTGAAGCCTACAAGTGTTCCCGATGTGCCGAGCAGATTCTGTATTTTTGAATTAATGCTCATAAGTGTGTCACGGAAAGGTACAGTATCGGAAAACCAAGTGGAAATATCCGAGAAATAGTCACCTGATGCAAGTGCTGAAAAACTGAATTCGGGGAACTTTGCAAGCTCTCTTTTTTCCGTTTCGGAAACCGAGGGTCTTAAGGGAATTATAAAGCAGACGGTAGAAATAATGAGAACCGTGACAAAGGATACGGCAAGCTTTATTATTCTGTGGGTTTTAGCAGAAGGTAATTTTTTCATTTGTTTTCAGCCTCCTTTCTCAGAACTGGAAATAAAGGAAGGGATTATAAGAATCGCCTACAAGTGTTACGGATGCAAGAAGTATAAGAAGAACGGGAAGTGCTATATCAAGCGTTCTGTAAACGATATTTACGGGAGCACTGTTTTTACCGAACTTGATAAGAAGCTTCTTTACGGTCTTCACAACGGGAGTGCAGGCAAGTGCACAGATTACGAAGAAGAGTATGTAGCCCGAAATAAAGCTTGTTGCTTCATATGTGGAGGCAGGATTTCCGTTGAGTCCGAACATACCCTTGAGAACTGCACCAAGAATCGAAAAGTCTGTAAATTTGAAGAATACCCAACCGAAATAAACCGTTGTAAGAAGATAAATTCTTCCGATAATTTTGAATTTTTCAAGGAATTTTCCGAATACGAATTTTTCAAGAACGAGAAGAACAAAGAAGTAAAGTCCCCATAACACGAAGTTCCAGGAAGCACCGTGCCACAAACCCGTAAGTCCCCATACAACAAAGAGATTGAATATCTGGCGGGCTTTTCCTTTTCTGTTTCCTCCGAGGGGAATATATACATAATCTCTGAAGAATGTGGAAAGTGACATATGCCATCTTCTCCAGAAGTCTGTTACGGAATAAGCAATATAGGGATAGTTGAAGTTTTCCTTGTAGTGGAAGCCGCACATAAGTCCCATGCCGATAGCCATATCGGAATATGCCGAGAAATCAAGGTATATCTGAAGCATATAAAATGCCATACCGACCCACAGAGAAAGAGCAGAACGGCTCATAATGGTTTCGATGTTTTCTGAAAGAAGTGCGGCATTTCCTATTGCAGCATCGGAAAGAAGAAGTGTATCAGCAACTGCACCGCAGCCGTTTGCAAGAACTGCTTTTTTAGCAAGTCCTACGGCAAAACGGGTCAGTCCCTGTGACATTTCCGTAAGGTTTGTGTGTCTTTCTGTCAGCTCATTTTCAACATCGCCGTAACGGACAATGGGACCTGCTACGCATTGATGGAAAAGGGAAGCATATAAAAGCACCTTCCAATAGCTTTTCTGTGAGGGAACATCGCCTCTGTAGACATCAATAACATATGTTAAAAGCTGGAATGTGTAGAACGAAATACCGATAGGCAGCTGTACCTGCGGTACGGAAATCAGCTCCATACCTATTATGGAATTTACTGTTTCAACGGCAAAGCCGATGTATTTGAAATATCCTATTGCACCGATACAAACGGCAACTGCTGCTGCAAGCCACAGCTTTTTCTCCTGTTTGCTCTGTGAAGTATCAATAAGCCTTGAAAACAGCCAGCAGAACAGAGCCATAAGAACAAGGATTGCAATATATACAGGCTCGCCCCATGCATAGAATACGAGGGAGAATGCAAGCAGAACAATATTTCTTGTTTTTACGGTCTTACAGAAAAAATAGCATAGAAGATTTGCAGGTAAAAATGCGAAGCAGAATAATAAGCTTGAAAATACCATTTTTTGAGTATCCTTACTACAATATTTTGCGTAAATATAAAGTATTACGCAATAAACGCTTCTATTATCAACTAATTTAAGGTAAATTACAAGTGCAAATATAAAAATTAAAAAAAATTGTAGAAATGAACAAAATAATGGTATTTAATTTATACTAAATTAAAGATAGTAAATCATATCAAAGTTAAGTGCACCATATTGTTTTTTTTGTAAATTTATGATATTATTAACAGAATGATAAAATTACGGGAGGCATAAAATGAAAAAGGTTCTGTCCCTGCTGGCACCGCATAAAGTATCGCTTGTATTGTCGATAGTTTTTGCTACGGTAAATACTGTATTGCAGCTACTTATACCGTTATATACAAAAAATATAATGGCAGAAGGAATTCTTGTCTATAATATGGAAAGGCTTGCTGAGCTTTGTTTTATAATGCTCGGATTTACGTTGCTGAGTATCATAACCTCAATTGCCAATACATATTTTTCCACAAAGACCTCCGTGGGATATTCCATAACTCTGAGAAACTATATTTTTGATAAGGTTTCCCGTCTTTCGCACAGCGACATAGACAGAATAGGTGTTGCTTCTCTTGTTACAAGAACCACCAACGATGTCCGTCAGGTGCATGATGTTGTTCTTTCAACGCTTAAATCTCTTATACCCATTCCCATTATGCTTGTAGGCGGACTTGTTATGGTATTTTCTCTCAAGCCCGAGCTTGCAAAGTTTTCTCTGTGGAGCATTCCCATTGTTGCGGTTCTTGCAATCGTTCTTATTGCGGTAATAGTACCTATATATTCAAAGGTACAGAAGCTTACGGACAAGCTTAATCAGATAATGCGTGAAAAAATAAGCGGTATCCGTGTTATAAGAGCCTTCAACAAAACAGAATATGAGGACGACAGATTCAACAGCACCAATCTGGAGCTGACGGGAATTGCCCTTAAGGCATCAAGAATTATGGCAGGCTTCATTCCCGTTATCACTCTGCTTTTATACAGTCTTATTTGTGTTCTTATCTATAAGTATGTAATGGCATCAAATGAGCTTGATGTTACTACACACGGTACGGAAATTCTCAACACAATTCCCGATATGCAGGCATTTATTGCGTATTTCTCTCTTGTAATAGGGGCTATAACCTCTGTTGCGTCAATTGTGGTTTCTATTCCCCGTGCTATGATTTCCGGAAAGAGAATAAAAGCCATAATGGAGGCTGTTTCGGATGTTGTGCCTCCCGAAAACCCCGTAACTCCGAAGGAAGAGGATGGGGGTAAGCTTGAATTCAATAATGTTTCTTTTAAGTACAAGCCTGTTCCCAAGGAAGAAAAGAAAAAGAAATTTGTACCGAAGAAAAAGAAAACCGAAAAGGCACCTGCTCCGACATTTGAGCTTAAAAATGTTACATTTACTTCAAAGCCCGGTGAGACCACCGCTATAATAGGTGTCACGGGAAGCGGAAAAACCACACTCTGTAATCTCATTCCCCGTCTTTATGATGTAACGGAGGGTGAGGTGAAGCTTGCAGGTGTGAATATAAAGGATATTGAGCCGTCTGAAATCGGCAGAAGAATCGCTTTTATTCCACAGACTGCATACCTTTTCAGCGGAACTATTGCCGATAATATAAGATTCGGCAAGCGTGATGCCACAGATGCCGAAATCTGGAAGGCACTTGAAATTGCACAGGCAAAATCCTTTGTAGCCGAAATGCCCGACGGAATAGATTCCTTTGTGTCACAGGCAGGAAAAAATTTCTCCGGCGGACAGAAGCAGCGTCTTGCCATTGCAAGAGCAATTGTAAAGGGTGCTGAAATAATCGTATTTGACGATTCCTTCTCTGCACTTGATTTAGCTACAGATGCAAGACTTCGTGCATCACTTCGTGAGAATCTTACCGATGCAAATATCATTATTGTTGCCCAGCGAGTGGGTACTGTTATTAATGCAGACAGAATAATCGTTCTTGACGGCGGTGAGGTCGTCGGACAGGGAACTCATCAGGAGCTTCTTCGCAGTTGTGAAACCTACAGGGAAATAGTAGTCACTCAATTGTCGGATGAAGCACTCGGGGAGGTGGCAAGCGTTGAGTAAAAAGAAAAAATTCTCTGTTCCCGAAGAAGAATACAGAAGCAGATATTCAGCCTACCGTACTCATACGGAGGAGGAAGCAAAGCCCGAAAATGCAAAACGCACCTTTTTACGCTTTCTTGCACTTATAAAGCCCCATATGCTTCCCATGATAGTAGTTATAGTATGTGCATGTCTGAGTACTGCCTGTAATGTCGGTGCACCTACATATATGGGTAATATCCTTACTATCTTACAGGAACAGATTGATATTCGTCTTGCAGGCGGTGTTATTGATTTTTCTGCCACATATTCGGAATTGGGAAAGCTGGCAGCTCTTTATGTGCTTGCAAGCCTGTTTTCCTTTGTTCAGGAGTATGTTTCCGCAGGTGTTTCGCAAAGGCTTGTGTGCGGATTAAGACAAAAGCTTAACGACAAGCTTTCCCGTCTTCCTCTGTCGTATTTTGATAAGCAGACAAAGGGTCAGGTAATTTCAAAGATAATCAACGATATTGATAATGTCAGCGGAAGCCTTAAAAGCTGTATTCTTACCGTTATGACAAGCATCATACAGGTCGTCGGCTCCTTTGTGATGATGTGTGCAACCGGTAATATTGCAATGACCTTTGCCGCTATCTGTCTTGTGCCTGTTTCCGCCTTTATTTCTTACAGGGTTTCAAAGGTTTCAAAGGTATGGTTCAGACGCTATTGGGATACAATGGGTGACCTTAACGGACATATAGAAGAAATGTACGCAGGTCATACAATTGTGCGTATGTTCGGTCATGAGGATGAATCCGTAAAGGAATTCCGCAGCATTACGGAAAGACTCGGACACAATTCCTTTATGGCAAATATGATATCGGGTATTCTTAATCCCGTTCTCACTCTTGTCAAAAACATAAACTATGTTTCTCTTTGTCTTCTGGGAGGCTTCTTCTACATAGGAATACATAAAGGAACGATTCCTGCAGGTACCTTCGGCGGAATCGGTGATATTTCAAAATTCCTTTCCTATTCATCATCATTCTCTACTCCCATTATCAATCTTTCAAAGATAGTAAACTCAATTCAGTCATCGCTCGCATCCGCAGAAAGAGTTTTTAATATGCTTGATGAGCTTGATGAAAAGCCCGATGAAATCATAAATGAGCCGGAAGAGCTTTCTTCGGGACTTGTTGAATTCAAGGATGTGTCCTTCCGTTATGTTGAAGACAGACCCTTGATTGAAGACCTTTCCTTTGTTGCAAAGCCCGGAAGCATTACTGCCATAGTAGGCCCTACGGGTGCAGGAAAGACTACTATAGTAAATCTTCTTATGCGTTTTTATGATGTAAGAAAGGGTACTATCACCCTTGACGGTACGGATGTTTACACAATGTCAAGAAATGCTCTGCGTAAAAACTTCGGTATGGTGCTTCAGGATACATGGCTTTTTAAGGGCACCGTAAAGGAAAATATCAGATACGGAAGAGCAGATGCTACAGACGAAGAAGTATATGAGGCAGCAAAAGCCGCTCAGATATATGACTATATTATGAGTCTTACAGACGGCTTCGATACGGTGCTTACGGAGGATGCTACCAATATTTCACAGGGACAGCGTCAGCTTCTTACGATCGCACGAGCAATTCTCGTTGACCCCAAGGTGCTTATTCTTGACGAAGCCACTTCCTCTGTTGATACAAAAACAGAGCAGAAGATACAGACTGCAATGAATGAACTTATGAAGGGCAGAACGAGCTTTGTTATAGCTCACCGTCTTTCAACCATAAAGAACGCAGACAATATCCTTGTTATGAAAAAGGGTGCAATAGTAGAGCAGGGCACTCACGATGAGCTGCTTCAGGCTGACGGCTTCTATGCACTTTTATACAATTCACAGTATACAGACGGAATTCCGCCTGAAGATTAATAATTTTTTGGAGGTTTTTTATTATGCTTAAAGGTATTCCCGCTCTTGTTTCTCCCGAGCTTCTTAAAATTTTATGCGAAATGGGTCACGGTGACGAGATCGTTATCGGTGACGGCAATTTCCCCGCAGCGTCCTGTGCACAGAGACTTATACGCTGTGACGGTCTGGGAGTTCCCGAAATTTTAGACGCTGTTTTACAGCTTTTCCCTCTTGATACATATGTAGATTCTCCCGTTTCCCTTATGGCTACAACAAAGGGCGACCCCACCCCCGAGATATGGGCAACCTATGAGGAGCTTGTGAACAAGCACAACGGAGAAACCAACATTTCACAGGTTGAAAGATTCGAGTTCTATGAAAGAACAAAGAAAGCCTATGCAGTTATTGCTACAAGCGAAAAAGCACTTTATGCCAACATCATTCTCAAAAAGGGTGTTATATAATGGAATATGTCTATATTCTTTTTCTTTTGGTTGAGATAGTGCTTGCATACCGTTATATGAAATTCGGTACTCTTAAAAATAAGCTTCTTGCATCCGTGCCGTTTGTGGCTTCGGGGCTTTATCTCATACTTGTCGGTGAGATTGCCGCTACGGGTTATGCATGGCTTATTTTTGCAGGTCTTTGCTTTTCATTTTTAGGTGACCGGATACTGCAATATGACCTTTTCGGAATGAAAGGACTTCCCGGAATCGTATCATTTGCCCTTGCACATATTCTTTATATAAGTGCATTTGCAACAAGGGTACCGCTGACGCTTTCAGATTTGTGGCTTCTTATTCCGTGGTGCATAATGCTGTCACTTGAAATACTTGCAAAAAAGAAAATGAAAATAGATCTCGGTGCTACTGCTCCTGCTGTGCTTATATACGCTATGATAATAGATGCTATGGTGCTTCTCGGCATAAGAGCTGCAGTTCTTACAATGAACGGCGGAATTTCGGTGCTTCGCTCGGTTGTTCTCATTTTGGGCGTAATTATGTTCATTATTTCCGATGCAGGCGTATGCCTTATGATGTTTGACGGCAGAACAGATATAAAAATAAAAGGTAAAAGCTATAAGCTTGACCCTATAAATATCTTTAATTACTGCGGCGGACAGATGCTGATTGCCGCATCGGTATTGTTATGATTTGAAAGGAGAAATTTATGAAAAAAGTTCTTGCCTTCGACTTTGGTGCATCTTCGGGAAGAGCGATTCTCGGCACCTTTGACGGAGAAAAAATAACGCTTGAAGAGATTCACCGTTTTTCCAATGACCCTGTAAAGGTAGGCGGTACATTCTATTGGGATGTGCTCCGTCTTTTTCACGAAATAAAGCAGGGAATACTTAAGGCAAAGGCAAAAGGCGGGTTTGATTCCGTAGGTATTGATACTTGGGGGGTTGACTTCGGTCTTATTGATAAAGACGGAAAGCTTCTTGAAAATCCTGTGCATTACCGTGACGAAAGAAACACGGGAATGATAGAAAAATCCGCTGAATTTATAGATAAAAAGCGTCTTTATGAGCTTACAGGTATTCAGTTTATGGATTTTAATACCTGTTTTCAGCTTTTAAGTCTTAAGCTTCACCGTCCCGAGCTTCTTGAAAGAGCCGACAAGCTTCTTTTTATGCCCGACCTTCTTTCATATTTTCTTACGGGTAAGAAATGTGCCGAATATTCAATTGCAACCACCTCGCAGATAGTCGATATCAACCGCCGTCAGTGGAGTGATGAAATATGTGAGGCTCTCGGTATTCCTATGGATATTCTCCCCGAAATCGTAAAGACAGGTACGGTTCTCGGCAATTTAAGTGATGAAATATGTGAGGAATTGGGAGTTCCTGCCGTTCCCGTAATTTCCGTTGCCGGCCACGATACACAGTCTGCAGTAACTGCAGTTCCCAGCCTCGAAAAGGACTTTGCATTTATAAGCTGCGGTACATGGTCCTTGTTCGGAACGGAAACAGATACCCCCATCGTAAATGAAGAATCTCTTGCCTTTAATATCACAAATGAGGGCGGATATGATTATACAACAGCATTCCTTAAAAACATCTGCGGTCTGTGGCTTATTCAGGAAAGCCGTCGTCAATGGATAAGAGAAGGAAAAGAATATTCCTATGCAGAGCTCGAAAAAATGGCTCTCGAATGTGAGCCGTTCAAGTGCTTCATTGACCCCGATGCTCCCGATTTTGTTGCTATGGGTGACCTTCCCTCAAGGATTAAGGATTTCTGCAGAAGAACAGGTCAGTATGTACCCGAAACTGTAGGCGAGGTCGTAAGATGTATTTATGAAAGTCTTGCACTCAAGTACCGTTATGTTCTCGGCGGAATTGAAAAATGCACAGGCAAGAAATATCCCCATATAAATGTTGTGGGCGGCGGCACAAAGGACGGACTTCTTTTACAGATGACAGCCTCCTCCTGCGGTATTCCCGTTTACGGCGGGCCCATTGAAGCCACCGTTTTCGGCAATATTGCAATTCAGCTTATGTCTATGGGTGAAATTGAAAATATTACCGAGGCACGAAGAATTATCGCCGAGGGGGAAAACCTTAAAAAATATGAACCCGAAAATACGGCTGAATGGGAAGCTGTCGCTTCGGAATATGAAAAATATATAGTAGGATAATATGGAACTTACAGATTTTAATGTAATAAAAAGAATACTTGGGCGTCACGGCTTTTCTTTTTCAAAGGCTCTCGGACAGAACTTTCTCATTGACCCCACCGTATGCCCGAGAATGGCAGAGATGGGCGGAGCAGTTGAGGGAACAGGTGCAATTGAAATCGGCCCCGGTCTGGGAGTTTTAACCGTCGAGCTTGCAAAAAGAGCCGAAAAGGTAGTAACTGTCGAGCTTGATACCCGTCTTATTCCCGTGCTTGCCGAAACTCTTTCGGATTACAGGAATGTTGAAGTAATTAATGCCGATGTGCTGAAAACCGATCTTCATAAGCTTATAGAGGATAATTTTCAGGGAAAGAAAGTTAATGTATGTGCTAATCTTCCGTATTATATCACCTCACCCATTCTTATGTATCTTCTTGAAAGCAAGCTTCCCGTTGAAAATATCACCGTAATGGTGCAAAAGGAAGCGGCAGACCGTCTTTGTGCAAAGGTCGGCTCGAGGGACTCGGGTGCAATCACCGTTGCCGTGAATTACTATGCAGAAACCGAAGTGCTTTTCGATGTGGGAAGAAAGTGTTTTATGCCCTCTCCCAATGTAGATTCCTGTGTCATTAAACTAAAAGTCAGAAAAGAACCGCCTGTAAAGGTTGAAAATGAGGAATTTTTCTTCAAAATGGTAAAAGCCGCTTTTTCGCAGAGAAGAAAAACTGCCTCAAACGGTATATCCTCGGGTATGGGAATCGGTAAGGATAAGGTAGCCGAAGCACTTACAATGTCGGGACTTTCTCCCACAGTAAGAGCAGAATCACTCTCAATGGAGGAGCTTGCTGTTTTATCCGATAATTTATTGAAGGTAAGGTAAAGAAATGAGTAAATTTATTGTTGTTGAGGGGCTTGACGGAACAGGCAAGACCACGCAGATAAAAATACTTGCAGAATATATTAAAAATAAGGGCAGGGAAGTTGAAATAACAGCAGAGCCCACCGCCCATCCTACGGGAAAGCTTATAAGAAGAATACTTTCTGGAGAAGTGCCAACAACTCCATGGTCACTTGCTTCTCTTTTTCTTTCCGACAGAATAATTCATAACATTTCCCCTGAAAACGGCATTGAAAAGATGCTTTCCGAGGGCAAGACCGTTGTTTCCGACCGTTATTATTATTCTACCTTTGCCTATCAGGGACACGAAACCGACCTTAAGTGGACTATGGATATGCATTTTAACTGCCCCGAGGTAAGACGTCCCGACCTTGTGCTTTTTCTTACAATGTCTCCCGAAAAGTGTGTTGAAAGAATAAGGGCAAACAGACCGGACGAGGCTATAGAAATATACGAAAATACAGAAAGTCTTACGAAGATCAGCCGTCAGTTTGATGCCGTATTTGATATGCTTAGAGACAAAGAGAATATTGTGTATATTGATGCTGACGGTACGATAGAAGAGGTTTCCCAAAGACTTTTTGATGCTTACGAAAAATACCTTGGAGAATGCAAATGAAGAAAAAACTGATACTTTTTGATTTTGACGGAACTGTTGTAGATAACAGCGAGGGTATATATAACTGCATAAAATATGCACTTGATAAAAAAGGAATGGCACCGCTTTCCGATGAAACACTTCGTTCTTTTATAGGGCCTTCTCTTTTTGACAGCTTTATGTGGAACTGCACAGATGATGAAAGTGCTGCAGAGGAGCTCGTTTCCTTTTACCGTGAACGCTACGGGCCCATAGGCTCAACGGAAGTAAGAGTATATGACGGAATAAAAGAGCTTCTGAAAAGGCTCCGTGCGGACGGATATAAAACTGCAGTCTGTTCCTCAAAGCCCTATGATTTTGTAAGAAAAATTGCAAAGGAGCAGAAGCTCGAGGAGCTTTTCGACGGATTTTTCTGTCCCTCCTTTTCTTCTCATGTTTCCGATAAGTCTGAGCTTGCTGTTGAGGGAATAAAGCAGTTCGGTGTTGAAAAAGAGGATGTCGTTCTTATCGGTGATACTAAATTTGACATAAACAGTGCAAGGGATGCGGGAATTGAATGTATCGGTGTTCTTTACGGCTTTTCAGAAGTCGGTGAGATGGATAGAGCCGACTATATTGCTCCCGAAGTAAAAGACATTTATCCTCTCATTACGGGTGAAAACTGATGAAAAGAGCTTTTATATTCGGCGGCGGTGTTTACGGTGACGAATTTCCCGTAATTTTACCCGACGATTTTATTATTGCCGCAGACAAGGGCTGTGAAGTGCTGAAAAAATACGCGGTAGAGCCTGACATTACGGTAGGGGATTTTGATTCCTCGTCATTTATTCCCGAAAAAAATGCTGTTGTTCTGCCTGTTGAAAAGGATATAACCGACACTCACGCTGCGGTGGATATTGCTCTTGAAAAAGGCTTTGATGAAATTCATATTTACGGAGGTATGGGAGGACGGCCCGACCACACCTTTGCAAACTACACTCTTTTAGCCGCTCTTTCAAAAAAAGGTGTAAAGGCATATCTTGTAGGCGAAGGCTATACTGTCACAGCCGTGACAGACGCTTGTGTGACAATTACGGGAAAAGAGGGGAGCACCGTTTCCGTTTTTTCCTGGAGTGAGAAATCTTCGGGAGTAACTCTTAAAAATCTTAAATATCCCCTTGAAAATGCGGTTCTTACAAAAGATTTTGCACTTGGGGTAAGTAACTGCCTTAATTCGGAAAATGCTGAAATTTCGGTAAAAAACGGAACTCTTCTCATAATGTACCAAAATTAATGTTGACAAAGTGGTTTTTCGGGTGTATAATCACCTCGAAAATCTAACAGGGGTGCTGTAAAAGGCTGAGATGACGAAAGTCGAACCCTTTAACCTGATATGGGTAATACCGGCGTAGGGAGTTAATGCATATTTATCTGTTATTGTATCCGTGCGCCAGTGTAGCGTACGGATTTTCACTTTTATTACGGCAAAATGCCGAAAAAAGAAAGGAAACGTTACAATGGCAGAACAAAACAAAAGAAGAAACAACCTCGTAAGACTCGCGGAATGCTCCGTGCTTTTAGCACTTTCCGTGGTTCTGAGCTTCATCGAAGTGTGGAAAATGCCTATGGGCGGCGGCATAACACTTTTAAGTATGCTTCCCATATGCCTGGTTGCCGTCAAATACGGCTTGAAAGGTGCACTTCCCACAGCATTCCTGTATTCGGTGATTCAGTTTGCGATAGGCTTCGGAAGCGGTAATGTGTTCGTTTACTGTACTACAGCATCCACATGGATAATTTGTATGCTTTTCGATTATATCGTACCTTTTACCGTGCTCGGTCTTGCGGGAATGTTCAGAAAGAGATTCGGAAATTTCGGTATTATTCTCGGAATCGCTCTTGTTATCTTTATCCGCTTCGTTTGTCACTATATAACAGGTGTTGTTATCTGGGGACAGTGGGCAGAGGGTATGTCTCCTTATCTCTACTCTCTGATATACAACGGTCAGTATATGCTTCCCGAATGTATATTTACCTGCATAGGTGCCATGGTTCTTATAAAGATTCCGCAGGTAAGAAGGCTTTTGAATTTACAATAATCATTTGTCACCGAAGATAAATATCCTCGGTGATTTTTTTTAAGTTTTGATTAAGTATGAACGGTTATTATATGTAAAATAAAAAAGGTATTGAATTATTTATATGAAAATGATAAAATTTAGTGTAATTCAATATTTCGGAGGAAATCATATGAACGAAGAAAACAAAAATCTGAATCTTTCCGGCGAAGAAAATGAAGCTCCCGTAAAGGAAGAAAACACAGCTCCCGAAAACGGTGAGGAGAATTCTCTTAATGAAGAGCTTGAGACACTCAGAGAAACCTTTCAGGAAAAGTATGACGAAACAGTAGAAGAGTCAAATTCCGAGCCTGTTATTCAGGAGCTTGAAGAGGGCGAAGAAGAGGAAGAGCCCGAAGAAGAGGAAGAGTCCGAAAACACTCCCGTGCAGGTGAAAGCTCCCAAGAAAAAGAAAAAGGTCGGCAAAATAATTGCAATAACCATTCCCGTATTGCTGCTTATTCTGGTAATAGGCTCACTTCTTGCATATGTTGTGGCTTCAATCACAAATCCCAATTTCAGCACATTTATAAGCACATATGCACAGGCAACTGCTACAGAAGACTATGATGACAAAATCTCCTATCTTGAACAGGCACTTGAATATTGCTCTGACGAAGAGTCTGTATTCCAGCAGGCTATGGCTGCAACGATAATGGAAGAAATCGTAGTCGCAATTTATAATGAAGAGGGCTTCGCTTCGGCATATTCATATATGAGCTCCGAAATGGATGAAGCACAGATCAAGAATCCCGTAAGTGCACCCTTTAAGAAGATCGTAAAAATTATTGATAGTGTAAACAATCTTTCTCTTAATGCTTTCGGTAAGGTTTATGAAAATCTCGGAGATGCGACAGAGGTGCCCGCATATGATGTGCTCGCAAAGGGTCTTACTGTGCCTGATGATGTAAAAACCACTGTTGAATCAATTCTCAGTGCTGCTGCAGAGGCATATATCTTTAACAGAAGTGCAGACGGCATTGAAGATTCACTTCTTGCGATGAATTATTATGCAAACGCATATTCAGGCTTCGTATCCATCGGTGCTGATGAACGTGCACTTGCAGAAAAGCTTGTTGTTGAGCTTTATAACAAAGGCTATATTGTTGAAGCTGCCGCATTCAATACTGTTGCAATCAATCCCGAGCTTGAAGATGTAAACAGTGATTATACAAAGGTCAAGGAAGAGCTTGCTGTATTTGAAGAAATGAATATCAGCGTTATTGCTGTTGCCGAGGAGGCTGTTTCCTCCGAAAAGACATCGGAAGAGGATATTCTCGCTCTTGTTAAAACAAAGGCTGAAATGACCGATGAACAGGCTGATATCATAGCTGCAATGACAGTTTATGCTATCGACGGCATCAATGCTGAAAATGAGAAAAACCTTGCAAAAGCATCAACCTGTTATGCAACACTTACTTCAGTTCTTGAAGCATTCGGTATGGATGATATCGCAGCTCATGTCAAGACAGCAAAGGTAATTTTTGACAGCGGTAATCTCAGCGATTCGAGCACACTTGTAGCAACCTATCTTACAGAAGAAATTATGGCAGATGCTACCGAAGAGCAGCAGGCGGAGGTTGACCGTATAAATGCCGTTGTTGACGCTCTTAATGCTACAAGCGAAGTATTCTCTCCCTATTATTCAATGTACTATCAGTACGGTACTGAAATAGACCTTGATGCTCTTAAGACAGACTTTGAGGCACTTATTACCGACGAATCTGACGATTACACAAAGGGCTTTATGAATTACTGTCTTTATATTGCAGCAGTAAGCTCGGGTAATACAGACGATGCAAAGACATATCTTGATAATATGAGCTCACTTATGCCTGACCTTCCCTTTATTTACGGCTATTCCTATATCGCAGATTATATCGAAAACGAAAACTTTACTGCAGCTTATAACTATGCAAATAAGCTTCTTGAGGTTAATATTGCAGACGAATATGCAAACTCCGTTCTTTCGCTTTATGCCCGTGTACAGGGTGACCTTGATGCTGCAGAAGAAGCAGCACTCAAGGGAATTGAGCTTGCAGGTTCTTCGCTTGACTGCACACAGCAGCTTGTTATTGTAAATATGCTCAAGGGTGACCTTGAAACCGCATTCGGCTATCTCTCAACTCTTTACAGTGAAAGCCAGTCAATGGAAAGCTTCGAGCTTGTTCTTATCTTTGATGCTCTCTATGAGGGTGATAATTCTGATATCACAACATCACTTTCCGAAATGGTATCAATTGTAGACCAGACATACTTATATTACGGTGTAACATCCTATGCCGAAACGACAGCAATAATCGACGGCACAAAGACTCTTGAAGATGTATTTATGTCCGGCGACTACACAATAACAGCAGAATAAATCATAATTTGTAGGGCGGATGCCCTACAAATTATGATTTGAAGTAAGAAGTAAAAGTGAATAGTGAAGAAGTAAGGAAGACGCTGAAGCGTCTTGTTCCGCTTCGCTCTGCTTAATTCAAGGGCGAAGCCCTTCCAACAGGGCACTTCTTCACTCTTACTTCTTACCTATTACTTATCATAATCTGTAGGGGACGACGACCTCGGCGTCCCGTTTTGCTGAAATCTATTGTCTGTGTTTTGTTATGCGGAATATAAAAATCTGCCTCTTAGGGACATAAATTCTGTATCTTTACTCCCTGCCGGCGGGACGCCGGGTCGTCGTCCCCTACAATTTATCAGATTTATTGTGTGGCTCTCGGGATATAACTTATGATATTTTATTTTCCCGAAACGGGACGCCGTGGTCGTCGTCCCCTGCAAAATTGAAATATATTTTCATTGTACAAGGGGAATTTGATTTTACCTTGGTACACCGCTAAATTATGATTTACAGGTCGTCGGCGTCCTGTGTGGGATAGAGGGAATCAATATCATTGTCACCGCCAAAGCTTACGGGAGTGCCCGTATAGCTTCCTTCTGTGTCGTTGATAATGGGATTTTTTGCCGCTTCAAAGTGACGGGGAAATGAAGATTTTCTGAAGGCAGAAAGCTTTGAAGGTTTTATTTTTCCTTTATTATCCATAATTTCTCCTTTTATTCTCAAAAATAGATTTTTTTCACTTTATATTTTTTCCCTGTACAAAAAAATTATACATTTCTTTTAATTTACTATTGACAATCAAGCCTTGATTGTAGTATATTTTCTTTGTATAGAAAAACTATATGCTTTATTAATGGAAAGGGTGGTTCTTTTATGAAAAAGATCATTGCAATTTCTGTTGCTCTTATTCTCGCATTGTCCGTAACACTTACTGTTTCCGCAACAGTTGCTGACGAAACAGCTGATCTTGATATCGGTTCTATGCTCGGCGGTATGGATCTCGGCTCAATGGTTGGCGATCTCGGCAGTATGCTCGGTGACATCGACCTCGGTGGTATGTTGGATTCTCTCGGTGGCAGCCTTGAACTTGGCGGTATTATGGATATGGTTGGCGGTCTTGGTGATTCACTCGGCGACAGCGGCGATTCTCTCGGCAGTCTCGGTGATTCTCTCGGCAGCGGCGAAGATCCTTCCGAAGTTCCTTCTGACGATGACAACACTTGTGATTGTCCTTCCGACTGTCCCTGTGGCGGTGACTGTGATGACGATTGTGATTGTGGTCCTGACTGCAAGTGTGCATATGACTGCGGTTGCGTAAGAGGTTGTCCTTGCAAAGGCGAATGTGACGAAGATTGCACAGATTGTGGCCCCGATTGCTCTTGCACAGGTAAGAACAATGACAACAACGGTGGCGAAGAAGACACAACAGTTGAAAATCCTTACACAGGTGACCTCTATTAATTGATTGAATAGAATGAACCATAGGCAGATGCTTCGGTGTCTGCCTTTTGTGTATTTTTATATTAAAGGAAATTCCTTCCCATAATGTAAAAAGATTGTATGTCCCTGAGAACGGGAAGCAAGCTTTCCTTGAAGATGTGCTATCCGAAAACGGTCGCCGAAGGCAACGACGAAGCCGTTTTTGTTTTGATGTATAAGAGAAAAAATGATAAAATATGAAAAAGCCGGTTTCCGCTGTTTTACAGTGAAATCGGCTTTGGTTTTTGTAAAAATATTAAAGACGGAATTTTTGAAAAGCATTTATGTATCAGATTTCTATTCCGAGCTCTTTTATCTTGTCCTGAAGCTTCAGAAAATCTTCAAGACAATCTCCTTTTTTTCTCGGGTCTCTTAAAAGAGCAGCGGGATGAAATGTTCCCATCATAAGTGTTCCGTTTTTTTCAAAGAATATTCCGTGATCCTTCGTAACTCTGAAATCAGGAGAGATAAGTCGCAGTGCGGCGATTCTTCCCACGCATACTATAATTTTAGGACGCATAATATAAACCAAATTGCGAAGCCAGTCAATGCACATATCCATTTCCTCGGGCTTCGGATCACGGTTTTTCGGAGGACGGCATTTAAGCATATTTGCTATGTAGATATTTTCTTTTCTGTCAAGTCCTATTCCTCCGAGATACAGGTCAAGAAGCTTACCGCCACGGCCTACAAAGGGCTCGCCCTGTAAATCTTCATTTTCACCGGGAGCTTCTCCGATAAAAAGAATCTCGGCTTTTTCATTTCCCACACCGAAAACAACATTGGTTCTCGTTTCGGCAAGAGGACATTTTTTACAGCCAAGACAAGACTGTTTCAGTTCATCCATTGTTGTAATCATAAAACACCTCCGGAAATTACCGCTTATACCCAAAATATGGTTATAAGAGCTTATCGTTTATACAATTTATATAATAAATTTTTGCGAAAATAAAGTTTAAATTGTGTTTTTTACAATTGACAATATAAAGGTTGTATTGTAAAATATCAAAAGACGGAAATTTACTGATTTTGTCTCTTTAATTATACAATAAGGCATAAAATATGTCAATTAAGTTAAATAAAAGTATTAATTTTCTCTTTTAAACTATTGACATACATCACCGTGTATTGTATAATACCCCTGTACCTTTTTTATAAAAGGTATTGTATGCGTATATTTAGAGTTGCAATGCTCTCAATATAAAAATATTAAAAAAGGAAGGTCCTTAAAAATGAAAATTGCAAAAAAAGTGCTTGCAGTTGCTATGGCAGTTGCTATGATCGCTTGCTTCGCAGCTATGGCTTTCGCTGCTCCCGCTGATGCTTCCTACAAGTTAACACTTGGTGACGGTTCTGATGCAGGTTACACCTATGCATTAGCTCTCAGCATCGAAAAGGGTATCGGCTTCACAGCTGGTGGTGTTACAATCAGCTACAATCCTGATGTTCTCGTTTATGCAGAAGATCTCTCTGATGGTGCTGATGTAGAAGCTATGGGTAAGCTCATCAAGTCCGCTAACAGCTTCACATACGAAGCAAACGGCGAAGAAGCTGGCACAATCGTATCAGAGTTCTACTTCAAGGAAAACCTCTGGACAACAGAAGAGTTCCTTGCAAACAAGAAGGGTAATGCTAGTGAAGAAGATGTTAAGGCTATCGATGTTAACTCTTTCGAAATTATCGTTTTCTACTTTGATCTTGTAGACGGTGCAAAGGCTGAAGATGTAGAAATTGCTCTTACAGGTAATGCTAACTTCTTTGTAGACGGCGAAGTTGTTGCTCATCCCGAAATCAAGTGCGAAGGCATTGAAAAGAAGGTAGAAGAGCCCACAACAGAGCCCACAACTGAGCCCACAACAGACCCCACAACTGAGCCCACAACTGAAGAAGCTCCCTCTACTCCCGATGAGGAAACAACAGCTAAGGGCGAAACAGACAATGGTCCCGCAACAGGTGACACAGGCGTTCTCGCTATTGCTGCCGGCGTAGTTGCTCTTGCAGGTGCTGCATTCGTAGTTTCCAAGAAGAGAAAATAATTATAATTAATTAAAGCATTATTTGCAGTTTTAATTAGGGTTTATAGGAGTTGAACTTTATGTTCAGCTCCTTTTTCCCATTTAAATATAATAAAAGAAAAAACAGAAGGTCATTTAAGATTTTTGACCTTCTGTTTTTCTTTATACAAATTTTTTTACTTTATAGGAAATTTCTCGAAAGCAGAAAGGTAAAAAAAATAAGCCTGCGGAAAAGCAGGCATAAGGAAACAGACGAAGAATCAGAAGATATAAAAACCTTCAGCACCGAAGAAATCTTCATCATCGTCATCGCCTTCGTGTAGGAAATAGTCCATATCAAGTAGTTCATCAACGGACATATTTTTAATTTCTTTTTTAGATATACCTTCAGGAGGATTTTTTAAGTATTTAAGTCTGAGTTCCTCAATTTCCTTTTTAGTCATCATAGCAGCCTCCGTTTTTTTTCTTCAGTGTAACATAAACGGAGCAAGATGTGAACAAGAATTTGGATACTTGCGTTGATATTTTTCAATCGCCTTTCTGAATAAATCTTCAGGAGGAACTCTTTTATGATAAGCTAATTGACAAAATTGAAGTCTTTGACCGAGTAAGAGGTGAAGATGGAAGGAAACATGTCCCCATAAAAATACACTTTGTGGGAGTAGGTGTTATGCAGTTCCCCGATGCTGAAATGTTAGAAAAGGCAAAAGAAGAAATGAAAGCTTACGCGAAAAAAGCCTCGTAAAAATGAAAACACGGTGTAGCCGTAACCGAGTACACCGTATATTTTCACCTAAACTGTCCTTAGCCCCCCGTGGCTAATGATGCGGATTTTTTTTGCATAAAAACTATTTTTTTGAGAAAAAATAATCGGGAAAGGATGTGCTTTTATGAAAAAACCTGTTCCCGATAAAGAATATTCTGACCGAGTCAAGGAATTGACTCCAAATTCACCGGTTTTAAAAAATTGTTTATTCGCATTTATTTTTGGTGGTTTGCTGTGCGTATTTGCTGAATTTTTGTTTGAATTATATAACGGATATTTAGCCGATGAAAAAGTGGCAAGAACCTGTGTATCTATTTCTGTTATTGTACTTACGGCAATATTTACGGGACTTGGAATATATGATAAAGTTGCAAAGATCGCAGGTGCAGGTTTTTCAGTTCCTATAAGCGGTTTCGCAAATTCGGTTTGCTCACCTGCAATTGAATTTGCTACAGATGAGCGTGATATAATAGGACTCAGTCGGAAAGCCCCATAACAATTTAGGGTGA
>CAYTRD010000013.1:0-39718 GCA_964440255.1 uncultured Ruminococcus sp. | reverse complement strand
TCTTCAACGGATATACCGTTTTCGGTAGCATTTTTCTTTGTAAAATTCACGGCATTAAAAATAAGTTCTGTATTTTCCATAGTAACATCTCCTGAACATAATAGTGTGTAAAAATCGATCTTTACAACACCATTATATCTGTAAACAGAAATGTTATCTTGAACAAAAACGCTTTATTGTGCTTTTAATTACCAATTATATTCAACAATTTTGCCGTCCAGCTCCCATTTCTTTGGTGTTGCTGTGTCAAAAATATCAAGCGGTTTTATTGTATGAGGTGTGTTGAATACTTTATAGGCTTCTTTGATGTCGTTTCTTTGCTTATCATTTATTTTGTCCGTACAGGATATAAACAGGGGAGTGTTGGAGTAAGACAGAAGATGTAACCATTCACTGTTTTTCTCCCACGGAATGTTATCATCAAGAATTCCCACACAGTCGGCATCACACATATAAAATACTTCATTCTGAGGAAGTCGGAATGCGAGAGTATTTACCCCCATTTTCTTTGTTCTTTCCCATTCTCTGCCGCTTGTGTCATCGCCTGTACGGGACAGATGAACAAGACCTGCGGAAAGATGTGAAATTGTGTTACAGCCTATGATATACATATCTCCCGCAGCTTCTTTGATAAGTGTATAAAAATCAATAACGATTTCGGCATTGGTTTTTGTTTTGTCATAAAAGTGCCAATTGTCAGTTTTTGTTATTGTGGCATCAAGCTTGCTTCCCCATTCACAGAAAAGGTCATAGGTGGAAAAATCGTGTTTTATCAGCTCATATCCCCAGTCTTTTATTCTTTCAATATCTGCTTTCAGGAATTTTTTTACTTCGGGATGAGAGGGGTCAAGGTAACGCTCTTCACTTTCACGGTCGATTCTCATATCATCGGTAATAGCTTCATCACGGTTATGAAGGAATCTTACCCATATTCCCGGACGGGCACCGATTGCTTTGATTTCCTCGGCAAGCTTTTTCATATCACCGAATTTTTCATTGGGAAGCCACGGGCCTTCGGTGGAATTTATCTGCCAGCAGTCATCAATGACCTGAAACGGTTTGTTTTCAATTCCCTGTGCCAATTCAACCTGAAGCTTTGCATCGGAAATTATTTGTTCATAGCTGCTTTCACCATAAGCATAATACCAGTTGTTGCCGCCGTAAATTCTTTCCTTCGGAAGAAGGGGAGTATCGCAGAGCTGCTTGCAATAGTCTTTAAGATTTTCGAAAACATTACCGTTATCATATTCTGCACAGACAAAGGTTGCGGCACAGAGCTTTCTTCCGCCGAGATGCACACCGTTTCCGCCGTTTCTGATGTCAACCAGTGCAGTAATACCGTCCTTGTCACAGCGGAAGCTTACGAAGGACTTTGCCTGTGTTTTTATACCGAAGCAGAAGCATTTTGTTTTGTCTGTGGCAACAAAATACCAGGGCATATATCTGTCGTTTTCCGAAAGTCGTTTAAACTCAAGGTCACCGTAGCTTCTTTCCCATTTGTCACCCAGAATGAGCATATTTTCGTCTGCTTCCATATCCCAATGCAGTTCAATAAATTTCGGCTTGTCTATAGTTGCACAAATGAACAAATCAAGCTCTTTTTCTCTTGACACAGCTTCAATAACAGTATCGCTAACCTGATTTTCACAGATTATTTTTGAAGTAAAGTTTTTAATATCGAAAGTCATACCTTGTCCTCCGCTATGTAAAATTTTTTTCATAATAATTATGCACGACTGAGAAGAAATAATCAAGAGTTAAAATATCTGACATACAAATTATTGTTTTTATTGATGTTTAATGATATAATCAATATACGAGTACACAGGGAGGGATTTGCGTGTCCGAAAAAAGGATAAAATATCTTTTAGGTATTGACGGCGGCGGAACGAAAACTGAGTTTTTGCTTACGGATATCAATGAAAATATAATAAGACGGATCGTTCTCGGGACATCAAATCCCGTAAATATCGGTACGGAGAAATCAAAAGCAGTATTAAGAGAAGGCATTTACGGGATATGCAAAGGAATTGATTTAAGTGAAGTATCCGTTTTTACGGGACTTGCGGGAAGCGGTTCAATGGAGATAAAAGAAGAAATACGCAGATTCCTCGGAGAATTAGGCTTCGGTGCATATTCAAACGGCAGTGATACAGACAGCACTTTAGAAGCGGCATTAAAAGGTGAAAACGGTGTTGCTGTTATTATGGGCACGGGTATTGTGGCTTTCAGTCAGTCGGATGCACAGCGTCAGCGTGTCGGTGGCTGGGGCTATATGATAGATAAAGGCGGAAGCGGTTTTCATTTAGGTGCGGATGTGCTGAATTCAGCCTTGTGCTATCGTGACGGCAGAGGCGGAAGTAAGCTGATTTATGAGCTTGTAAAAAATAAGCTCGGGAGAAATCCCGAGGATTCACTTGCAGAGATATATTCGGGCGGGGCATCTTTTATTGCTTCCTTTGCCCCCGTTGTTTTTGACGCATTCGGCAAGGGAGATAAGGAAGCAGAGAGGATTTTAGACCGAAATGCAAAAGAAGCGGCAAAAATAATTACGACAGCACGAGAGTTTCTTAAAGATAATTATGCAAAAACGGTTATATGCGGAGGGCTTTGTAAGCAGCAAGATATCCTGAAGCCCTTCTTGCTGAAATATATTGAAGACAAAGGTACACTTATATTCTCGGATGAAACGGCGGTTAACGGTGCTTTATCCCTTGCAAAATCAAATATCGGAGGCGAAAAGTGAATGCTTAATACCGAAAAAAGAAATCATAATACATATAACATTGACAAGATGTCAACATTTGAAATGCTTAAAATTATAAATGATGAAAACGGCAAGGTGACTGCAGCTGTAGAGAAGGCTCTTCCCGAAATTGAAAAAGCCTGCGAGCTTACGGTTGAAGCAATAAAATCGGGAGGCAGAGTGTTTTATATAGGCAGCGGAACTTCGGGCAGACTCGGTGTTTGTGATGCCGCTGAGTGTCCTCCGACATTTGGTGTGTCATATGATTTGTTCAACGGAATTATCGCAGGCGGAGAAAAATGTATGTTCAAGGCTGCCGAAAATGCAGAGGACAATGCCGAAATGTCGGTTAATGATCTTAAAAACCGAAATTTTAACAGTAAGGATATACTGATAGGAATTTCAGCTTCGGGAACTGCAACCTATGTTATTTCTGCCGTAAATTATGCAAAAAGTATAGGTGCAAAAACGGTTTCCGTAACAAATAATCCCGATACTGAATTGGGAAAGTCTGCCGATATTGATATCTGTGCCGATACAGGCCCCGAGGTTATTACGGGCTCAACGAGAATGAAGGCGGGCACAGCACAGAAAATAATTCTTAATATGATATCTACCGCATCTATGGTTAAGTGTGGCTGTGTTTATGAAAACCTTATGATAAATCTCAGACCGACCAATAAAAAATTAAGAAAAAGAATGATAGGTATAGTTACGGAAATTCTTAACTGTTCATATGAAAAAGCAGAGGAATTGCTTGAAAAGAACGGTTGGAATATCCGTTCGGCTGTTGAAGGAGAAGAATAACGGAAATATACATAACACGAAAATAAGCAACCGACAAACCTTTTTACAGATCTGTCGGTTATTTTCATTGAAGCTTTATACCGTAAACGGCACAGTTTTTCATTTCTTCAAGAAGAGTAAAGCCGTATTTATCATAAAAGCCTCTGCCTTTTTTATTTTTTATCCATGTTGTAAGCACAATTCCTTTGACGCCCTTGCTTTTCAGGTGTCTGATAAGCTCATCCGTAAGCTTGTGACCGAGCCCCATTCTCTGATATTCCGGAAGAATATCAATATGAAGGTGTGCAGGATATTCATTTTTATATTTTTCGTGAGGTATGATGGATCTCAGTGCCGATTTTCTGCGACGGAATTCCCATTTTTTGATTTTCTGACAATATTCAGTTGTGAAGCACTTTTTAAAACGGTTGAAATCCTCTGTGCTGATAATATATCCTATTGCCTTATCGTTTTCATCAACAGCAACGAAGCAATTTTCGGGTTCCTTCTCGATATAATAATCGCAGTAAACTGCAAGAGCAAAATTTATTCCTCTTTTTGAGCTTTTGCAGGGGCCCTCGCTGTTAAGACATATAAATCGGACATTTTCCTTATCCTTTGCTTCATACGGTCTTACGGTCATATCCCCACTCCCTTTCAATTTGTTAAATTTTATCATCTGCTGAAAGTAAAATCAAGTATTTGTTATTGTGTTATTGTAAAAAATGGTGTATTATTACAAAGAGAGGTGAGTTTATGCTTGAAATTAACGCTTTTGAAGAACTGTTCGGAGAAGCTTTTGATGATTTTGATATAAATATATCATATCTGAATACAAGGATTACCTCTTATTGCGAAAGCTCACACAGGCTTACCGATGAGAAATATATTTTGAATATATCGGGAAAAAGAATCAACATTGAATGTGCGGGAGAAAAAAGTGCATTTTATGCATTGTGTGACATTGCAAAAAGGCTTTCCGAAAATCTTATGACTGACGGTGAATATATCTGTTCTCCCTCATTTTTCGTCAGGGGATATATTGAGGGCTTTTACGGCACTCCATGGAGTCACGAAAATCGAAAATCGGTTATGTCACTTATGGCAAAAAACCGTATGAATACTGTATATTATGCACCAAAGGATGACCTGTACCACCGTGAGAAATGGCGTGAGAAATACCCCGAAAAAGAACTGCTGAGCTTAAAAGAGCTGGTTGATGTATCAAAAAAGTATTATATGGATTTCTATTGGTGTATTGCACCGGGGCTTTCCGTAAAATATTCAGATGAAAGTGAATTTAATACACTTGTCGAAAAAACAAAACAGCTCTATTCAATCGGTATTACGGATTTCGGATTACTTCTTGACGATATTGATGAGGAGCTTGAATTTCCCGATGATAAATCCCGTTACGGTGAAACGGTCAATGCTCATATTGATTTTATTAACAGATATTATTCAGCCCTTAAGGATGTTGACAGCTCGATAAGGCTTACTGTTTGTCCGACTCTTTATCACGGAAAAGGCAATGAATATTATATTTCAAAGCTGGGACAGAATATACCGCCTCAGGTTTCGGTTTTCTGGACCGGAAAAGATATATGCTCAAGAGAGCTTCTGAGCTTTGATGCACTTAAATTTATTGAGTGTACTCACCATAAGCCTCTTTATTGGGACAATTACCCCGTGAATGATTGCTCAATGTATAATGAAATGCATATTTCACCGATCATCAACCGTGATAAGGATTTGTGGAAGTATTCCGAGGGAATCATTGCAAACTGTATGGAATATGCAGAGTGCTCAAAAATTCCTCTTATAACATTTGCAGATTTTCTGTGGGACAGTGAAAGCTATGATTCGGAAAAGTCCTTTGAAAATGCGATAAGGCAGGTTATAGGAGAGGAATATGCGGAGGCTTTTACTGTTTTTGCAGACCATCTTTATACATCCTGTCTTAAGGATGCAAATTCAAGACGGATGTATGAAGTGCTTGATAAGACAGAAAACGCTTTTAATAAAGGTGATACAGATAAAGCATTTTCGCTTGCAGGGGAGTATATAGGCAAAATGCAGACCTGCAAAGAATTTCTTATGAAGGACCTTCCGATATGCAATGAGCTTAATAAATGGTCGGCAAAGTTTTATGTTTTCTGTGACCTTACGGAAAAAGTTTTTGAATACATAAAAAACAGAGAGGAAGCACTTAAAGGTGAGATATTCTCTCTTGTTGATAAATATAATTCAATGCCTGCACGATTTTCAAATGACATTGATATAAAAAATGAACTTAAAGGCTTGTTCGAACAAGCAAACTAAAATACGGAGGTTTTATTATGGCACTTACTATCAGATGGTTATCGGCTATTTTAGCGGTACTTACAGGTCTTCCCCTGCTTCTTTCTTCAGTTTTTCAGAGTGTTGCTAAAATCGGATACGATGAAAGACCGTATGAAACGATAGCTGAAAATTTTCTTGAAGGAAATGAAAGCTTCATAGATGATGCCGTTTCAGAATATTGGAAAGCCGGCTTCGCACGAAGAGTGCTTACTCCCGATGACATAGACAGCACAAGATATTTTCTCGGCGGTTACCTTAAATTTCCTGCACAGGAGGTAACGGGTGTTGTTGACGATTTGTGCGTAAGAGCGGTAGTGCTTGATGATAATTCAGGCAGAGGTGCCGCGGCATTTGCATGGATTGACGGCGTCGGTTTTATGAATGCCGACATAAAGGAAATCCGTGAGAAGCTCAGCGATATCACAGGAAACGGTATGCTTATAAGCATTGATGTCGGTTCAACTCATACCCACAGCGGTATTGACACTCAGGGACTTTGGGGAAACATCCCTAAAAGCGGCAGAAATCAGGACTATATTGATTCCGTTATTGAAAAAACCGCTGATGCGATAAGAGAAGCTTATAACAACCGTACTGACGGTACGCTCTATTATTCATCGAAAGTCTGTCCAGAAATGTTCTATGACGGAAGAGCCCCCTATTCTATTGACGAAGAAATTCACCTTTTCCGTTTTGTTCCGAATGACACGGCAAAGAAAGAAATTTATATTACCAATTTCGGTGCCCATCCTGTAAATCTTGATTGGAGCAACAGCGAGCTTTCCGGAGATTTTCCGTACTACATTGAAAAGACCGTGACAGCAGAAAAGAATGCAGATTTCATTTTTATTCAGGGTGCAATAGGCGGTGCAATATATATAAATACGGATGAAAGAACGGGAATCTCGGATGAACTTACTGCATTTGAAAAAATGCAGGAATACTCTCTTTTGGTTGCTGATATTCTTTATGAGCTGGCTGAAAACGGTGAAGCGGTTGAGCCTATTCTCAATGTAGCTCATGCTCAGGTTGATTTTGAGGTCAATAACTTCGTTTTCCTTCTTGCAGAGCGTGCGGGACTTTGTAATGTCAATGCATTCAAAGAAAACGGTAAGGTTTATCTTACATCTGAAATAGGCTATGTTGAAATCGGTACAAACATAAAGATTATCGAAGCCCCCGGCGAAGTTATGCCTGAGCTTGTTTACGGCGGATTTTTCTCTGCTGATAAGGCTTATAACGGTACAGAATATCCCTATTCCGAGCTTAGTGCTTATTTTGATGAAAGCGACGAAGTTCTTGTGTTCGGACTTTGTAATGATGCTGTAGGTTATATCGTTCCCGATAACGACTATTCTGCATCAAATGAAGAAGGCCACTATGAAGAAACTGTTTCAACGGGTTCAGTTACGGCTTCTGCTTTTTCAATCGCATTTGAAAAGCTCATAAAAAACTGGAGGTAATTTAATATGGAAATTTTGCGTTTTCTCGGTCTTCCCGCATTAGTCAGAAAAATTATATCCGCACTTTTAACATTGATTATAATGGTTTTGCCCGGTTCTATGTTTACAAATGAAACGGATGAGGCTCAGTATATGCTTACCGGGGACAGCGTATTTTCGGATGAATCCGGTGAGTGCTGGACAGTCGGCTTTGCAAAGGAAGTACTCACTCCCGCTGATGTAAGTGCTGATACATTCTATATTGCAGGCTACAACACGAACAATCCTGCAACAGGTGTGCTTGATGATATGTATGCTAAGGCAGTTTATCTTGATGATAATACAGGCAGAGGCGGTGTTATCATATGTGCAATTGACAGCGTAGGTATCAGCCGTGCAGATATAAACGATATAAGACAAATGGTTATTGAAAGCGGAGAAATACCGAATCTCAAGTCAATCAACATCTGTGCTACTCATACCCATTCGGCTGTAGATACGCAGGGACTTTGGGGTAAAGCATTTTATTCAGACGGTAAAAATGATGAATTTATGAATAATCTCAAGGAGAAGACTGCTGCTGCTATCATTTCTGCCTATAAATCACGGGAAAACGGGAGACTTTATTTCGGAACTGCCGAGTCTGACGGCTTGCAGGCAGATACTAGAACTCCCATTGATTATGACAGCACCGTCACAAGTATCCGTTTTGAGCCTGCTGACGGCAGTAACGATACCTATATAGTAAATTTTGCCTGCCATGCTGAAATGCTCGGCAGCAACACAAATATTGTCAGTGCAGATTTCCCCGCATATATGTCAAAAGAAATCGATGAAAAAACAGGCGGAGCAAATGTTGTCTTTATAAATGGTGCAATAGGCGGACTTATTACAGGTGCTGAAATTGATACCTTCCTTAAAGGTGAGCTTTCCGAATGTATTGAACATACCAAGGAATTCGGAAAAGCGGTTGCAGATCTTGTTTTAGGAATTAATAACGAACAAGAACTGACTCCCGTAATTAATATCAAGTCACAGATAGTCAGTGTGCTTTGTGATAATACAGCACTTCTTCTTGCAAGATTTATCGGTGTTCTTAATAACGATATGTCATTGAACGATAATAATGAGGTTTCTATAATTACAGAAGTTTCTTATATGGAGCTTGGTTCCCGTCAGATAGGTGTTTATATGATACCGGGAGAGCTTTGTCCCGAGCTTGAAAGCGGAAACTTCCTTTCGGCAGAAGAATCGGCAAACGGAACCGAAGCTGATTACAAAACACTTTCTGAGATGTCACGCTGTGAGCATAATTTTGTTATAGGACTTTGTAATGATGAGCTTGGATATATTATCCCCGAAAATGATTTTATGCTTCACGAATGGCTTCCTTATTTCAATATTCCTTATGATTCATTTGACAGAAAGCATTATGAAGAAACAAATTCTGTGGGTCCCGAAACCGCAGGAACACTTCTTGACTCTATGAATGAACTGATAGCCTCAATTGGTTAATTATTATATCGGCATAATTAATTTTACCCCCTGCTCCGATTAAACGGATGCAGGGGGTAAAATTCGCTTACTTTGTATATATCGGTTATATTAAACAAGACCTATTGCAACCTCTGCAAGAAGAGCCACGATTACCACAAGAGCTGAAATTATAAAACCGTGTATCATAGGGCGTATTCCCGATTTCTTCATATCCTTGAAGGAAGTGTTAAGACCTATTGCGGCAAGGGCACAGACCATAAGGAATTTACTTACACTTTTTGTGCCGGACACCACCTCAGCGGGAATGGTAAAGATGCTTGCAATTATCGACATAGCAAGGAACCCGAGAATGAACCAAGGAAAAATCTTTTTAATGCTGAAATTTGCCTTAAGAATTTCTGCATTTTCGCTGTTTTTAACAGCCTCCTTTCTTTTTAATCTGAGCTGAATGAATGCAAATGTAATAACTGTGGGGATGATTGAAAGGGTTCTTGTAAGCTTTACCATTGTTGCAAAATCACCCGCAGCTTCCGAAAAAGCATAACCTGTTGCCACAACCGACGAGGTATCGTTAACTGCTGTTCCCGCCCATATGCCGAAGGCTTCATCGCTCATTCCGAGAGCTCTGCCCATAATCGGGAACAAAACTATCATTGCCATATCAAAAAGGAAGGTTGCAGACATTGCATATGCAACATCATTGTCATCTGCTTCTATTGTGGGAGCTATTGCTGCAATTGCAGAGCCGCCGCAGATGCCTGTGCCTGCAGAGATAAGATTTGAAAGCTTCCAGTTGAGTCCCAGTGCTTTTCCTATGAAGTATCCTCCGCCGAAGCAGGTGAGAAGTGTGAATATCATAACAGTCAGGGACATTTTTCCAACATTGAGAATAGTTGTTATATTAAGGGAAAGCCCCAAAAGAATGATTGCAAATTTAAGTATTTTCTTTGAAGTAAATTTAATGCCTGTTGCAAATACGGCGGTGTTTTTAATAAAGTAATTTATAATCATTCCTATAAACATCGCAATAACAGCGGAACCGATAATAGGAATGGGAAGAAGGCTTTCCGTAAAGCAGGCAAGAAAGGCAATTGCCGTTGAAAGTATAATACCCGGCAACATCTTTAATATCTTCATAAATTAATCTCCTGAATTTTTTTCTCGGACAATTATATAATATGTTCACAGCAAAATCAAATTATTATTTGATATTGTATAAGTTTTTTTTTCATTGTTTGCGGGAATACTGATTAAAACGGAGGTATGATATGGAAATAATAAAAGTAGTTTTGACATCGGTATTATCCGCTGCAGCATTATTTATAATTGCCAAGGTTTTAGGGCATAAGCAAATGTCACAGCTTGATTTTTTTGATTATATAACGGGTATTACAATCGGTTCCATAGCGGCGGAACTGGCAACCGAGCTGGAAGAACCGTTAAAACCACTTATTGCTATGCTTGTATACGGAATCATAACTGTTATACTTACCTGTATTACAAGCAAATTACCCGGAATGCGTAAGTTTATTAACGGGACACCCACGATAATTATGAATAACGGAAAGCTTTACCGAAGGAATATGAAAAAAGCCAAGCTTGATTTAAGTGAGTTTATGGTTATGTGCAGACAGGAGGGCTATTTCAATTTATCGGATATTCAGACTGCGATTTTTGAATATAACGGAAGACTTACTATTCTTCCCGTCAGCTTAAAACGCCCTATGAATCCTGAGGATATGAATTTATCTCCCGAGCCTGAATACATCAGCACAGAAGTAATTATGGACGGAAAAATTTTAGAAGAAAATCTTAAACGTATGGGTGTTGATTCCAAGTGGCTCATAAAACAGATTAATGAACAGGGCTTCAGAAATGCAAAAGAAATATACCTGGGATTATGCGATGAAAACAAACAGCTTTCATTATATAAAGCAGAACAGTAATGCAGAGCTTAGTGTGATACTCTTAACGGAGTATCATGCTGGCTTTATTCTGAAGCGGTCGAAAAAGTCTTTTTCAAAGCTGTTTTTATGCTGACAATAAATAGTAGTTGTTTTTTTCCTTTTTTTCTGTTATTATAATATGGATATATTATATCGTGTTGTAATATGTCAAAATATTGTGTTGTAAAAAACGATATTGCGTTTTTCTCGGCACGCTTTTGAATTTACTTCGGTAAAACGAAATAATCTTCAGAGGAGAAAATTGTATGAAAATGACAAAAAAAGGAATACTGTTTGTTATAGCTGCAGTTCTTGTTGCTGTGTCCTTTGCTTTTGCAGTTTCTGCAACAGCTATTGGAGATATTGACAAAAACGGCAGCGTGTCGGCTTCTGATGCCAGATTTATTCTGAGAGCATCAGTAGGTCTTGAGGAGCTTTCTGATGAACAGAAAAAGCTTGCCGATGCAGACTTTGACGGAAAAATTTCTGCAGCAGATGCAAGACTTGTTCTCAGAGCTTCGGTCGGACTTGAAAATTTGGAGGACCCGGGAGAAGCTCATGAGCACGAGCTTGAAACTGTAATTACCAAGACACCCGCTTGTTCAAAAGAGGGTGAACAGGTGACTACCTGTAAGTCTTGTACATACAAAAAAACGGAAATTCTCAAGGCGACAGGTCATAAGTTGGGCGAATGGGAAATTCACCTTGATTCAACCGTTGAAAAAGAGGGTATTGAACGCAGAAAATGTGAAAACTGTGGCTATTATACCGACAGAGTACTTGCAAAAAAGACTGCTGTGTACTATATCTCTCTTGATTTAGGCTCCGGTAATGTAACAAAGAAGGGTGTTGCAGCCGACGGCAAATATTCATTAGACACCCCTTATAAAGAAGGCTATAATTTTAAGGGTTGGCTGGACAGTAAGGGTGAAGCATTTGCTTCCTCCGGTATTATCAACGGTGATATAACTGTTTATGCTGTTTGGGAGCTTGACGGCACTGATACAATTACAGAGCTTGTAAAGCGTGCAAATGCAGGAACAGATGTAATTGTGATTACGGATAATATCACAGTTGATCAGCCTATATTTATTCCATATGAAACTACTGTTTATTCAGACGGGGATTTCTCAATTACCCGTGCACCCGATTACACAGGAGATATTTTTGTTGTAGGTTCTGATAAGGACGGAAATAAGTCTGTTATGCAGAATCGCAGAGCAGTTCTCACACTCGGCGGCGGTAAGGGTACGCTTACAATTGACGGTAACAGGGATAATGTTACCGTACCTGTCAACGGTTCTGCCGTCTTTGTTGCCGACAGCTCAGAGCTCAATATTTATGACGGTGTAAGAATTGCAAACAACAATAAAACCGCGAATGACAGAATATATCAATATGACAATATTTTCTCGGAGAGTGCACTCAAGCGTATGGGCGGTGCGGCTGTCTTAAATCTTTCATCAACCGTTAATATGTATGGCGGTGTTATTGAGAACAATGCAGTAGCGATTGAATATACCGAGACACCCAACGAAGACGGCACCGTGTCCAATACAGAGGACAACGGCTGCGGCGGTGCTGTTTACAACAGAGGCGCTTTCTATATGTACGGTGGAACGATAAGCTCAAACGAAGCCTTGCGTGGCGGTGCCGTATATAATGACAAGAGCTGCTATCTTGTTTCCGGTGAGATATCGGACAATGTATCCTATACCTTTGGCGGCGCAGTTTCTTCTTCATTAACCACCACATCGCATATTATTGTAGGCTCCGACAACTGTACTGAAAAAATGATTATAAAGAACAACCGCTCAACAAGAGCCGGCGGTGCTTTGTATTCATCTACAAAAAACTCAACTCTGATCTATTCTAACGCAGAGTTTATTGATAATCACAGTGAAACAAGCGGTGGTGCGATATATACCGCAGGTGCTCTTGTTGTAAAAGGTGCAACCTTTATCGGTAATAACTGTGAATCCAGCGGCGGTGCAATTTACCATCATTATGCAACGGCTGATGTTAATCGCAGACAGCTTCAGATTTCTGACAGTATTTTTGAAGAAAACATAGCCGCACAGGGCGGAGCTCTGACACTTAACGCAGGCGGAACGGCTGCTGACGGAAATGAAGGTACATATGCTGAAATTATCAATTGTGAATTCAATGGAAATCAGACAACGGTAACTTCAAAAAGTGCCGGTAACGGCGGTGCAATTTATGTTACGAAGAACAGTGATGCGATAATAAAAAACTGTTCATTCAGCAAGAATACATCGGTAAAGAATGCAGGTGCCATAGGAGTTTACACCAAGGCAACGGTCAGTATGTCCGACTGCTCATTTGACGGAAATACCGCAATTCTCGGCGGTGCCGTTTATATTTCAACAGATACGGTTGTAAGTATGGCAGGTGTTGATTTCGTTGAAAATTCCGCCATAATGTCGGAAGCCGGCACAGGCGGTAACGGAGGTGCCGTTTACTACTCAAAAGCAAAGCTTACTCTTAAGAATGTGGAATTCAAAAATAATTCCGCACAGTTTAATGCCGGTGCAATATACCTGAATTCATCAACAATTACACTTGACAGCACCTGTACCTTTAGCGGCAACACGGCAGGTAATCACGGCGGTGCATTATATCTTACATATTCGACAGCTGAAGACGGAACCAAAAACGGCTCCGTGCTTAAAGCGGAAAATGTAGTGTTTGAAGAAAACTCTGCCCTTGCAGGCGGTGCTATAAGCGGAAGAAGTGCATCTGATATTACTCTTAAAAATGTGAGCTTTATCGGAAACTCAACGCCTGAAGCAACAGTCAAAACAACAACAGGCGGCGGTGCAATTTATTCAAATAATTCAAATATCAACATAACAAACTCTCTCTTTGACGGTAACTCGTCGGGATATTACGGCGGTTCAATACGACTTGACAGCTGTGTATCGGTGATAAAGAACACTGAAATATCTAAAAGCACCGGCGGCACCGGTGGTGCAATATATGCATCTGGTGAAACACTTGCGACAGAAAATCTCGTTCTCAAAGGAAACAGCTCCGGATTGAACGGTGTCTTGTATATCACTTGTCGCGAAGCATTATTTAATAATCTTACTGCAACGGAAAACACAGGTGTGTACGGCGGTGTGCTTTATGCAGGAAGAAAAACCGCCGTTATAATTGCAAATTCCGTTCTTTCATCCAATACAGCTAAAAACGGCGGTGCACTTTATGTTACGGCGGATGCCGTTGTTCAGGCAGACAACTGTCAGTTTACGGGTAACAGCGTTGAAAAGGGTGACGGCGGTGCAGTTTATGTTTACGGTGCCACCTTTACGGCTCAAAATAATTCCGTATTTGAAAAAAATACATCTGTCGGTTACGGCGGTGCAATCGGTGCGTTTGATTTGCAGGATGAAACCACTTTGGAAAAGCTTCCGTCTTCAGTAAATGTTACAGCCTGTGCATTTGCAGAGAATACAGGTGACCGAGGCGGTGCGGTTTATTTCAATGATTCTCAGTATTCGATAATAGACTGCAGCTTTACTGACAATACTGCAACAAGCGAAAGCTATGGCGGCGGTGCTGTTTATAATACCGGAGCTACGGGAACGATAAGCAAGGTTACATTTACACAAAATAAGGCTTTCCGCGGCGGTGCCGTTGCACTTTATACAAACAGTGAGCTTGAATTTTCAAATATTACGGCAACGGGAAATGTTGCAGAAAAGGACGGCGGTGTAATCTATTCGTCCGCTTGTAAGGTAGAGCTTACCGATGAAAACATTATTTTATCGGGCAACAAGGCAAATAACGGCGGTGCAGTATATGCCATAAAGCCTTCTGTTTTTGATGTATCGGGTGTGACTATCGAAAATAATGAAGCAGAAAATAACGGCGGTGCTTTATATGTATCCGGTGCGACCGTAAATATCAGCGGTGCAGATACTGTTATCAGCGGAAATAAAGCAGTAAACTACGGTGGTGCAATATACCTTTCTTACATTACGGATGCGGAGTCTCAGAAAATCGGAGGCACACTTAACATTACTGATACGGAGCTTAAAGAAAATACAGCTCTTTACGGCGGTGCAATAAGCGGCAGAACAAACAGTGCCATTAATCTTAACGGTGTAAGCCTTACGGAAAATTCTACTCCCGATGCAAATCTGGATAACAAGGCAGGCGGCGGTGCGATTTATGCAAACAATTCCCAAATAAACATTTCCGAGTCTGAAATTATCGGCAACTCCTCCGGATATTACGGCGGTGCGGTTTTCACAGAAAAATGTAATGTTACAATTAAGGATAATACTTTAATTAACGGAAATAACGGCGGAACCGGTGCGGCTCTTTATCTTACATCCGGAAGCAGTCTTGATGCAAAGGATATTACCGTAACAAATAATAATTCAAAAAAGAACGGAATAATCTATCTGAACGGTACGGAATTCAGCATAGTGAATATGACTGCAAGTGAAAATACTGCAAATTCAGCCGGCGGTGTAATTTATACAAGCGGTAGCGGAAACCTCAGTATTTCCGACTCGTCGTTTAATAAAAACTCCGTTTCCGGAGGCTCGGGCGGTGTGTTATACCATACAGCAGGAAATGTTACGATCGACAATGTAACGTTTACTGAAAATTCTGCTAAGACCGGTGGTGTAATTTATGCAACCGAGAAAGGAAATCTGACTGTCAGCAATTCTGTTTTTGAAAAGAATACTGCAACAGGTTCGGGTGGCTCATTATATCAAGCTGAAGGTATCATTATATTAAGTAACACTTTATTCAGCGAAAACTCCTCCAAAAACGGCGGTGCTGTTTATCTCAGCTATGCAGATGCACAGCTCAGTAATTTAACTTTCACAAATAATGAGGCAACGCTCAGCGGCGGTGCGGCTTATGTTGCAGCTACGAATGTTACGGCAACGGGAGACAGCATATTCTCAGAAAACTCCGCAAGCAACCACGGCGGTGCAATTTATATGGTTTACATTGATGCTGAAGAAGAAGGGGCAGACGGAACAGAAGTCAATGAGATCAGAATTCCCTCAACTCTCACAATGGAAAACGGTACATTTGTCGGCAACAGTGCTACCGGCGGCGGTGCGGTAAGCATCAGAAGTGCCTGTGAAGCAACATTTAACGGTACGGTATTTACTGAAAATACGGTTGCCGGATATGAGATAAAAGCTGACGGAACAGGCTCGCCTGACGGTAATGCAGAAGGTGGCGGTGCAGTTTACATCGGCTACGGTAAGCTCACATTCAACAATGTTACTGCAGATAACAATGAGGCTTTTGCAACAGCTGTTGAAGGCACAGAAGAAATCAATAAGAGCTTCGGCGGTGTTGTTTCGTCTGTCAGCTCGCAGATTACCGTAAACGGCGGTACATTCAGCGATAATAAGGCAAGTGTGGGCGGTGCGTTCCATACAATGGCAAATACAGCTCTGACAATAAACAATGCGACGCTCAGTAATAATGAATCATCGTATGAGAAGCTTGATTATGATAACACTATAGGCGGTGGTGCAATCAATACTATCGGCGGTAGTCTTGACATTGCTTGTGTAACACTTGATGCAAATAAAACGGGATATTACGGCGGTGCCGTTATGTCATCAGGCACAACAGTCAGCATCACAAACGGAAGCACAATAAAGAATTCCGAGGGTGCAACAGGTGCAGCGTTACATTTCAAAAATAAGTGTAATGTAACAATAAAGGACTGTGAAATTACAGATAATATTTCAAGTAACAACGGTGTAATTTATGCAAACAGCAGTAATCTTGCTTGCGAAAATATAACTGCAACAGGCAATACGGCAAAATACGGCGGTGTATTTTATGTCAGCAACAAAAATACAGCCGTTACCGTGACAGACAGTACAATATATTCCAATGCGGCTTCTGTATCGGGCGGTGTTGTTCACGCAGAAAATTCAGCCGTTACCTTTACCGAATGTGCTCTTTCTCTCAATACTGCTAAAAACGGCGGTGTCGCATACACGGAAGCCGGAAACATTACATTCACGGACAGCAACATTTATAAAAACAATTCCACCTCCTCAGGCGGACTTGCATATGCTGTGTCAGGCTCAATGACCTTCACAAACTGTGAAGTGGCTTATAATGCTGCTAAAAACGGTGGTGCTTATTACGGTGATGAGAGCAGTAATCTTACTGTCAATAAAACCGTATTCACAGAAAATACAGCCACATCAAGCGGCGGTGCCGTATTTATGACACAGGCAGAGGCTTTGTTTGACGGTGCGGAATTTATATCCAACAGCTCCACAGGTCATGGCGGTGCAGTTTATGTCGCAGCCTCGACTGTTTCGATGATAAATGAAAACAGCTTTAATGAAAATTCGTCAGGTAACCACGGCGGTGCAATATATGTGGTGTATAAGGATATCGTACAGGAAGACAACTCAAGTGTGCGTGTTCCCTCTGTTCTTAATGCTACAGGCGGAGAATTTATAAAAAATACAGCCCTCGGAGGCGGTGCTGTAAGTATCAGAAGTGACTGTGAAGCAAGCTTCGACGGAACAGCATTTATCGAAAATACCGTAAGCGGCTTTAGTGATAAAGCTGACGGTAACGGTGAAGGCGGCGGTGCTATCTATGTCGGTTACGGAGAGCTTAAGCTGGAAAATGTTACCGTAACGGATAATGAGGCAGCTGCAACAGTTACTGAAGGCACAGGAGAAATCAATAAGAGCTTCGGCGGTGTCGTTTCGTCTGTCAGCTCGCAGATTACCGTAAACGGCGGTACATTCAGCGGTAATAAGGCGAGCGTGGGCGGTGTATTCCACCTGATGGCAGAGTCAGAACTTATTGTAACGGGTGCCCTCATTGAAAATAACGAATCCGATTATATCAATACTGAACACGATAACAGCATCGGCGGTGGTGTAATAAAAGCAAAAGACAGTACTGTTACTTTTGATTCGACCGCTCTTTCGGGTAATAAATCCAATTATTACGGCGGAGTAGTGCATGCTTCTAACTCAACGGTTACCGTCAGAAACGGCAGTAAGATTGAATCGTCGGAAGGCGGTACAGGTGCAGTAGTGTATGTCAATTCGACCGGTAATGTAACAATAAGCAATTCTGAGGTTATCAATAATACAGCAAGCGTCAGAGGCATTATATATTCCAATGGCAGTACGATTATCGCAGACGAGCTTGAAGCATACGGCAACAAAGCCCATTACGGCGGTGTATTTTATGCAAGCGGTACAAAAGCATATCTGAGCATAAACAATTCCGTAATGCATAATAATCAAGCAACATCAAGCGGCGGTGTTGTATATGCGGAAAAGGCAACAGTTGAATTGACAGGCGGTACTGTTTTTGACAATACGGCTAAAAACGGTGGTGTTGTATATGCTGAGGAAAATAGCATTATTACAGTAAAGGATGCTGAATTATCAGCTAATACCGTGTCGTCTGTCGGCGGTGCAATATACGCAATCCTTTCCGAAATTTCACTTGACAGTGCAAAATTTACAGAGAATGAAGCAACCGGTAATGGCGGTGCAGTATATTTGAACCGCAGCACTGTTAATCTTAGTGATAACGAATTTACACAGAATGTCTCAGGTAATCACGGCGGTGCTGCTTATGTTGCAGCTACGACCGTTACGGCAACGGGTGACAACATATTCACAGAAAACTCCGCAAGCAACCACGGCGGTGCAGTTTATATGGTTTATGTTGATGTTGAAGAAGAAGGAGCAGACGGTACTACAGTCAATAAGGTAAGAATTCCTTCGACTCTCACAATGGAAAACGGTTCGTTTACAGAAAATACAGCCATCGGAGGCGGTGCCGTAAGCATCAGAAGTGATTGTGAAGCAACCTTCGACGGAACGAAATTTATCGCAAACACAGTAAGCGGCTTCAATGATAAGGCAGCTGACGGTAACAGCGAAGGCGGCGGTGCAATCTATGCGGGCTTTGCTTCACTCGTTCTTAAAAATGTTGTTGCCGACGGTAATATTGCTGAAGAAAGCGTAAATGCAAGTGATGATTCAGTGGTATACGGCTTTGGCGGTTTTGTTGACGCAATGAGTGCAACAATTAATATTGAAGGCGGTACCTTTGAAAATAATATGGCTTCATCGGGCGGTGTCGTATATGCACTCAGTAACTCAGATGTAACCTTTATGTCGGCAGTACTCAAAAATAATGAGTCCACATATGATCACAAGGTGTTTGACAATACAGTAGGTGGCGGTGCTGTCAGTATGATTGATGGTACCCTTACGATCAGTGCTACTACTCTTGACGGTAATAAGACGGGATATTACGGTGGCACTTTGATGATAAGCGGCACTACTGTGGAAATCAAGGATAACAGTGTTGTCAAGAATTCTACAGGTAAAACCGGCGCAGCTTTCAGTTTTAAGGGCGGAGCAAATATAACGATTTCCGATTCTTCGATTGTTGATAATACGGCAAGCTCAAACGGTGTAATTTATATTAACAGTTCAGAATTGAATGCAGAAAATCTTATTATGTCAGGCAATAAGGCTGCAAGAGGCGGCGTTGTTTATGCAAGTAATTCAAAAACGAGCATAAATATAAAAGACAGTGAAATTACGAAAAACTCTGCTACTTCGGGCGGTGTTGTGTATGTTGAAGCCTCTGAGCTCAACTTGTCCGGTTCCTCAATGACGGAAAATTCTGCAGCAGAGGGCGGTGTTGTTTATGCAACAGAAGGAGCAATCGTTACTTTTGACAGCGGAGCTGTCAGCGAGAATAGTGCAACTAAAAATGGCGGAGCAATTTTCTCTGTTGACAGTAATGTTAATGTCAAGGATTCTTATTTCAGCGAAAATACTGCAAAGACCTACGGAGGTGCGTTATATAACAAGACCTCTGTTGTAACAATTGAAAATACAGACTTTTCCTCCAATACTGCAGGTACAGGCGGCGGTGCTGTTAATAACATCGGCTCTGATATCACAATTACAGGTGATTCCGATTTTGCACAGAACCAGGCTTCAAATCACGGTGGTGCCATATATGTAACATATGTAGCAAAATCAGCTGAGGTTCCGGAGGCTATTCCGGGAAGTCTTACAATGACAGACGGTACATTTACGAGTAACTCAGCTTTGGGAGGCGGTGCCGTAAGTATCAGAAGTGCCTGTGAAGCAAGCTTCGACGGAACAGCATTTATCGAAAATACCGTAAGCGGCTTTAGTGATAAGGCCGACGGTAACGGTGAAGGCGGCGGTGCAATCTATGTGGGCTACGGTACTCTTAGCCTTACAGATACTGTATTTAACAAAAATTCCGCAATTGAAACCATTAACGCTGAAGATAGCTCTGTTAATATAAACTTCGGCGGTGCGATTGACAGTATTTCTTCAACAATCACACTTACAGGCGGTTTTTTTGAAGGTAATTCAGCCTCTATAGGCGGTGCAATTTACTTAAGAACGAATTCTGAGGCGACATTTAACGGTACTGAATTTAAGGATAATAGTGCTTCAAATGCCGAGCAGGGAGGCGGAGGCGGTGCAATCTGTGCCGACAGCAGCTCCGTTGTGCTTTCAGGTGTTACCGCAACAGGTAACTCAACGGGCTTCTACGGTGGTGTGCTTACAGGTGTAGATTCAACAATTTCCGTTAATAACGGCAGCTTTAGTGAGAATTTAGCTAAAACAGGTCCTGTGTTCAATCTGAGAGGAAATTCAGAGGTAACGATTAATAAAGTCAGTATGACCGATAATGTTGTTTCAAAGGGCAACGGTATTATATATGCAACAGGTTCGGGAAGCCTTGATGTCACAGAGCTTACGGCAAGCGGAAATGCCAATACTAACGGTGGTGTCTTCTATGTCAGCGGCTCGGTAACATTAACGATTAAGGATTCTGTGCTCAGCGGAAATTCAGCTACAACTTATGCAGGTGCCATTGATTTCCGTTCAAGCAAAACGCTTTCTGTTACCGATACAATAATCAGCGGAAACACGGCAAAATATGGCGGTGCTATGAACCTTGCAGGAAAAGGTGCTGTGGAAATAAAGGGCTGTACCTTTGAAAACAATACTGCAACCGAGCTCGGCGGAGCATTACACATAACCGGAAGCGGTAAGGTTGACATAAGTGAAGATACGGTGTTTAAGGGAAATTCAGCTCCAAATGCAGGTGCCATATATCTTGATTCCGGTGCAACGGCAGAAATTGCAGCATCCTCCTTTGAAGGAAACAGTGCAACAGCCGGTGACGGTGGTGCAATTATGGTTGCTGATACCACAGAAGAAGGAAATGCAGGAACAAGTCTTACTCTCACAACTGTTACATTTGACAGCAACATATCAGCCGGATTTGGCGGTGCGTTACATATTTCCGGTAGTGCTAATACAGATGTGAGTGAAAATACCGTATTCAAGAATAACTCTGCTGTTAAAGCAGGTGCGGTTTACATTGATCTGGGTGCAAAAGCAGAAATTACATCATCTTCATTTAATACAAACAGTGCCACAGGCGGTGACGGCGGTGCAATTTTGATTGCTGATTCCTCAGCTGAAGGAACTGCCGCAACAAGTCTTACTCTTAATGCTGTTACATTTGACGGTAATAAAGCTTCATCAAAGGGTGGTGCCATTTCAACAGACACTTCAAGTGCAAATCTTGTTATAAATGCTGACGCCTGTCTGTTCAATGAGAATAAGTCTCTCGGTGCAGGTGGCGGTGCAGTTGAAATTCAGAACGGAAACTGTACCACGGACGACGGACCGACTGTTAATAGCCTTGTTTTTACAAATTGTAAATTTACAGGCAATACATCAAAAACCACAGGTGCTGCAGTTGAAATAAGAACAGCAAGCTGTGCAAAGTTTGACGGCATTGAGGCAACAGGTAATGCAGCCGGTTCAAAACAGAACGGCGGTGTGTTCTATGTTACATCAAACAACTCAAGACTTTATATTACAGGTACGGTAACACAGAGCGATAATACTGCGGCTAAAGGAGCCTTTGCTTATCTTTATACCGTCAGCAGCTATTCCAATCCTCCGAGAATATATACCTCTCACAGCAGTTCTGCTTCGTGGGTAAGTGATGTCGGCGGTAACAGTACATCGATAACCTTTGATGTCACGTCTATGCCTTAATAAAAAAAGGGGTGGGAAAAATGAAAAAATTAATATCAACATTACTTGTTGCTGTAATGATTTTAGGATTCATTCCTTTTGATAATACGGTTTTGGCGACGGAAACTACACAGTTTCCGTCGGAAACCAACCCTTTCGGGACAACAGTCTATTATAAAGCAACGGAAAAGTCCTTTTTTGATGAAATACTTCCCGAAATTGAAAAGAATATCAAGGAAAATAATCAGCATTCCGTAAGTCCGTATTACGATAATTTTCCTCTTGCAAATAATCCCGAGAATTTTCAAGGGTTAGGTCATACTACTTATGCAAATATTAACGGAAAAACCGTAACTGCAGAGGCTTTTTACAGGGTTCCCAATGAGGCATTGAATGATCCTAACTGCGGTCTCGGACTTCTCTTATACCAATGTATTCAGTATAAAAGAGCTCATCCTGATGAGGATGTTAAAATTACATTTTCCTCGTACCGCACGTCTGCAGGTGCTTCCGTATGTGTTATTCCCGAAAGCAAATATTACGGATATATGCGTACTCTTTATACAACAAACTATGATGAGCAAGGCTTTGTGCGTATTTCTTATATGTTTGTTGAGGCTGCTCGTATGGGAATTGAGGTTACAATGGTTAACCAACTCACCTCATACGGACGCAAGCAGTATGATCCTGAAACAGGTAAGCTCACAACCAGAACACACTTGAATTATGTTACATACTTCAACAGTGCACTTAATACCGATTGTTATGAGCAATATGCAAGCGGTAAGAAAGTATCTGATTTCCTTAACTGTGTAAAGGTCGATTGGCGTGTTAACGATAATGGCTATGAAATGCAGCATCTTAAAAGTCTGACGGTAACAAACTATCTGGCAACCGACGGCACCGAGCACGGCAAATCAGTTTATTTTGCAAGTGCCAATCTTGACGATATCTTTTATAACGGTGCAAACGGACAAAACGGTTCACAGTCAGGTGTTATTATTTCCGACCACGATGAGCTGTGGCGTGTAACCTACAATTATACACAGCTGATGACACGTTACAGCGGTCAGGAGGATATTTATGAGCTGCGTGACGTCATAAAAAATATGAATATGGAACAGCTCACGCTCATAAAAAACGGTGAAAGAGATAAAATCCCCGATGACGAAATAATTATTTATCCGGGCAGTGAAACAGATTCCGTATTTGAATTGTATTTTACTCCGTTCGGCGGTACAACGGATTGTTGGGATGTTGACTACAATCCCACCTGTAAGTATATTGATAAACTGCAGACTTCTGATGATTATGTTGAATTTATATACAATTCATTCAGCTTTGGTGACGGAAACCTCAAGAAAACGCTGGAAGCAAAGGTTGAGGATATATTCTGTAACAGTCCGAATGTAAATAATAAGTTTGCAATTCGCCTCGGTGAGTTTGATACAACTGAAATTGAAAAGCTGAAGCTTGGTACCGAGATTGGTTACAGAAGTATAAATTCCAACAGCGGAATTCATGCCAAGGACCTTATAATGAGTTATTCGGAAAACGGGGTGCGTCACAACGTATGCCTGATGACCTCCTGCAACTACGGAACGGCAGCGTTCTGGTACAGAACAAATTCGATGCTGGTAATCAATGAAATTGACGGAGATACTCCCGGATTTTACGATATATTTGCAAGCAAATATTCCTACGGCGCCATTAATGATACTCTTGATGTAAGTCCTGCAAATCTCGTTCTTGAACCGGGTCAGGTGTATGAAGCAATTGCTGAATTCGGCGACCAAGATAATCTTACTTGGACTTCAAGCTCTTCTTCTGTTGCAAGCGTAATCAACGGCAAGATCACAGCCAAAAAGACAGGAAAAGCAACCATTACCGTTTCCGACGGAACTTATAAGGATACAATTGCACTTACAGTGGTGGATTGTATTGAGTGCTATAACTCTGACGGGCTTACCTGTAATGAGAACGAGCAGTATGTTCTCAGCAGTAAGTACCAATCAATGCCCCTTACCTTTGAAGCTGTTTTCTCTGTTGATGCAGATACCTTGACGGGTACTACCGCAATACTCGGAAGTGACGGTATATATGATCCGGCTTTAGTGTTCTCTCTTAACAAAAACGGTCAGCCGAGAGTGGCAATAAGAGATGTTGCAGATTATTCAAAACAGAATGTATATACATTTAAAAATGTAAATGTTGCAACAGGAGAGAAAGTGCATCTCAGTATTGTAATGGATTTTAACAAAAAAGAGATGTATTGCTATGTGAACGGTGAGCTTAAACAGACTCTTACCAAAATTGCAGAAATTACTCCGTTTGAAGAAAAGCATCTTCCCGTTATCGGTGGTGACCACAGAAACGGTAATGCAACGCATTTTACAGGTACTATTTATTCCGTTGCCGTGTGGTCTGACATTCGTACTGCTGCCGAAATAGCATCTGATTATCAAAACGGAATCACAACTACTGATGATAATCTTCTTGCTGCATATGATTTAACTAAATGCTCAAAGCATCTTGTTGATGACCTTTCGGCAAACGGAAATGACCTCAATCACATAGTTTTATGGCAGGATAAGGAAGCCGTTGAGCCTGTAAGCAATTTTGAATATTCGTTTGCTGTAATAGGGGATACACAGACAATGTGTGAAAAAGACCCCGAAGCTATGGAAGCAATTTATGACTGGTTGCTTGAAAATAAGGATACACAGAAGATAGAATATGTTATCGGTCTCGGTGATATTACTGATGACAGCACAGACGAGGAATGGGAAAGAGCAAGCTCTTATATAAGTAAGCTCAACGGCGAAATTCCTTATGTGCTTACAAGAGGTAATCACGACGATTGGGACGATTTTAACAGAATTCTTCATAACGGCTTTTATGAAACTACCATTGACGGAATGATGGATTCGGGAACTATATCTCTTACTGATCCTGAACAGCCCGGACTTATTCCTGTTGAACAGGAGGACGGCAGTATAATCTATATGACTCGCGAGGAAGATATTCCCGAGGGTGGCGAGGTTGAAGGTGACCTTACAAACTCATACCGATATTTCAGTATTCAGGGTACGGATTATCTCATTATGACACTTGATTTTGCACCCGATGAAGAAACGCTCAATTGGGCTGACAAGGTAATTGCAGAGCATCCTGAGCATAAAGTAATAATAATTACTCATGCGTATATGTACAGAGACGGAACAACTATATCTTCAGAAGACTGCTATCCGCCGACATATTATACCGGATATGATGATCCTCAGAACGGTGATGATATGTGGGAAAAGTGTTTCTCCAAGCACGAGAATATAGTTCTTGTTTTATCGGGACACGATCCCTGGCAGCATATCGTATACAGACAAGATATAGGTGAAAACGGCAATACTGTTACACAGATGCTTATTGACCCACAGTATGTGGACAAAAATATCGGCTCTACTGCAATGGTTGCGATGTTCTATTTCTCAAATGACGGAAAGACTCTTACCGTGCGTTACTATTCTGTTGAGAAAGATTGTTACGGTTCTGAACTCAGTCAGTTTACCATCGGTCTTTATACTCATGAGCATGAATATAAGGAAGTTATTACTCCCGCAACCCTCACAACAAATGGAAAAATTTCATCTGTTTGTGTTGAATGTGCTGCGGAAGAATCAACAACTTCGATTTATTATCCTTCAGAGATTACTGTATCAAACGATACCTTTGAGTGTAATGAACAGGTGCAGAAGCCTGTTATTACGGTAAAAGACAGTAAAGGAAATCTTCTTCAGGAGGGAACTGACTATAATGTGACATACAGCGGTGAAAGCATTGAAGCAGGTGAGTATACCGTTACTGTAACCTTTATCGGAAATTACAGCGGTGAAAAATCATTCCCGTATATTATCAACAAAAAGCCGGAACCTGAGGTTATTTTAGGTGATGTTGATAATGACGGTGAAGTAAAAGCTGCAGATGCAAGACTTGCTCTTCGTGCATCCGTCGGACTTGAAACTCTTTCTGAAGTTCAGTTTTATGCTGCCGATGTGGATAAGGACGGTGCAGTAAAGGCTGCAGATGCAAGACTTATTCTTCGTGCATCTGTCGGACTTGAACAACTGAAATAATCAAACATAATAACACCGCCTGCAAAAGGAGCGTTCCTTTTACAGGCGGTGTAAGCTTTTGTTCAGGTAAAATCGTATGCTCATCAATTGATTCATAATACTGTTTCGGTAAAGCCATATATGCTAAAACAACATAGTAAATAATATGATATTTGTGTGATAGCTCTTCAAGAATACTTTTTACCATAGAAGCAAATGTTCCGTTATTTCCCACATTAAAAAACACTGACATTTTTGTTTTCAATTAAATCAATAAGGGGCTGTATCAATAACATCTGCTTACGATGTTTTGATACAGCCCCTTCGTTATTAAATAAATTTATTCTGAAAAATGAATTTCCGTATTTTCAAAATAATCGGTTATCGGTTCTTTTGAAAGCTCAAATTTCAATGTACCGCCTGATGTTATTTCAGAATAAGTAAGATACGGTCTTTTTATAATCTGTCCGTTAAACTCCATTGAGCTGATATAAGGGAATTCCAACGGGTCTTTATCACATTCTACCGTGAATGCTTCTGCGTTTTCACAGGAATGATATTTTTTATTGAGCTTTACCGTAGCTTTTTTGAATAACGGTGTGTTAATGAAGTAAGCCGGATAGCCGGGACAAACCTGAGCAAAGCCTAATGCAGACAATACATACCATCCGGATAACTGACCGACATCCTCATTGCCGCAGAAGCCGAACGCACCTTTTTTATATGCTTCCTTCTGAACACGGCGTGTCCAGTATTGTGTACGGTGGGGAAGTCCCAAAATGTCAAAATAATGTGTGATATTATGACAGGGTTCGTTAGAGTGATTATAATCATCATTCCAGAGCTTTGATAAATCGGCTTTACTGAAAAATCTTTCCAGAAGCTCAATAGTTCTTTCTTCACCGAAAAGACGGCTAAGTCCCTTTACATCATAAGGAACAAACCATGATTGCTGGAAAATATTGCTTTCTACACAGCCGTCATCATCATATTCATCGTCTTCGTGAACGAAATTTCCGTTTTCATAACGGGGTGCAAGAAAACCGAGCTTTTCGTTGTAGTTATCCTTATAGCGTTTGATTCTTTCTGAGAAGTAATTTACATTTTCTTTATCACCTAAATCACTTGAAAAACGGAACATTGTGTAATCTGCAAGCAAAAATTCAAGTGTATCACTGAGCTTTTCCGGTACGAATGTATCTTCTGTATATTGTTTTACATCGGGTCTTATGGAATGGAATTCACGGGAAAACAATTCTTTTTCGACTTTGCTTGAAGCAAGTCCGATTTTATATGCTTTCTCGGTATCGTAATTTCTTATCCCCTTAAGATAAGCGTCTGCAACAACAATAAGTCCCGGATCACCGACCATACAGCCTGCATCTATACCCAGAAGCTCCCACTTCGGAAATGATGAATTGCAATTTTCTGCAATTTTAAGCAAAGAATTGACTGCATCATTTACAATATCGGGCCGTATGATTGTAAGAAGCGGAAATTCACTTCTGTATACATCCCAACCGCTGAAAACCGTCCTGTGAATGTAATCGGTATTGTTGTAGATTTTGCCGTTAAGTGTAAAGCTTCCGTTTATATCGGCAGAAACTCTCGGATCCAAAAGTGCGTGATAAAGACAGGTGTAAAAAAGTGTCAGATCTGTTTCATCCGTGCCATCGACATCAACTATTTTGAATGCATCCTCCCACAAAGAAAAGGCATTTTTTCTTTGGAAATCAAAGTCAAAATCCGGCATTTCTGTGCTTATGTTTTCTCTTGCACCCTGTAGTGATGTATAAGAAATTCCGCATTTTATTATTATCTGTGAATTGCCGTCTGTACCGAAATCAAGAATAAGCCCTACATCTTCGTGAGCGAATTTCTTCAGGTTTTCCTTCTGCAGTTCTTCCTCGGAAAAGAATCTCATTTTTTCAGGCTTTTCGGAAATTTCACAGGTAAAATATAAATCATATGCTATTTTTCCGTGACCGTGACCGAAACCGCCGCCTTTGGGGGTACAGTGAATTTTTCCCTCAATGGTTCTGTCATTCACTATTTCAATTTCTTCAAAATCCGCTTTTCCTCCGATTCTTCTTGAAAAATTCATTAAGATTCTTTTATCTTCATTTTCGGGATAAGTAAATCTGAGCATACCGCTGTGAACATTTGCAGTCATTTCGGCAAATATTCCGTAACGGTCTAATTTAACGGAGTAATAGCCGGCTTCCGTTTTTTCGTTGTCGTGGGAAAATTCCGATTTCCAGCCTTTTGTACCTTTTCTGAACTCCACATGCTCATTACTGCCGCTTCTTAAATCAGTTTCACCTGTAACCGGCATTATTTGAAGATTTCCAAGATCTCCGTACCAGCCGATACCGCTCATATGATTAAAGCTGAAGCCCTCAATTGTGTTATTGCAATAATTATATCCGTTACCGTTATCTCCGCCTGTTATGGTATCGGGGGATAACTGTACCATTCCTCCCGGAACAGCGGCACCGGGATATGTTTTTCCGCCTCCGTGACAGCTTTCTTCCTGTCCGTCAGCTACGGTACCTATCATAGTATCCACATATTTTGCTTTACTCATAAAATCACCTTATTAAAACATTATAGCTTGTCTGTTTACTTAGATTCAATGTCACAATGCTTTCCGATTTTGAACAACAGCTCGGGGAACATAAGCTTTTTACCGCATACATAAATGTCTTCAAGCTCAACCTGAACGGTATTTGTATCATTTCCGTTGCCGGAAATTTTTGAGGGAAGATATGATGTATAAGAGATATTTTTGAATACTATATTTTTCATTTCAAAGTTCTCTGCTTCTTCATCATATATGTTGACAAGAATAGCTCTTCCTTCATCACGGAAAATTTCAATATTTTCGAATAAAATTCCGTCAATACCGCCATATGCTTGTTCTGCTACAACTACAAGAGATGCAATTCTGTCATTGTTCCATACGCCGTCACGGTAAATAACTGCACAATCCTTGAAAGTGATATCGGATATCTGTCTGCAAACTTCTCCGGTAATTCCGAAGCATCTTGCGTATCCGCCCCAGGCGATACAGTTTTGGAAGGTTATATTTTTGCTGTCCATAGTTCCGCCGAGTGCTTTTACTTCAAAAGCATCGTCTGCAACACGTGCAAAGCAATTGTTTATTGTTACATTTTCGGAGTTGCAGATTGCAAAGCCATCACAGTTGCCTCTGTTACCTAAAATATCCACCTGATTGATATTTACATCAGTACAGCAATAAGTTATGAGTGACCATTCGGGAGAATTTATTATTTTAATATCGCTGATATCAATATTGTTGCAGTTTGTAAAAACTACACCGCGACGCTCTCTTCTGTCAAGTCCGGTAAGATCAATTACCCCTCTTCCTGTCAAAATAATATTGTTGCAGTTATAAAAATTTACAAACGGATATCTTGTAAGACCTATTGAGTTGTCTTTTTGGGCATCCTGCTCTATATATATGTTTTCATCCTCGGCACTGTTGATATCATAATGATGATTTGCAATAATGTAAGCACCTTCTTTGAGGTAGATTACAAGATTCTCTTCTCCGACAAAGCTTGAATAATCGAGATTATGAACACCTCTTTCAACAACGATGACATTTTCTTCACCGTACTGTTCAATATATTCTGCAATTTCCTTGTCTTCATCTGTTTTTTCACGGACAAAAAGTGTATATCCGTAATACTGCTGAGCACCGTTAAATAGGAAAGTATAAATGCCGGGCTTATTTATAGTGGCTTTTACAATACCGTCTTTGCACTCTGTTGCCACTCCGTGGGATTCGGGAAGTACAATGGCATTTTTAAGGTTTACGGAAGTACCTGTAAGCTCTATATTGAATGAAAAATCGCTGTTTTCATCAACATAAACCTCTGAGAAGGAATGAAGCGTTCCTGTATCGTCACTGCGTATAAAAACCACAGATGCGTATACGGGAATTTCAGTATCTCCGATTTTCGCAGTGTAATAAGGAGATACGGTAATACCGTTTATGTCGTCATATCCGCCGGATTGTACATATTCGGGAAGAGTTGCAGAGGCTCTTCCTACAAGCTCCTCTTCTGTGAGTCCTGCTTCTTCAAGCGTTATGATGGCTTCTTCGGGATATGTTAGGAATGAAATATCACCGCTTGAATCGGGACTTATTTCGCCCGGTGTGAAAAATGATGCTAAGAACACCATAATCATAGTGAAAAAGGAAAAAATAGGTTTTAATATTGTGTTCATAGAAAAACTCTCCCGTATAAAAATATTTACAGAAAAATAATACCATATATACTTAAAAATTACAATGCTTGATGCGTGTAATATTTTACAGGATTTTTAATTAAAACGCTTTATTTGTGTATGAGTATTTGTTATAATAAAATTAAATGTATAATCATGGGGGATAATGTTATGAAGAAACAGCGCGACAGAATTTATACAATCGCAAATGCTCATCTTGATACATCGTGGCTATGGACTTATGAAAAGACCATAGAGGAGTATATTCCCGATACATTCCGCAAAAATTTTGCGTTATTGGAAAAGTATCCTGAATATAAGTTCAATTTTGAAGGCAGTCTTCGTTATGAGCTTCTTAAAGAGTATTATCCTGATTTATATGAAGAATTGAAAAAATACATTTCCGGCGGCAGGTGGAATCCCTGCGGTGCAAGCTATGAAAACGGAGATGTAAATATTCCTTCGCCCGAAGCACTTATCCGAAATATTCTTTACGGTAACAGTTTTTTCAGAAATGAATTCGGCACGGAATCAAATGATATTTTTATTCCCGATTGCTTCGGCTTCGGAAAGGCTCTTCCGACGATAGCCTTTCATTCGGGGCTTAAGGGCTTTTCTACCTGTAAGCTTCCCTGGGGTTCAAGCGTCGGTATTCCGTTTGATATCGGCTTCTGGAGAGGTCCCGACGGAAACGGTGTATGGAGTGCAATAAAGCCCTTTTCATATACCTCAATAATGAAAAATATCAGAGAAAACAAACGGATCACCGATAAGCTTGATGATAACAAGAATAAATACGGTCTTGGAAAAACATTTGTTTATCATGGTAACGGTGACAGGGGAGGGGCTCCCAAGGAGGCTTCAATAAGAGAAGTTGTTGATTGTGTTAAGAAGAATAATAACAGCGATATTGAAGTTTTTTCTGCCACCACCAAAGAGTTTTTTGAAGATATCTCTTCTATGAGTGATGCTGAAAAGAATGCACTTCCTGTATGGGACTCAGAATTTCTTATGACACGCCACGGTACCGGAAGCTATACCTCAAGAACTGTTACAAAACGTTGGAACAGAAGATGTGAGCTGCTTGCTGATGCCGCAGAAAGATTTTCTGTTGCTTCTATGGTATGCGGGTTAAAGGAATATCCGCAGTACGGTTTGGATTCAGCGTGGAAAAAGGTAATCGCCCATCATTTTCACGATGATATTACGGGAACTTCTTTTGAGGAGTGTTATAAACGCAGTCACAGTGATTATGTTCAGGCAATGAATACATTTTCTGCTGAATATACTGCATCCTGTAAGGTGCTGGCGAAACTTACGGATACTTCATCTTTTAATGGTTTTCCTGTTGTTGTATCTAATCCCGATGAAAGTGAATTTCCTCGTGTTGAGGCGGTTAGTATATTTATAGAATCCTCCTCGGATAGCTTTGCTGTTTATGACAGAACGGGAAATAAGGTCCCCGCACAGACAAAAAATGAAGACAGCAAAATGAAAAAAATCACTTTTCTTGCTGAAGTTCCCTCCTGCGGTATTGCTGTTTTTGATGTCGTTTCCGCTGATAAAACAGATAAATTTGAAACAGAGATTAAAATTTCAGAAAATCTTATTGAGAATAAAAAACTGAAAGTTTTAATAAATGAGAATGGCGATATATCTTCAATTTACGATAAGCGTATTCAGAAAGAAATGCTGAAAGAACCGATAAGAATGGCAATTCTGAATAATGTTCACAGCTTTGACTGGCCTGCATGGGAGATAAAATATGAGGATATTATTTCAAAACCGTATGCGTATCCCGCAAATCCCGAGATAAGGATAAAGGATGCAGGTCCTGTGCTTTGCTCGCTTGAAATTATCCGTAAGGTCAATGATACGGTGTTTACACAGGTTATTTCCCTTGATGCCGAAAGTGAATATGTTTCAGTTTATAACGAAACAGACTGGCGTGAGGAAGCCTCTTTACTTAAAGCACAGTTTTCCTTTGCCGTAGAGAATGAAAAGGCAAATTATGATATAGGTATCGGTTACACGGGCAGGGGAAATAATACATCAGGACTTTATGAAGTGCCGGCACAGAAATGGGCAGATATTACATCTGATGACGACGGCTTCGGTGTTTCGGTTTTCAGTGATTCACGAACAGGATGGGATAAGCCCGATAACAGTACATTAAGACTTACCTGTATACATACTCCGTTTGCAAATTACCGTCATGAGTGCTCACAGCACATTATGGATATGGGGCTTAACCGTTATTCCTTTGCAGTATACCCCCATAACGGAAAGCCCGATCATGCTTCATTTTATGCAGACAGATTCTGTCAGCCGATGCATACCTTTATTACCGATAAGCACGGCGGTATTTTTACCGATAATATCTCTTTTGTCAGTGTGGATAATGACATGGTCAGAATTTCTGCATTGAAAAAAGCACAGGAAAATGAAAATATAATTATAAGATTTGTTGAAACATCGGGCGAGCATCAGGAAAATGTTGTTGCACAGTTTTTGTATCCTGTAAAATCTGCTTATAAGGTAAGCGGAGATGAAAAGATTTTAAGTGAGTTTCCCGTCACAGACGGAAAACTTCAGTTTTCGGCAGATGCCAATTCTGTTAACAGTTTTATGCTTATTTTTGAAAAAGCGGAAATTGCAGAAAAAACTGTTCAACAGACAATAAATTTAGAGTTCAATGCTTGCGGTATCACGGATAATACAAGCCGTAAAGAATCTACATTACCTAACGGTATCTCCGTTCCCCGTGAAATGCTTCCCGAATCACTTGATTTCGCAGGCATACGCTATACTTTCTGCAAAGAAGATAAGAACTGTATCTTGTGCGACGGTGAAGAAATTACCGTTCCCGAAGGCTTTGATACCATTCATTTTCTTCTCACCTCTCTTGACGGTGACAGAACGGTTGATTTTGCTTCAGAAGAAAGCAGACATACAGTTACCGTGCAGAGCTTTGATGAAGCACCCGGTATGTGGGATCTTATGAGGTCAAGGCAGACGGGATATATAAAACCTTATCCGCAGGCACTCACCGTATCACATACTCACAGTCCCGAAAAAGACATAATCGGTAAGCAGTTTTATGTTTATCACGCTGAAATTCCCTTGAACGGTAAATCAAGCGTGAAATTACCCGTGGATAAAAATATTGTAATTTTCTCTGCAACTGTTGAAAAAGGCAGCAATCTGTTTGTTAAGGGTGATGAGCATTTTGACAGGCTTGATAAGAGAAAATTTGACTATACCTTCTCGGATTATGCAAAAAAACACTCTCAAAGAAAGCTGTTTGAGAAAATCCTTGATAAATTTACAGACAGAACCTTCTGTGTGCATTTTACAATGGAAGGCTGTTATAACAAAAATTCTCTCGGTGATCTTTATTTTATACTGAATAATATTGCTGACAGGTTGATGTACGGCAAGCGTAAGAAAAAACTGCTTGATAGCAGAAAGGTTAAATAACGGAGGCTGTTTTATGAAAGTAAGATATATAACCGAAAATGAAGCACCTGATTATCTTAAAATTTCTTCATCATCATTTATATGGAAATTTGATGCAAAGGTTGATGACCATGTTGAAGTTCCGGTAATGGGCGTTTTTGACGAAAAAAAGATGATCGCCGGTGCTGAAATTCTTCCCTTTAGCACAAACTATTGCGGAAATTTTATTAATGCAGTTGTAGCAAGCGGTATATGCAGTCTGCCCGAAGCACGAAGAATGGGCGGTGTCCGTGCAATTTTTGATGAAATAGAGAAGACGGCTCTTGAAAATGATTGGACAATAGGACTTTTGTTTCCGTTTTCAATTTCTTACTATGAAAAATTCGGCTATGCAAATCTTAACAGGATGTTTGCAATAAAGGTGCCTTTTTGTAATATGACTCACATTCCCCGTAATACTGCTGTGATTCCTTATTCAGATGACCATTTTGAAGAATTAAGAGATCTTCACGCAAGGTGTGCTCTTAAGGAAAATCTTATGACTCTTCATAATGAGAAGAAGTTTTTCTGTGATAAGCCTCTTGAAAATGCCGATTATACATATTTTCATCGTGATGAAAACGGTGTTGCAGACGGTTATGTTCGTTTTACTGTTTCCCGCCCCGATAATTTATATGTCAATGAATTATACTGTCTTACCCCCGATGCACTTGAAGCTCTTATGGGTTTTCTGCGGAATTATGACGGTATAGTAAAGTATCTTATCGTAAGAAACCAGTACACGGGGTCACCGTTTGCTTTAATGGCGGATAGGATAACAGGTGTCTTTTATGAATATAACGGCGGATGTGCGGGTAGGATTTATAATCTGAAAAAGCTTCTTGAAGTGAACAGATATCCTGAAGAATACGGCAGATTCAGACTTAAGAGTTCAGATACAATGTCTGAAAATACAGGAATTTTTGAGGTTGAATATCAGAATGGCAAGGCTTGTGTTACTCATAAAGCTGACGGTGAATATGATATCGCTCTTACCGTTCCTGCCGCCGCAAGACTTATGCTTGCAGGAGAGGGGCATACCCCTGATACAGCCGCTTTTATAAACGGTGCAGAAATCAAGGACAGTGCAAAGGACTTTTTCAGAGCCTTTCCGTACCGTCCGACTCGTTTTGTGGAAAGCTTTTGATTATATTTTAAGGTGGATTTATAATGCTTGATATTAAGGGCTATATGATGGCTTCGTTCGGTGGTTTTCTTGGTGTTTGCGAACACATAAAATTAAACATTTATTCAAGACGTGCTTGGAAAATGCAACAGAATAATATCAAGCGTCTTATGCGAAAGAATAAAACGACCGTATACGGAAAACTCAATAATTTCAAGGATGTAAAGTCGGTTGAGGACTATCAGAGGATCGTTCCTCTTTCAACATATTCTGATTATGATGAGTATGTATGGCGTATGGCTGAAGGTGAAAAGGGACTTATTACGAATATGTTTGTAAGACGCTTTACCGAAAGCTCGGGAAGTACGGGAAAATCAAAGCTCGTTCCTCTTTCATATTGGGCAGAATGGGTTGCACAATGCTTCGGTTTTTCTGCACCTGTCGGCTGTGCGGTAAAATGGTTCCTGAAAAAAGGAAGAATTCTTCCTCCGCAGAAAGGATTATTAACAGCAGAAACCTCCTGTAGGAAAGTAAAAGGAGGGACTATAAGCTGTCTTTCTTCAATTCCGCTGCTGAATCTTAAGCCTCTTGTTCCTTTCTTTACAACCTCCCCGAAGGAAGTTTTATTCCCCGAACAGGGTACAGATATGGATATGCATTATCTTAAATTAAGATTTGCACTTATAAACACGAAAACAAGCTATCTCGGTACAATTTTTATAACAACACTTGAATCAATGTTCTTCTATATGGAAGAAAACTGGGAAATGCTTTGTGATGATATCGAAAAGGGTATTATTAATGACGGTATAAAAATGCCCGAGGAGCTTCGCAGAAAGTATAATAAAAAGCTAAAACCTATGCCCGAAAGAGCAAATGAGCTTCGAGCCGAATTCAGAAAGGGTTTCGATTCATCGCCAATAATTCCCCGTATATTGCCAAAAGTCCAATGGCTTTACGGTATGGGTACGGGAGCACTTTCTTTGTATGCTAAAAAATTAAAACGGTATATAGGCGAGGATATGCCTATTCATTATCTCGGTTATACTGCAACGGAAGCCTTTATGGCAGTTCCTATAGAGCTTAATTCCTTCGAATATGTTATGCTGCCTCAGAACGGCTTTTATGAGTTTAGACCTGTAGACAGTCCCGACTATGATAATTTGCTTACAATAAAAGACCTTGAAGTCGGTAAGGAATATGAGCTTATACTCACCAATATGAGCGGTTTTTACAGATACAGAATTGAAGATGTTATAAAGTGTACGGGATATTATCACCGGTCTCCCAAGGTCACATTTTGTTACAGACTTAATCAGATTGCAAATATAAGCGGTGAAAAGATAAGTCAGATGGCATTTGATGAAATGGTCGATAATTTATCGGTTTATATGGATGATATGTATATCGGTTACAGTATTTATCCCGACAGGAGCACCTCACCGGGACATTATGTTCTTTTACTTGAAACAGCATCGCCTGTAAGTGATGAGAAAAAAGTGAGATATAATGAAGCCTTTGAAAAAATGCTCTGCAAAGGTAATGTTTCTGTTGAGCCTCTTATAAAAAGCGGTGCTTTAGGGCATCCGGAAGTAAAATTCCTGCGTCACGGAACTTATGATGATTACAGGGAGGTTCTGCGTAAGAGGGGAGCAAATCTCAATCAGGTAAAGCCTATCAAGGTTATTGATAATGACGATAAGAAAAATTTCTTTTTCTCACATATTGAAGAATAAATTACGGAGTGCGTTATGAACTCAAATAATAAATTGAACTATGAATCGGAAGCAAAGGCTCTTCGAAAAAAAGGGCTTTCCGACGAAAAGGTAATAAGTGACCTTATAAAATTCAAAGAGAATAATGCTCATATACTGAAAAAGAAGCTGCCGACTGAAATGTATGATAAGGTAAATCTTATGTGCAGAAAGTATATGGACAGGCTTGCACGGTTTGAAATGGACTATGATTTTACCGTTGATACGGAAAAATTCAAAAATGTTGCCGTATGCTGTCTTGAAAGTGTGCCGATATTACATTCAAAGGTCATCAATCACCCGATTGCACCGTATTGGAAGGTTTCCGATTACAATGTAAACGAGTTTGTTTTTGTAAAAAAGGTTGATGATATCAACAAGGCGAGAGAGGAATTCTTCTCCCGTGAAATACCCCTTAAAAGCAATATTCAGATGAATATAGGCTTGTTTTTGTGCAAAAACAAGACATATATCTGTTTTATATGGAATCATATGTGCTTTGACGGCGGGGGCTTTAAGATGTTCTGGAAGGATTTTTGCAGAAATTATTCCGATTATGTCTTAAAGGGAGTTTCACCTCTGGGTTTTTCAACAGGCTCGAGAAAATATACCGATGTATATAAAGACTTTGATGAAAAAAAACGCAAACGTGCAAAAAAGCAGTTTGCGAACATATCCCCGAAATCAAAGAAAAGATTTCCTTTTGAAAATGATAACAGGGAAAACAGCATTGTTATTGTTTCCCGAAAAATTGAAGAAGAATATTTTTCAAAAGCAAAAGCATATGCAAAAGCAAAGGGTGCTACCGTAACAGACCTTTTGCTGGCTTCATACATTGATGCACTTGGAAAAATATCCGATATAATGTCTGATGAAAGCATAAGTGTTTCCTGTGCGACTGATTTAAGACGGCATATCAAAGATTTGTCAACAATAGGCTATACGAACCATGTTTCGTTTATTCATTGTGCTCTTGACAGAAAGGGTGCAGACCTTCAAGAAACTCTTTCTCTTGTTGCGGATAAAACTAAGCTGTTGAAAAATGACGAGTTTATGGGGCTTCACGGGCTTCCGCTGCTCAATATAGCGTATAAATCCATGGTATATATTCAAGCGGAAACGGTAGTAAAGCTTTTTTATAATAATCCTACGCTGTCTGTCAGCAATGTGGGTGTCATTGTGCCTGAAATTTTTATGCTTGGTGAAAAAGGGCCTTATGATGCATTCGTTGCAGGTGCCGCTAAAAACAAACCCTGTGCTGTAATGACTGCACTCACAATCAACGGTACTTTGAGTGTGTCAATGTGCCTTAGAGGGAATGAAGCAGACAGAACAGTCCTCGAACGCTTTTTTACCGAATTTGAAAACAATATAAAATCCTTTTTTATTCAACTATAAAAGTTGTAATGCTGTTGCCTTTTAGTGTTGCTGTAAATACATTATTTTCAACCGTAATTTCGGGAAGCTCAGCCCAATGCTCGCCGTTTTCAAGATTTCCGCTTGTGCGAATTATTTTTGCAGCTTTTTTCTTCTGAAAAATACCGTTTATTGCAAATGAAATATCTTCTTCGGTTTGCTTTGTGTTGAGAGCAACAATGACGGTTTTACCGCTGTTTTTATCGTATGCGGCAAGTGTATGCTTATCATTTGTATGAATTATTGTCATTCCCGATCTTATAAATTTTGTGAACTGACCGAAGGCATAGTATTTCTGTGTCAGATATATCTTTTCAGTGTCTATATCTGCAAAAGCAGTTCCCCAGAAGCCATTGCTGAGGTCGGGAAGTGAGGGCATATCAAGTCTTCCTTTTGTGTCAGGAACGGTTGAAATGTATGCCGCAATGATCTGCCATATTACCCATGCAGACGGGGAAAGAGTATTGATATCTTCAATTATTTTCTCTCCGAGCCACAGAGCGGGGCCCATTTCACCGCTGTTTTCTCCGCTGATGCCGCTCCAGTCTGTTTCGTCCATCCAAAGATTTTTGCCGTTTTTTCTTGCAAGGCTGCCGATATGGGGCGTCGCTTTCATATATGTGTGTGTGCTGATTCTGCTGACTTTTGACAGTGCTTCCTTTGACAGCATTTTCATTGAGATATATTGAGTTACGGTATTGGTTTCGTCGCTTGCCGTAAGAATTATATTGGAAAGTCCTGCTGATTTCAGCGAATCTGATGTGGCAATAAGAACATCGCTTTGCATTTTGCCGGGAGATATGAAACAACCCTCCTGTTTTTGAGAGTACGCATTCCAGTAGTTAGAAAACGGCTCATTCATTGCAGAAAGACTTTTGATTTTGATGTGAAGCTCATTTTGAATATAATCGCATACATTTACAAGATATTCAGCAAATGGTTTTATGCAGTCCCTTTTTAGATTATCTCTTGATGCAATTTTGTTGCCCGAGCTGCAGCCGCTTACTGTCATATAATAGGGAGGGGAGTTTGAAAAAGCTTCAACATATGCAGCTTCCCCTGCTGCTTTATAACAGGCTTCAAGTTCAGCAAGCTGATTTCTGTCTGTGTGGGAATTGAATACAAAGTCCTTTTTGAATTTGTCATATTTCCACCAACCGGGCATTTCGGAGTCGGTTCTTACAATATGATTATGTGTCGGGTCGTCACCTCCGCCGATGTTATAACGCATAATATTAAGACCGAGCCCCTCTTCGGAGTAGAAAAGACGGGCACTGTCACGGGTGAGCTTCTCACTGAAGCCAACTCTGTTTGCCCACCAGCAAAGACTTGTTCCCCAACCTTCAAATATACCACCGTTTGTTTCAGATGCATTGTCAGTTGTTATTGTTACATTTTTCATTTTATCACCCCGGACACTTATGTGCCTATTTTACCACAATAAAAATAATTCTTCAATACTATGCTGTCAATGATTTGACAGTTGAATTGTTTTTCTGAATGTGATAAAATTACACATAATAATTAAATATGCACAAAGGTTACCTTATGCCTTTGTTTCATTAAGACGGTGAATTTATGGAAAAAATAATTATTCGCAGTGCAAAACCTGAGGATGCACAAAGGCTGCTTGATATTTATTCATTTTATGTCAGCAATACTGCAATTTCCTTTGAATATG
>CAYTRD010000012.1:0-40344 GCA_964440255.1 uncultured Ruminococcus sp. | reverse complement strand
AGCGGAACAAGACGCGTCAGCGTCTTCCTTACTTCTTCACTATTCACTTTTACTTTTTACTTCAAATCATAATTTGTAGGGCATCCGCCCTACAAATTATGATTTATAGGCTTCTATTACCTTAAGGACTGCACCCTCAAAGGCTTCGTTCATCATATTTTCCAGCTCGGGAATCATATTTTCAACCTCCCTTGCATATTCGGGAGTGGGACGGGTTCTGGGATGCTTGGGAGTAAATACCGTACAGCAGTCCTCATAGGGGCGGATGGATATATCAAAAGTATCAATTTTTCTTGAAATAACAACGATTTCATTCTTATCCATACCGATACAGGGACGAAAAACGGGAAGTGATGCACATTCATCCGTACATTTAAGAGCGTGTATTGTCTGACTTGCAACCTGTCCGAGACTTTCACCTGTAACAAGGGCATCTGCCCCCTGCCACTCGGCAATTCTTGATGCCAGCTTCATCATAACTCTTCTCATAGTAACCGTGAACATCTCCTCGGGACAATAATCTCTTATTGCCTCCTGAAGACGGGTAAAGGGCACGGTGAAAAGGTTTATTCTGCCTGAATACATTGAAACCTTACCCAGCAGCTCATGCACCTTCATTTCTGCAAGCTCCGAGGTATAGGGAGGCGACGCAAAATGAACGGCAGTAAGACGGACACCTCTTTTTGCGATCATATATGCGGCAACGGGGGAATCAATACCGCCCGAAATAAGAATACAGGCTCTGCCCGCAGTTCCCGTGGGCATACCTCCGGCACCGGGAAGCTGTCTTCCGTGAATATAAACACCGTTATCTCTTACTTCAACGGCAACGGTAACCTCGGGGTTATGCACATCTACCTTAAGACCTCTGATTTTTGAAAGCAGAAAGCCACCCACCTCGTCGCATATATCGGGGGACTTAAGGGGGAAATTCTTATCGGCTCTTTTTGCCGTAACCTTAAAGGTCTTTGCAAACATAAGGTCATCCTTAAGATATTCGTATGCTGTATTTCTTATAACTTCAATATCCTTTTCACAGACAGCGGCTCTTGCGATACCTACAGTACCGAAAACCTTACCTATTCTTGATACTGCTTCATCAAGGTCGATATCCTCGTTTTCGGGAGTCACAACTATCGTTGACTGTGCCTTACGGTAGGTAAAATTTCCGAGAGAGGATATTCTTTCCTTGATATTTTTTATAAGCATATCCTCAAATGTGGAACGGTTAAGTCCCTTGAGAGCAAGCTCCCCGTCTTTAAGTAAAATAATTTCCTTCATTTTATGTATTCCTTTATAATTTTGTTCTGATATTATTTATTGCATCATTAAGAGCGTAAACGAATTTTTCAATTTCTTCAAATGTGGTATACCTTGAAAGGCTGACACGGACTGCAGAATCAATAAGCTCCGGAGGAAGCCCGAGTGCAGTCAGCACCTCACTTCTGTGACCTTTTTTACATGCAGAGCCTGCAGAGATATATATTCCTCTTTCCGCAAGGAAGTTTATAAGCACCTGTGAGGGAATTCCCTTAACCGACATATTTATTATGTTGGGAAGTGCTTCTTTAGGGGAATTTATATGTATGCGGGGATTATCTCTTACAAGTGACACAAGATAATCACGGATACGCTTTGTTTCTTCATACTGTCTTGTAAGATTCGGAAGTGCATTTACTGCCGCACCAAAGCCTGCAATTGCAGGAAGAGGTTCTGTTCCCGAAAACATACCGTTTTCCTGACCGCCGCCGAAAACCACGGGCTTTATATTAAGATTTTTTCTTATATAAAGTGCACCGACACCTTTCGGAGCGTGAATCTTGTGACCGCTGACGGTAAGAAGGTCAACACCCATTTTCGCAGGCTTTACGGGAATTTTTCCGAAGCCCTGAATCGCATCCGCATGAATTAAAGCGGGAGCAGAAACTCTTTTTACCGCACGGGCGATGAGTTCAACAGGGTTTACGGCACCGAGCTCATTATTTACGAGCATAGCGGAAACAAGAATGGTATTTTTATTTATTACATTTAAAAGTTCATCTGCGGAAAAGGTACCGTCTTTAGAGGGAGATAGCCTTACTACCTGAAAGCCCTGTTCCTCTAAAACATCCATACATCTTAAAACCGAGGGATGCTCAAGACGGGTGGTGACTATTCTGTTACCCATTTTTCTTCTTGCATTTACTGCACCGAAAATGGCTGTATTGTTTGCAAGTGTTCCCGAATGGGAAAAATATATTTCCGTGGGGTCTGCACCCAATGCATCGGCAAGACTTTTTCTTGAATTTTCAAGAACGGTCTTTGCCTTTACCCCGAAGGAATGAACCGCCGAAGGGTTGCCGTATATATCCGTCATAACGGAAAGTGCCGCCGAAGCGGCTTCGGGACATACCCTTGTGGTGGCGGAATTATCAAGATAAATTTCCAAATTGTATTTCACCCTTTTAAGTTATGCTGATTAAAGATTTTGTGTCTGAAATATGCATAAAACACATTTCAAACTATCTACAGTACATTATACTTTGAAAGATTAAAACTGTAAACAATTTTTTGAATATAATCGTTTTTTCAGACAATAATACGAATGATATTAAATTGATTTATGGAGCGATTAAATGAAAAGGCGAAGAAAAATCAAAATAATCGCATTGCTTTCAGCACTTATTCTGACTCTCGGTGTGTGGGGTACAATAGGTAATATAAAGGCTTTCTCTTATAAAACACAGATAGACCTTAATAACCAGAATGCACTTTTTGAGCTTTGCGAATATATGGACAGCATTGAAATCGCACTGACAAAGAGTCTTTATGCGGGAAGCACTTCAATGCTGGGAAGCCTTACAAACGAGCTTCAAAGAGATACTGCAGGAGCAAAGGAAAGCCTTTCAGCATTATCGGCAGGCGAAACCTCTTTATATAACACATATAAATTCCTGTCACAGGTAGGAGAATTTACGGCATCCCTAAACCGTAAGGTTGCGGCAGGAGAAGAAATAACCGACGAGGAACGGCAGACACTTAAAACGCTTTTAGGCTTTGCTGCAGAGCTTTCATTAAAGTTTGAGCATATGGCTTCTCTTTTATCCGCTGATTATTTTACCTTTGATGAAATTTCCGACGAGCTTATAAAAACCGACACGGGAAGCGAAAGCACGGTATCGTATCTTGACAGTATTTCCGATGCAGAAATGTCCTTTGAAAATTATCCGACACTTATATATGACGGGCCGTTTTCGGATAATATTCTTACAAAGGAATCTGAGCTGCTGAAAAATGAAAAAGAAATATCGGTAAATGATGCACGAAAAACAGCGGCAGAAATACTGAATATTGAAGAAAAATATCTTGTGGAGGATGAAAACACCTCGGGAAAGCTTGCCGCTTACTGCTTCAGAACGGATATGTACAGTATTTCAATCACGAAGCTGGGAGGCTATCCCCTTGAAATGATTTCGGAAATTTCGGCAGGCGAAGTAAAGCTTTCACAGGCAGACGCAATAGAAAAGGCATCTGTTTTCCTGAACAAAGCAGGCTTTTCCGATATGGTATCCACATATGCCGCCTCAAATGACGGTATATGTACGGTAAATTTTGCATATAAGCAAGGCTCATTTGTATGCTATCCCGACCTTATAAAGGTAAGTGTCAGTCTTTCCGACGGCAAAATAACAGGCTTTGAAACGGCAGATTACCTTATGAATCATAAAATAAGGGATATACCCGATTTCGGAATCACTCCCGAAGAAGCTATAAAAAATACCGTAGCACAGGTCAAAAAGGTCTCGGCTGCCGTAATTCCGACCGACGCAGGCAGTGAGAGATACACCTATGAGCTTTTATGCGAGGACACCGACGGTCAGCAGATTCTTATATATAAGGATATTAAAACAGGCGAAGAAGCCGATATACTCATTCTCTTATATTCCGACAACGGAACACTTACAAAATAGAAAGGAAAATAACTATGAAAAAAATCTTTATTGCCGTAGCGGCAGTTGTTCTCATCACAGCAGTAAGCTTTACAGCCTGCAAAAAGGACGGCTCCGAAACCTACACAACAAATATTCCCGACACGACAAGAGCCCCCGAAACCACAAAGGCATCTGAAACCACAAGCACACTCGGGGACACCATATCCGAAGCTGCTTCGGATATGAGAGAAGATATGTCCGAGGGACTTGAGAATGCATCCGAAAATGTGTCCGACATGGGAGAAAATATCTCCGAGGGCGTATCAAATGCAGCCGAAAGAATGTCGGAAGGACTCAATAACATCGGCGAAAATGTATCGGATTCAATGAACAATTAACAATAAACTCCTGATTTTCAGACCGAAGGTATCTGTCAATCAGGAGTTTTCATATTACTAAAAAAACTAAATCATAATTTATATGTCATTTGCCTTTACATTCTGCAATTCCTCAGCCGTAGGCATTGATGCATCTGCACCCACACGGCTGACGGCAATACTTCCCGCGCGGTTTCCCATACGGCAGGCACGCAATATATCACCGTTTTTTACATATTCGAGGGCAAGTGCTGCCGTAAAGCTGTCCCCTGCCGCCGTTGTATCAAGCACATTTGAGGGATAGGGCGGAATGATTTCAAGCATTTCACCGTCGAAAACACTTGAACCTCTCTCACCGAGCTTCAGCACAACATATTCAGCCTTGCTTCTTTCTTTCAGTATTCTCGATGCTTCAAGAATTTTCTTCTCATCGGAAGGGAAAATTCCCGTAAGTGCTTCGGTCTCGTTTTCATTGGGACTGATTATTGTCATTCCCTGCATTTTTTCAAGTAAGAATTTTTTTGAAGGGCCGCAGTCAACAACCGTTGTAATTCCTTTTTCTATGGCTTTGTTAACGCAAGCCGTAACGACCTCTTCCCTTGTTTCAAACTGAACGAGAAGCACATCAAGGTCATCGGTAATATGCGATGCTGCTTCCTCGGGGTCAATTTCAGCATTTGCCCCCTCATAAACTATAATACGGTTTCTTCCGTTGCCGTCAATTAAAATTGCCGCAAGTCCCGTGGAGGCACCGTCTGTGGCAACTCCCGTTATGTCAATATTGTTACGCTTAAGATTTTCCAGAAGCTTACCGCCGTTTACATCGTCTGCAACCTTTCCTATCATCCTTGTTTTGGCACCGAGACGGGAAAGTCCCGTTGCCTGATTCGCACCCTTTCCGCCGAATGCATAGGAATAATCAGAGCCTAAAACATTTTCTCCCACCTCGGGAAGCCTGTCGGCTTTTAATATAATATCCATATTGATACTTCCCATAACGGCAGCTTTTATAGCAGAATACATATTATACCTCTCTTACAACACAGCACGGAAGCTTTCTGCCGCTTCATTCATTTCTTTATCCTTGATAAACAGAGCTGATGTTCCGAGAACGAATATATCTGCTCCCTGTCGGCTGAGCTTCATACCGTTTTCAGGGCTTATATTGCCGTCAACCTCAATAAGCACATCTTCTCTTCCGAGAGAATCGAGAAGCCGTCTTGTATCGCTTACCTTTCTTTCGGCAAAGGGAACTATTTTCTGTCCCGCAAAACCGGGATTTACGGTCATCACAAGAGCCGTATCAATAAGCTCTGCAGCATAACGGAAGCATTCAACAGGTGTCCCCGGATTTACGGCAAGCCCTGCTTTTATACCTTTTGCCTTGATTTTTTCAAGTGTACGGGCAATATGTATCTCCGACTCATAATGCACGCAAAGAATATCATTTTCCCCCAGATTCATACAATCAATAAATTTTGACGGCTCATTCACCATCAGATGAACATCCAAAGGCATATCGGTTATTTTTTTAACAGCATTTATAAGGTCAAAGCCAAGCGTGATATTGGGAACGAAGCTTCCGTCCATAATATCTGTATGCAGATAATCAATTCCTGCTTTTTCGATTTCTTTTATTGACCTTTCCATATTGAGAAGCTCTGCACACATAATTGATGCAGACAGATACTTTTTCATAAGCACATTCCTTTGATATATCGCATAAAAACTATGCATATTTAAGTATTGCCGTGTTACAACTGAACACGGCAACAGCTATTTAATATTATAACAAAATTATATATTTTCTGCAATAGGGTAGGATGCAGTCTGTTTTAATTTATCCGTTAAGCTTCCGTAACAGGTATTTCTTCTGTTATCTCCGTTTTTTCTTTTTCCGCAAGCTTCTGTTCACGGTTGTATGTGGCTTCTTTTAAGAGCACATATAATGTGGAAGCAACGGGAACACTTAAAAGCATTCCTAAAGGGCCTGCGATACTGCCGCCGAAGGTTACGGCTGCAAGTATCCACATTGCAGGTAAATTTACACGGCTTCCCATAACCTTAGGATAAATGAGATTACCCTCAAGCTGCTGAAGCACAATAAGGAAAATCACAAAAATAAGTGCCTTCCAAGGGTCTTGTGTAATAATCATAACGGCTCCGACACCCGCACCGATAAAACCGCCGATAACGGGGATAAGTGCTGTAACACCCACAAGAGCACCCACCATGGGGGCATACGGTATTCTTAAAATCAGCATACCTATCATACAAAGGCAGCCTAAAATCATAGCCTCAAGGGTCTGCCCCGTAATAAAGTTACGGAAATTTTCACTTGCAACTGTAGCCATATGAAGAATAGCATTACCTGCTTTTCTGGGCATCCACGCATTTATGAGCCTTTTAATCTGATAAGAAAGCTTATCCTTGTTTAACAGGATATAAACTGCAAACACGAAGCCTATACCGAAGTTTACAACAGAGGTAACGACAGAGCCTATTGTGGTAAATGCAGTATTGACAAGTGTACCGCCCTGATTTTTAAGCCAGTTCTGTGCAGAAGTGAGAAGATTTTTCCAGTCGGTATTAAGAAGATATTTGCCGAAGGGAATTTCAAGAATTTCTTCTTCCGTCATAGCAAGAAGCCTGTTCACAAAATCCGTTACAATTTCTACTATAACCTTGACTGCCTCCACAAGCTCGGGAATAACAAGCATTATAACTCCTAAAATTATACCGATTATCAGCACGATTGAAACGGCAAAGGAAAGGGGTCTTCTTATTTTCATCAGAAACGGCTTTTTTGTCTTACTGAAAAGATGTCTTTCAAAAAACTGCAGAGGAACATCAAGCACTAAAGAGATACCGCAGCCGATAACAAAGGGAGAAATCAGCTTAAATACCCAGCCTACAGCCCCCACAACGGAACTGATATTCTGCACACCGAGGAAAATAAGCGAGCATACTGCAATTATGCCTATTATCCACAAAGCAAGCTTTTTTCTGTTTTCTTTTGAAAGATCCATTTTTCATTCTCCTTAAAGGATTATTCGGGTTTAATTATATAACAAAACTCAAAATGCTTTTCTGTGAAAGCTCTTTCGGGCTCAAGGTATGTAAGTCCCTGATTTTCAGCGTGAAGCTTATAGTCAAGATTTACTATGGTTTCATCAAGCGGGATAAGCTCATCGTGATGAGCAGTATTTGCCATCTGCACATCATTAAAATGCAGAGCCTTGAAAGAAAATCCCTCTTTGCTCTTATCCCAGAAGCAAAGCTTATCTCCCGAAGAGGAAGCAACCTCTCCGTATTTTGTCTTATAGTGAGCTGAACACTCACGGGGATTTACATAATTTTCGTATTCCCCGCTAACCGTGGACTGATATCTTGCAAGATGCATAGCCTTATATCTGTCGGAATAACTCTCCTTGGGGCCGTATCCGAAATATTCAGTCTGTTCAAAATCCTTTATAAGAGAAAGCTTCAAGCCGAAACGGGGCAGAGGCTGTGCATTATAAGTGACATCGCCTGTAAAGGCTACCTCAACTCTTCCGTCAGAAAAGAATGTATAAACTGCCGTAGCCTTAAGTGCGGGAGGCATAGCGGCTGATGCAAAGGAAATATCTGCTGTTATTTTAAGATTTTCGCCCTTTTCAGCCTGTACGGAATAGGTCTTCTGATAAGCGTGGAAATATCTTGCTCTTTCGGAATCCTCACGGTGATTAAGGGACTGACGCCATAAGGTAAATTCAACGGGAGCAGTAAGAAATTCCCTGTTTTCTTTCTTTATTGAAGTAACTTTTCCTGTAATTTTGCTGAAAATATAAGAAATTTTTCCGGCTGTGATATAAAAATTACATTTGTCCTCTTTTACTTCAAGAGAATTCTTTTCAGTTTCTTCATATTTTACGGGGGCATCCTTTATAATGAACTGAATAAAGCCTGCCTTGAAGCCTTTTTTTGCATAATACATATCACGGTTGAGGCAAAGCACAACGGTAAGACTTACATTGTCGCCCGATTCATCAAGAGAAAGGACATATTCCCTGCTTTCACGAGGAGAGATATCCCCTGCACCGAGGTTTATCTCGTCGGCTACCTTTCCGTCCTTCAGAAGATAAACCATAATATCATATTCGGAGATATCCTTGAAATATCTCTTGTTGAATACAGTCAGCTTTCCGTTTTCATATGAAGCAGAAACGGGAATATAAGCCTGCTTCATATCATAAAAACCTGGATGAGGCTTTCTGTCGGGATAAACAAGTCCGTCTACACAGTAGTATTTATCGTTGGGGTAATCTCCGAAATCTCCGCCGTAACGGTACTTGGGAGCTTCCTTTGTACCGATATTTACAGCGTGGTCACAGTATTCCCATATACAGCCGCCTGTGTAGTTATCGTATTTTTCAAAGTCCTTCCAATGAAGCGGGATATCACCCGTTGATGTTGTGGAAACATACTCGCAGTAGTAGAAGGGCTTTGTCTGCTTTTCATCATTAAGATATTCATTAAGATATTCCAAGGATGCATACATTCTGCTTTCCACATCGGAAATATCCTTAAAATCCCTTCCGCCTACTCTGCCTTCATATTCAAGACGGGCGTTTTCATAGTGAATGATAGCTTTGCTGTCTCTGCTTCTTATCCAATTTGCCATAAGACGGTGATTTTCACCGCAGCCGGATTCATTACCCAAAGACCACATAACGACCGCACCGTAGTTTTTATCTCTTTCAAAAAGACGCTCGGCTCTGTCAAGACAAGACTTTTCCCATTCGGGAGTATCGGCAAGATGTGCCCAGTAATCCCAATACCAGTCGCCGTAGTTATATCCCATACCGTGACTTTCAAAGTCCGCCTCATCAACAAGCATAAAGCCCATTTCCTCGCAAAGGTCAACGAATCTCGGGTCATTGGGATAATGGGAGGTTCTTATCATATTGACATTGGCACCCTTTAAGATATGAAGGTCATTTATCATATCCTCCATTGTAACCGAGTAGCCTGCTTCGGGGTTGGAATCGTGTCGGTTGATACCGTAGAATTTCACCTTTTTGCCGTTTATAAGGAAGCACTTATCCTTAATTTCGGCTTTTACAAGTGCTAAGGGGAAATTTATAATTTCATCGCCCGATGAAATAACAAGTCTGTAACGAAGAGGAATTTCGGAATTCCAGAGAACGGGAGCTTCGATATCAAAAGAAAATTCCCCGTTTTCGGTGCCCTTTTTAAGCTCTTCACCCGAGGGAGCAAAAAGTGTCCACTGAAAATCTGTATTTTCAGAGAAATCGGGTTTTACGGTAATTTTCGCATCAGTAAAGTCTTCGGAAACATCTCTTAATATATGTATATCCTTAAGATGCTTCTTATCTCTTTCAAGAATATACACATCACGGAAGATACCCGAAAGACGGAAAAAGTCCTGATCCTCAAGATATGAGCCGTCTGTGTGCTTAATGACAAGAGCCTCTATTTTATTTTCACCTGAGATAAGCTTATCTGTGATATTAAATTTACTTTCTGCGTGACTTACCTGTGAATAGCCTGTAAATTCACCGTTTACCCACAGATAAAAGCCTGCCGATACACCTTCAAAGGAAAGATAGTATACTTTATCTGCCTTTTTATTAAAATCAAAGCTTTTTCTGTATAATGCACAGGGAATCACATCGGGAAGATGGGGAGGGTCAACAGGGTACGGATAGTCCTGATTTATGTAGTTGGGAACATCATAGCCCTTATCGAGTACTAACTGCCAGTTAAAAGGCACCTTCATTTTATCAGGGCAGACTTCGTTTGTCGGATAGCCTTCCTTTGTAAAATCAAGTTCCCTTACATTGGGATAGAACTTAAAGTCCCATATACCGTTAAGAAGAGTAAATCTCGAAGATGCTTCTCTTTCCCTTGTCGGCTCTTCACCCTTACCGAAAGGAATAAAATATGCTGCAGGCTTTTCACAGCCGATATGTAAATATTCGGGGGAGAGATAATATTTTTCTATCATTTTTTTGTTTCCTTTACTGATTATTTTATATACCGTTTTGACACTGCTTAAAGTGTAAAGGCTGAAAATCTGTTTATATATTCCGTAAGAGCCTTCCAGTTATTCACGGTCATATATTCACCTGTGTCGCCGTCGGTGCGATATTCAAGGGAAATATCCGATTTTGTATCAATTAAAACAGGAAGCATACCTGCATTTTTTGCTCCGTCAACATCGGGGCGTCTTCCGTCACCGCAGTACCAGCACTGTGAAGCATCAAGCCCTGAAAAGGAAGCAGCAGCAAGAAAAAGAGATTTTTCGGGCTTTGCAAGAAGAATGTCGGCAGATGTAAGACAAAACTCAAATTTTGCCGACGGTATCCACCTTTTTATTGCAAGCGAAAGACTTTCACCGCTCATTCCGTTGTTACTGATAACGGCGGTACGTATACCCTTATTTTCAAGGGCTTCAAGCAGCTCTTCAATGCCCTCCGTAATTTTTCTTGCGGAATTGAAGCGGTCGAAGATCTCTTCCTGTTCGGCTACAGCTATACTGAAATGAAGTCCTGCTTTCATTGTTATGTATTTAAGTATTGCCGAAAGGGGAATATCAAGCTGTGCACCGTGTCTTGAACGAAGCCCGATATCCACCTCCGACATATATTCATTCCATAGCACGGCGAGGGTATCATCATCCGCAGCTTCGGGATTCAGTGCAAATTTCCGAAGAGCCGAAAGTCCGTCACGGGGAATACATTTTCCGTCATCAAACAAAGTGCCTCCCACATCAAAGAGAATCATTTCCGGTTTTTTGGTATAAGCCATTAAATCACACCTTATTAAATCATAATAAGCTCAGCCGAATTATGATTTCAGTATTGTATTAATTATATGTCAGTATAGTTTTTAAGTCAATAATTTATAAATCATCCGTGTTGTACAAAATTTCAATATATTGAGCATACCTGTAAGGTCTTACGGGGCGGACAAAGGGCGGTGTGCTGAAATACAGCAAAAGGCATTCCCCTATATCCTTATAATCTTTTACAAACTCAAATCCCGTAAGCTCTCCGTTTTTTATTCTCTTTTTAATTGTGTTGTGGTAAGAATACAAAACCGACACCCCCGCTTATAATGTCGTTATCGGAAGTATCGGCTGTTTTATCAGTTAATTATACAGGTTAATGTTGTTCTTATCAATAAAGTCTTACTTTTTTGGCAACCTCTTTTCCGTCAACAAAAATATAGGTTGTCATTCTTCCGTCGTATGCGGCCTTGATAACATGGCCGTCAATATTAGCCTGAAGAGCGTGCTCCGTCTCAATAAGCACCTCAAATTCAGCATAAACTCTGCCGTCAACAACAAGCTCGTTTACCCTCTTTGTTCTGCGGAACACTATATGATGTCCGTTCCAATCGGCTTCAACAAAGCTTCTTGCCTTTTCGTCGGGGTCAACCATTCTTAAAACAGGTGAATTTTCAAAAGCAAAGGAAGCTTCCCCGTTTTCGGGCATCGGGTATTGTGCTACAGGAGCGAAGGCCTCATCGGGAAGCCTTCTCAGCTTAAAGAATGCGGATATACCCAAGGACAGAGATACTATTACCCATATATGGAAAACGATATCCATTATCATTTCCATAGAAAAGCCGATAACGGCAAACATAACAAGTGTGTCAATTACAAAAAGTGCAAGGGAAAGCACAAGCCATACCCCCTTGTTTTTTCTTGCAAAAAACCAACTGAGTACATAAAACAGTATAAAAATTACTGCTACAGCGACAAAGGCTGCAAAAAATGAAGTGCCGAAAAATTCCATATCGGGAACATCCGCATAGTATTCCTCGGGGTATCTGCCCGAGAAGAACATAGCATAGTCACCTAAAAGATAGGGAATGTATGCGGAAAAGAGAAAATAACTGTCTGAATTTACAAGAAGAAGCACAAGGTTTATAGCACTGAAGACTGCAACAAGCAAAAGATTCGATGTGCTGTTTTTGTATCTTTTTTCAAGCTGTTCTCTTGTGCTTACGGCTTTAGCGTTGAAATTTCCCGAAAAATTACTCATAAATACTCTCCTTTATATTGAATTTGTAATTATATGATACAACAGCACATTTTTTCTGTCAACAATCAAGAAGCAAACCGAAAAAATTTCTTTTATTATCTTTACAGACTGTTTGCATTTCTTACATAAAAGCATATATCAACAACAATTCTGAAAACTCCGAATTTACTTGCGAAGCTGATTTACATATGATATATTGAAATTGAGGATGTGATTGAATGAAACCGAATATTATATTTTACTTTTCCGATCAGCAAAGGGCAGACACTCTCAATCCCGAAGTGATGCCCAATGTATGGAAATTGGGTGAAGAGGGCGTTTCTTTTTCCGATTTATATACCTGCCAGCCTGTGTGCGGTCCTGCCCGTGCCTGTCTGCAGACGGGTCGCTTTGCAACCGAAAACAAATGCTATTGGAACGGCATTGCACTTGCTGAGGGCACAAGGACACCTGCACACATTTTCTCTGAACACGGCTATGACACCGCATATATCGGGAAATGGCACCTTGCCTCCGACCGCTTCAAGGGAATTGGTGTTCACTGTGAAAAAACAGCCATTCCCAAAGAAAGACAGGGAGGTTACAATTATCTTCGTGCTGCTGATGTGCTTGAATTTACTTCCCACGGCTATGACGGATATGTTTTTGATGAAAACGGTAACAAGATTGATTTCAAGGGTTACCGTGCAGACTGCATAAACGATTTTGCAATTGAATATATAAACAATCACAGCTCCGATAAACCCTTTTTTATGTTCATTTCTCAGCTTGAACCCCATCATCAAAATGACAGAGGACACTTCGAGGGCCCGAAAGAAGCTTTAGAAAAATACCGTAATTATCCCATTCCGGAGGACCTTGCTTTCCTTAACGGAAATTACAAGGAAGAATATCCGGATTATATTGCTGCCGTAAATTCAATTGATAAGAATGTGGGACGGCTTGCACAAACTCTTAAAAACAAGGGTATTTATGATAATACAATTATCATTTATACAAGTGACCACGGCTGTCATTTTAAAACAAGAAACAAAGAATACAAAAGAAGCTGTCACGATTCAAGTATTCACATTCCTCTTGTTTTTGGCGGCGGAGCAGTTAAAAAGGATGTTGAACAGACCTGTCTTGCAAGTCTTATTGACCTGCCGCCTACCATTTTGGCATTGGCGGGAATTCCCATACCCGAAAGCTATTCGGGACAAGTGCTTCGGGTAAACGGACTTTCTTCCGCTGAACGGGACTGTGTTTTCGTACAGATAAGTGAATCTCAAATAGGAAGATGTGTCAGAACAAAGAAATGGAAGTATTCGGCACGTGCCGTGGGCTCCGGTAATTACAGACATTCTGCAAAAACCTACTATGACGATTTTCTGTATGACCTTATTAATGACCCTATTGAAAAATTCAATCTTGTAAATGACGAAAAATATGAAGGCGTTATAAATGAAATGAGAGCTCTTCTGGCCCGCGAAATGGTAAATGCAGGTGAAAAAGAACCCGTTTTCAGAAAACCGAAAAAGGCAAAAAAATATTAAAAATTACAAGGGTTCAGCAGGCACAAATCCTGCTGAACCCTTTGATATATTATTTTATGCGATCTGCGTTTTTTACAGCCGCTTTTCGGTTGTTATTATTCTCAAAGCTTTGAGAAGCCGTGGCTGTTGATGAGGGCATCAAGCTTTTGTCCCTCTTTACACATAGGACATTCGTGGGGACGCCAAACCTCGTAGCCGTCGAGGTCTTTGGGGTCGAACACTGAATATACGGGATAACCGATGCAATCCTTTTCTGTTGAGAATATTGAAGAAATACCCGATACCTTTCCTCCGTAATATCTTATGGCATCAATAGCCGCAAGAACAGTTTTACCCGAGGACACGGAAACTGCAAGTATCATAACATTCTTATCCTTTATCATAGGTACGATATTATCACGGAAAAGAATCTGATTGCTGTTTGTGATTTCGGGAGTAACAACATAAATGGACTTATGTGCATTCATATTGAGAATATCCGCTTTTGAAAGGCAGTCGGCAAGACAGGCTCCTATAACCTCTGTACCGTCAAGGCAAAGAATGGTATCTACCACCGTATCTGCATAATAGTAGGAGCTGAGTTCTTCTGCAACGGCTCTTGCTTCCGAAAGACGGGCTTTCTGCGACACAACATCTATATAATAGTTTGTGTGACGGTTAGTTGTTGCAAAATGACCTACTGCGACACGAAGAAACAGATTTTTACGCTTTGTTTCATATTTCAGAGTCTGTAAAGTTGACATACATATTCCTCCTTAATGGGTATATTAGCATTATATACTAATATTATTCATTGTTCAAGATATATTTTGTAGGTTTTTGCTTATTTTTTAAACATTTTTATAATATAAATCAAAATTTATATTCCGATAATTTCTCTTATGCTTTCGGCTGAAACCTCTGTGAGCTTACAATTCTTATTAACTGCAATTGCCGCGGCGACACCTGCGGCTTCACCTATACCTACACATATGGGCATAGCTCTGAAGTTTGAATGAGCCATATGTGTGCCCGAAATATTTCTTCCGCAAAGAAGAAGATTTTCTTTGATATCGGGCAGCAGACACCGATAAGGAATAGTATACCCCTTTTTCTGTGTGAAGTGCTTCTGCACCCCTGTTTTATCAAGTCCCGCTCCCGTAATATTATGAACATCAAAATTAAAGCTTGCATCCTTAACCACATAATCGTCGAATACTCTCGCTTCAAGAATATCCTGTTCATTGAGTGTATATTTTCCGACAAAGTGCCTTGTTTCTCTGATACCGATAAGCGAAGCCGAGCTTAAAATGAAGCAGTTTTCATAGCCGGGAACAAATTTTCTTAAATATTTTATAATATCATCCATCTGTCTTCTGCAGGTAAGTGTAGCTTTTGTAAGATCCTCTGCCACAGTTCCGTCAATATCCACTGCATTGGTCATATTGCAGGTGACAACTCCCGGAAGTGTGGACTTATATGTAAGAATATGCCCTGCGGGATATGGGATATGCTGTTTTGCAAGAGCTTGAAGCTCTCCGTCCGCAGTATCGTATGTAGACTCAAAAGAGCCTAAAAATACTGCCCTGTCATAGTCCACACCGCCTACTTTAAACATAAGGGTTGCGGGCTGCATTTTATTGTCACTTTCTCTGCCCTTTATAAATTCCGCACCTGAGCGGGCTGCTATATCACCGTCACCTGTAGCATCGACGGTTATTTTTGCATATATATCGGTTTTTCCCGATTTGTTTATAACAGTCGCACCGAGCACCCTGTCACCGTCACAGATTGCATCCTCTGCGAAGGTATATAAAAGAACCTTACAGCCGACCTCACAAAGCATTTCAAGATACAGGGTTTTCAGCTTTTCAGGGTCGATTATCGTAGTAAGCTTATTATGAAATTCGCCCTCATTTTTCTCGGCACTTCGTTTTAATATCTCATAATACAAAGGACTTCCGCAGCTTCCTGTCCAATGGCTCATAAGTCCCGAGGTGGAAATACCGCCCACATCACCGCCTTGCTCAACAAGAATAACCCTTGCACCGTTCTTTGCCGCAGAATATGCCGCACCGAAGCCCGAAGGCCCGCTTCCGAGAACTAAAACATCTGTATAAATTTTATTTATCATTATAGCTGCTCTCCTCTGTATATTACATTCACCTTATGACATATCAAGTCTTCTGATTTTAATTTATTGTAGCATACAAATGCACCGAAAACAATATTCGCAAACACAAAAAAACGCACAAAGCAGCTATAAAACGGAAGAAGACGGCTTCGGCAACCGTCTTCGGATAGTCCGTCTCCGAAAAAAGCCTGCTTTCCGTTCGGAGGACATATAATCTTTTCACATTACGGAAAGGAATTTCCTGTAATGTGAAAAAGAGAAGATTCGTTTTGGTAACGAGTCTTCTCTTTCTTTTTGCCTGTTAAGGACATCACGCCATATATCTGCAGGCTTTTTTATTCAGAAAATAATATCTTCATAGGGTGTTTCTATAGGAGTGAGGGTATATATTTCATTTTCACTGTTTATATTGCAGATAAATTCGCCCGAATTCATATTGAAGGAAGCAAGGCCTCCGAAGCCCGAACAAAAGATATATACATTCTCACCTATGAATGTGGCTCTTGAAACCGAATCGGCTGATTTCACAAGATATGCATTATTAACGGTAAGCTTGCCTTCATTTACACCTATATATAAAGCACCCATACACGATTTATAATACTTAAGCTCTTCGTTTGTGTTATTGTAGGTGTAATTTATTGTCCAATTTTCATATGTCACAAGGAAAGAGCTTTCCGTAACGGAACAATATGCCTTAGGAGCTGTACCAAGCTGTGAGGTGGGGAAAATAAGAGAATCGATTTCCTTAGGCGATGCGGGGTCGGTTACATCAAAAAGGCTGATTTTTCCGCTTCCGTCAGTTCCCGTTTCAGTACCGCCCACACCTATTCCCACTAAAAGTCCGTTGCCTACGGGGTGAAGATATTCGGAGAAGCCGGGAAGCTTCACTTCGCCCGCGATTTCGGGCTTTTCGGGGTCAGTTAAATCAATTACAAATAAGGGATCAGTCTGCACAAAGGTTACCATATAAGCGGTATCCCCCATAAATCTTGCGGATTTTATCAGCTCACCCTCGGCAATACCCGTTATCTCCCCAACTTTGCCGAGAGCTTCATCAAAAACATAAATGCAGTTTTCATCATCCTTGTGCACAGCAACACGAAGATATCCGTTATATTCATCAATGGAATAGCTGTTCAATACCGAGCCTTCAAATTCTGTCTTGCATATGATTTCTGCCTTTTTACCGGATATGTCAATTTTTGTAACAGTCGTACAAACATCAGAAACCATTATCGCAGTGCCGCCTATTGAAGCAAGAACATTACTTACTACACCGCCGCGGCTGTAAGAATACTTATTGCTTATTACATAAAGGGTGTCTTTTGTGCAATAGGTGTCGGAAACATTTCCCAGGTATGAAGATACCGTGAAATCCTCATCGGGATTTTCAAGGTCTATTTTTGCGATATTTACATAGCATTCCATCTTATCATCGGGATAATAGACTATACAGTCACAGGGGATATTTTCCTTAAGCTCACCGTTATAAACCGAGGGAATATAGTTTTCTTCCTCTGCTTCTTCAAAATATTTTGTTATGGAATAACGGCTTATAAAAATAAGCTTTCCGTCAACAATTCTTGAAGAGACATAATTTCCGTCTATGGCAATTTCTTTTTTCAGCACGGGATTGGCTCTGTCGGCAACATCATAAATCATAACTCCCGAACAGTCCTTTACGGAATAATAATTATCCGATGTATATTTTGTATATACAACTATAAGATAATTTTCATACTTATAAAGTCCCGAATAGTAGATGTTGTCACCGTTTCCGTTCTGTGAAAGGCTTGCTTCTTCACCCTCATAAACCGTTGTCATTGAGCCGTCTGCGTCTGCTTTTACTATCATAAGCCTTTTGCCGTACGAGACAATACCGTAAAGATATTCACCGTCGGTAATAAAAATGTCGTCTTCATAAACATTTTCTTCACGAAGATTCACTTCACCGAAAACAATTGAATCGGCAGTGCCTGTTACCGAACCGCTATAGACGGTCGACGATGAAACAGCCGCATTGAAATCTTCTTCCGCCTCTACGCCGTCTTCAATGTAGAAATAATTTTTTACTTTGTAGTTTTCTTCCTTATACTCTTCGGCATATTTTTTTATAGCACCGAGAAGCTCATCATAGGACGATTCTTGTATAGCGGAAGATTCAGCCTCATTGTTCAGAAGCTGATCGGCGGTGATTTCGGGATTTCCGAAGCTATGTCCCGAAAATACCGCAACACCTGTTATCATAATACAGGCAGCAACTCCCACGGCAATAAAACGGCGGATTGCTCCTTTTTTGCTCTTTTTTACTTTCTTATCGGACAAAAGGGATACTATATTTTCCTTTGACAGGCTTTCCGGAAGAGTTATCTCATTACTTAATTTATCCCGTAAAAAATCTCTGTTATCATTTTCGTTATACATTCATTTCACCTTCTAACTGTATTCTTAACTTTTTAAAAAGTCTTGAAAGGGAGGAACGGACGGTGGAAGGGTTCATTCCGAGGATTTGGGCGATTTCTTTCGAATTATATTCATCGAATACGGACAGAATAATTACGGACTTTTCTTCATTGGACAGCTTATCAAAAAGTGCCATTACCCCCGATTCATCGGGCAGGAAAATTTCATTCTCCTGTTTTAAGACGATATCATCCTTAGGAACCTCAAAAATTCTGCTTTTATGTCCCGATATTTTCAGACACTCATTGTAAAGTATCTTAAAAAACCATGACTTAAAGCTTTCATCCTTTTTCAGATCCTTGATTTTTGTGAAAGCTATTATACAGGCGTTCTGCACCGCATCCTCGGCATCATATGTATTCTTAAGATTGTAAAGAGCAAATCTGTAAAGATCCTTTGCATAATAAGAATACAGTTCACCGAATGCCTCGGTGTCACCTTTTTTTGCTTTACCTATTAGCTTTTTCATTTCCTGTCCGTCCATAAAATCGTTCCCTTCCGATTATTAGATAAGAAAAAACGGGAAAGTGTTGCAATAAATTATGATAGTGCAAAATACAAAACTATGCTTGTGGGCGACATTCCCTACAAAATATAAAGGTAAATGACATATAAATTATTATTGAATTCTCTGACAAAGTGTGGTAAAATCAATAATATGTTCAACAGTCGACACAATGTTTATTAATTTGAGGATGTTAATGATGGAGAATCAAAGAGAAGACCGCAGAACCAAGTACAGCAAGCGAATCATAAGAGAATCACTTTATGAGCTTATGAAAGAAAAACCGCTTAACAAAATATCTGTAACAGAAATCTGCAACCGTGCAGATGTAAACCGCAGTACCTTCTATTCCTATTATACAGATATTTATGATTTACACCAGAAAATCATAAAAGATTTTTTCTCACTTCAAAAATATGTTATTAAGCACATTAAGGAATCCATAAAGACAAAAAATGCACTTGAAGAATTTACTTATTCTGATTTCTATAATATAGTGTACTACTATCTGAAAACCGTAGAGGATAACACAGACCTTTACAAGTTTATTTTTAATCAGAATGCAAACAATTCCGTTCACGCAAGCTTCGGCAAGGTAACATATCTTACAATAAAAGATGTTCTTAATCCGCTTATTGAAGAAGAAAGAGCAGAGGAATTAAAAAAAGCCTTTACCTTCGTTGCAGGCGGAACGACGGCACTTATTATGAAATGGGTGGAAAATGACTGCAACACACCTATAGAAACCCTTTCAAGCCACCTTGCAAGATACTACTACGGAACATTCAAAGCACACAATATGGAGCTGTAACAATAAAAGGCTTAAGCAAAACGCTTAAGCCTTTCTGTTATACTATCGGGATCGTGACATCATAATCGGTGTACCATACACCTGATGTAAAGCTTCTTGCACGGATGAGCACTTCGTCTTCATAGACCTCAATGCTGTAGCCGAGACCGTTCATCACTCTTCCGCGAATTCCCATATACATAAACGAGGGAAGATTGATGCTGTGAAGTGAGCCGTAGGTTTCAACGGATGCATAGCCGTAGGTATCAACCTGATCTTCATTTACAAGACCGTTATGAATATGGCCCGAAATCATAAATACATTCTCATAGTCCTTGAGAATTGCTTCAACCTCATAGTTCTGATCGCCGAAGCTTCCGTCAAGCAGCTCCGGCTCGTCATCGCCCCAGGATTCGGGCAGACCGTGAGTTTCAGCTATAGGCCAATGGGAGATAACGAAAATGGGAAGTCCCTTTTCGGAAGCCTTATCCATTTCTGCTCTTAACCACTGAAGCTGTGTATCACTGATATAAGCAGATGTGCGTGTTCCCTCACTTGCCATAACAATGAATGTATAGCCGTTAATTTCAGTTGTGTAGTAGCACTCTGTAAGCTCTCTTCCTGTTATTTCCTTTGAATATTTAATAAAGTTTTCCTTTGCGGGCTCATATCTGTCATCATCGTCCGTCCAGGTATCATGATTTCCCACAACCATAAGAATTTCCTTTGCAGGGGAATAGGGCTCAAAGGCTTTTTTGAGATTTTCATACTGCTCTGCAAGTCCGTGGTCGGTAAGGTCACCTGTAAGAACAAGAGCATCAAGCTCATCTTGAGCGTGATCCATATCCCACAGTCCGCATTTAAGAACCTGCACACGGGCAAATTCGTCTGTCATATGAATATCGGAAATTGCGGCAAAATTAAGAAGAATCTCGTCTTCATTTTTCACCTTATAATTATCTTCACCTGCAAAAAATCCGAAAAAAGGAAATGTGAAGAGATTAAGAAAAGTAAGAACAACTGAAACGAATGCCTTAAAAATGATTCCCATAACAACAACTCCCATGTATTATTTAACATAATATTACCATATAAAATACAGAATTGTAAAGCGGTAAATGAATTTAAATTTCCACCGTAACACATAAAAGCATCTTTTCTTTCTCAAAAAGAATAAACGCCGTTTTTTTGTCGGGTGATACCGCAATATCGCTGTAGCCTGCCTCTTCACTTAAAAGAAGCGAATCCTTGAGCTCACATTCCCCGTTAAGTCTTTTTAATGTAAGCATTTTTCTGCTTTTTGTGTGAGCACAATTTGAAAAAAGCAATTCATTTCCCGAAGAAACCATACCTGCACAGCACACGGGGTCGGGAAGAGCTTCGGCAAAACGGATATTTATTATTTCTGCATTGTCTGTTATGTCGGCTATGGCTCTCATGCGTTTATCCTCTTCGTGACGGATATTGGCGACAACCCTTCCGTTATCAAGCTGAGCTGCCGTAAATTCGCTCGGGTCACGAAGAGCACCGTGTATCTTTCCTACATTCCAGCTTTTGCCGTTGTCGTCGGAATAGAGAAGGCTTATAACAGACGGGTGATGGCTTTTCACATCATCTTTATTAAAGGCAAGCCATATGGGTACAAGAAGTCTTCCCGACAAAAGCTTTATGCCATGAGTAGGGCCTGTTGCAATGCACGACCAAAAAAAGCTTCCTGTCTGCTCTTTAACAGCGTCTGTCAATTCAGAAGGCTCCGACCAGCTTTCCCCCTCATCGGTGCTTTTCATATAAAACACCCTTTTATAGTTAACACAATAAAGAAAATGAAGGTTTTCTCCGTCAGTAATCATAACGGGGTTATTGACAGTATTTTCATTTTCGCCCGAAACGAGAATTTTTCTCTCACTCCAGATAACTCCACCGTCTGTGCTTTTTTTCATACCGATATCAATGATCGCCCAATCACTGTCCGAGCGTCTTAATTCACAGTAGGCAACAAGAGTCCCCTTATCGGTGCATACGATTCCGGGAATTCTCGCCCGTTCATAACCGTTTGCATTTTCAAAAACAGAGTTATTTATTATCCTCATAAAATTCCTTTCTCCAAATCATAATTTATCGAACAGACATTATTACCCGAGAAGCACAAGAAAACGGCTTCGCCGAGACTCAGGCGACCGTTTTCGGATAGTCCATCGACCGGGGAAGCACCGCTTCCCGTTGGTCGGGACATATAATCTTTTTTACTTTACAGGAAGCAATTTCCTATAAAGTAAAATAAATCTGATAATCTGCAGGGAACGCTCCCCGCAAGCTCTCGGAGAACACAGCATAACAGCTTCGCTGTAATAAGCGAAGCTGTTTTTCGGATCATTCTTCTGTGATTTCGTATTTTTCTTCAAGATCCTTTATCATCTGTGATAAAGCACCGTCAGAGGACTTATCGAGGAAAATGAAAATTTTGATAAACTTAACAAGAAGCTTAATTAAATCAACCATAATATAATCTCCTTCAATTCTTTATGAATCGGATATAGAGATAAGGCCGTTGAATACACCTACATATGCTGTGCCGTTGGGGCCGATCGTGATAGGACCGTAGGAGTTATTCCAGTTCTTACCACAGCCTGTGAATACCTTGTAAACTGTTTCGCCTGTTCTGAAGTCAATAGCTGTGAAATACCATGCAACCGCAGAATCGGGAATATCTTCATTTATTTCTCTTGTATAAACATATATAAGTCCGTTACCTGTTGAAAGCTTCGGAACAACTGTGGGAGCAGCTTCGTCGCTTATCCATACGATATCAGCCCCTGTGCAATCTTCATTGAGGTCGATTCTGTAGATTCCGGGATAGCTTGTGGGGTTATTCTCAAGGAAGCCTGCACCTGATTCCGAGTAGTTGTTTTCAACGATAAAGGATCTGCCGTATGCGATAATTGAATTTTCACTTACGGAGTGACCTTCCTCGAAAAGAGGAATCTCATCAATAATATCACCTGTGAGTCTGTCGTAAATTACCATATTTACACGGCTGTCAGCGTTATCTGTGATTGCACATACCTTTTTAATGCTGCCGTCTGCACAGGGAACATCAAGAAGAGTGGGAGTTGTGCCGGAGCCCTGATTGATTGCACCGGGCTTAAGAGAAGTACCTCTGTCATAGGGAGTTCTCCATGTAAAATAGGGTGTGCCGTTTTCGTCTATATCAAAACGGTACATAGCTGTATCGGAAACGATATAAATACCGTCTTCTGCCATAGCAAATGTGTTCTGAATCTCTTCGTTTTCAAGAGTGATCATATGAACTGAATCATCATCAGGATCAATGTAGCCTACTTCACCGGGACGGGTTACAAACCAGATGTTACCTTCGTGGTCAGGCATAGCATCGGTAAGATATGAACCTTCGGGGAAATATGATGAAAGATCCCATTCTTTTTCTATCTTCCATTCGGGTGTTCCTGAGGATTCGTCAACATAGTAAATCTGTACTACATTGTCGGAGTTACCGATGATGGGTCTGTCGCCTTCGAGAAGGTGACAGTAAGCACCGCCCGAAGTGTCACTTGAAATCTTGCTGAAATCAAGAGTTTTGAAAAATTCCATTGTTGAAGCTCTCTGGGGAAGTCTTGTTTCACAAAGAATCTCCAATGTGTCTGCATCCATAAGAAGAAGTCTGAAGCCGACAACATTACCGCTGATGCACATAATTCTTCCCTGTGAGTCAAACATAAGAGTTGCAACAAGTCCGCCGAAAACATTCATTGAACGGGAATTTACAACAGGGTTGATGCCCAAGGGGCCGCTGTAAGAATACGCATCGGTATTGTATGAATTGCCGTGCATACCGTTAACACCTTCAGCGGCAAGATAAGGATGCTGAGGCACTTCAACCTCACCGAGAGGCTGACTTACTGCCTGCTCACCGTAAAAGTCCGGACAGAAGCTATCATAAATTGATGTACCTATATGTCCGCCGGGGCTTAAAAACAACATAAGAAAAGACGAGAAAAAGGACAATATTTTGATAAATACCGCATTCATTTGATTTTTCCTCCAAAAAAAATATAGTTAACATTAAATTAACAAGGTTATTATATACAAGGATAATTATTAAGTCAACAAAAAAAATGTGTCCGAAATATTAACATTCGGACACGGCGGAAATTATTTAATGCTGTCTAAAAGCTCGAAATATTCACCTATAAGGAAAGAGCCTGTATGCTTACCTACGGACAGAACCTCGTCTGCAATCTCTTCGCCGATGATATGACCCATAAATGCGAAGTTATTGTCAGTAAGAACATAGCCTATAGCATCGTTTGCAAGCGATACACAATATACATCAACACCCTCAACGGAATTAAAGAGGCTGTCATACTGCCATTCGGTGCCGTCCCAGTTAGTGTTATTTGTAATATCCGTACCCCAGAAGGTTTCGGGATAGAATTCGCCGGGGAAGAGAGCGAAGCCCACACGGTTACCGAATTCAATATATCCGAGCTCTGTTGCCATTGCAACTTCGGTTCCGTCTGTAAATATACGGTTATTTACAAGATTGATTTCACAAGCAAGAGTAAGTATGCTGTTTTCAGGTCTTATAAAGATATCCCTGTGTTTAACATTGAGAACGGGAGCGAGCTCTTCGGAATAATCACCTGCAAGAATAAGCTTTGCAAATGCTTCACCGAGATATTTTGCAGAAGCACCCATAGCTTCCCATTCAGTCATACCGGTTTCGTCAACCTCAATATCACGGGACAGCTGACCTATAGCACCTGCTACCATAACGAAGTTAGCACCGGTATTTGTCTTGATGTAATTATCAAGGTGATAAATATAGTCTGAGCTTACAAGACCGTTAGAAGCAGAGAAGGATGTGGGATGACAACTGATGTCTGCAATGTATGTGGCTTCTGTGCCTGAATCGGGAACGAAATAAAGAACGGAAGTATCGGGGATATCCTCTTTTGCGATAAGGTCACGCTTGTCGTGGATAACGCTTGAACAGTCAATTGCTTCAAAGAAAAGACTGCCTTCTTCCATATCGCCGATTGCATCAATAACTGCAAGTGCAGATTCATTTATAAAATGCTCCTTGAATTCGTCTGCCTTTTCAAGTCCCGGATATGCTGTATCAAGACATAAGAGATTATATACACCCGCAAGAGCAAGCTTTGTAAAGAAGCCTGTGCTTACGCCCTGCGTATCAAGTGCTGAGTGTGAATGTGTTGCCATAATGTTGATACTTGCTATATCAACATTCTTGTCTTCAAAATAAGCAAGAACTATTTTTCTTATAGCTCTTATATCGGTTGAAGTAACACCGAGAGCATCAATTGCACCGAAAACTGCAATACCCTCACCGCTGCCGTCATCAATTGCGGCAACTCTGATTCTCATATCGTCATAAACACCCTCGGCATACTTATTTGTAAGGTCTCTGCCGAGATTATATTCGCCGCAGTCGATATCTTCGGGAACAAGAGAGCGTGAAGCATAGCCGAGCGACCACTTGTTGCCCTCCTCCGCCTGAGTCTGATAATTTTCTCTGCCCTCAAGGAAGCCTATTTCCTCACGGGAATAGTTTTCAATATCCGTCCAGCTTTTGGGATTGGGATAAATCGTGCAGATAACCTTAACAAGTGCTTCAACCACAACATTGAGAGTGTTATAAAAGCCCTTTGCTAAAAAATCGCCTGCCTCTTCAAGAACTCCCGATGAAGCATCAGAAGCAGAAGCCGTGAATACCGAGCCCGAGAAAAGCACGGTAAAACAAAGAACAAGTGCAATTATACGGGAAAATTTGTTTTTCATAGTAAAACCTCCGAGAAATCATTCATTCTATATTATATATGTATTTTTAATTTCGTCAAGATTATTTATTGCAACAGTGTTTTTATAATGTTATACTGATACTGAAAATTACATATCAAAGGAGCCGTTTATATGAAAAAAGAACCTCTTTATATACTGACCTATGACCACGGAGGCTATGTGCTTTGGAGAGACAGCGTAAAACCGAGACTTAAGGATATTTTTTTATGGATGGAAAAATATCCGCGTCTTCGCATAGGGCTTGATTATGAATCATTTACATTTGATGAGTTTATGCGTGAAGACCCTGAAATAGTTACTATGATAGGCGAGCTTCTGAAAAAATATCCCGACAGAGTGGGGCTTGGAGCTACGACCTACGGTCAGCCGCTTTCTTTATATATTTCCGAAGAATCAAATATCCGTCAGCTTTCATATGCAGTAAAAACCAATCTTAAGTACTTCGGAGTAACGCCCTCGGTTTACTGCATATCGGAATTTGCACTGAATAATCAGACACCGCAGATGGCAAAGCTTTGCGGCTACAAGGCGGCGGTGCTTCGTTCTCATGTTATGGGCTACGGCTACACAAAGACATTTAATAAGCCTTGGGGAATGTGGATCGGAAAGGACGGCACGGGTATTCCCGCCGTTCCCACATATGACGGTCAGGGCAGAGGCTACAACTGCACCACGCTTGATAACTGGATCCTTTCCCGTTGGCCCGATGACACGGACATTTCTCTTGAGGATTTCAGAGAAAAATTCAAGGCTTACTCACCTCTTCTTGCCTCACGCTATGATGATCTGACACAGCCCATAGAAAAGGTCACCGCAGAAATTGAAAAGCACGACGATTATAAATATGTTCTTTTAGAGGATATTCCCGCACTATTCGGTGAAGCCGAAGAAGCTCTCGATACGACCGATAATGACTTCCATTCACAGATGCCGTGGGGCTATTGCGGAAATGAAATTTTCGGCGGCTGCAGAAAGGGAGAAACGGAAGCCCTGCAGGCAGAAAAGCTTAATACTCTTTCTGTAATGCTTGGCGGTGAATCACTTCAGGAAAAATCTGAAGAAGCATGGAAATATGTTCTTGCCGCTCAGCACCACGATGTTACGATCTGCGGACTTTTAGACCTTGCAAGAAGATTTATTCCCTCCTCACTCGAATTATCCGAACAAGTAAAAGAAGAATCATTTAAGGAAATTGAAAAGCATTTTGCTCATAGTGACAATGAAGCTCTTTTCGTAATGAATCCCCATTCCTTCCCCGTAAATACATATATTGAAACAGAGTGTGACGAAGACTGTTATATTGAAGAAGCCCGGAGTGAAACCGTAACCGAAAAAGACGGCAGAAAAAAGCTTACGGCATACATCACACTTCCTCCACTTACAGCAAAAAGTCTTGCACTTACTAAGGGACAAAAGGAAATGAGCTCTTCCTTTACGGCAGATGAACAAAGCGGTAGAATTGAAACCCCGTTCTATCTCGTAAGCGTAGATTCAAAGGGAATAAAGAGCATAAAAAACAGGAATAACGGTGAAGAATTTTTCTCTCACAAGGAGGGACAGCTTCTTACGGGAAATATCAACGGCAAGGACTGTATTTTTAACGGAAAATATTCCGTAAAAACGGAAAAAACCTTTGCTGAAATTATTTTTACGGGAGATATGGATACCGTCCCCTGTGAATTTACAATGAAATTCTATGCTTTTTCACAGAGAATAGACTGCAAGCTGAAATGCACCGTTAAGGAAACCGACAGAATCGGAAGAACGGATATCACTGAGGGCAGACCCGTTCCTCTTACGGTAAACGGACATCATCACCACGATAAGCTCTGCTTCACCGTTGACCTTAAGCTTAACCAGGACAGAAAAATGTTCCGTGACCTGCCCTTTTCAATAGCCGAATGGGACGGACAGTTAAGACTTACCGAGGAATACTGGTATCCCCAAGACAAAATACTTGTTGACACCCCCGTTTCAGCCGAGGAATCCTTCAATAACATAACACATCTTCAGGGTGTTTACTGGATAGCACTTCGCGATAACGAGAAGGGTGTTGCAATAATTAACAAGGGCTCAATGGGAAGTGCCGTTCACGGTAACCGTGTATATATTCCGCTTATATACTCAAATGAATATATGTGCGGAACTAAAATACTTGACGGCGAATTTATAAATGAATTTTCAATTCTTCCTTTTACATCGGAAATGACAAACACGGACATTCACAAAAAGGCTATGGAATACAATTATTCCCCCATTACCCGTATTCTTAAAAAGGGGAACGGAGAAATAAAGAATTTTACAATTGCTGATTTTTCAAGTGATAACGAGGGTGTCATTATCACAGCCTTATATCCCGAAAACGATGGTATCACAGCAAGATTCTGCAACTTCTCGGATAATGTCGGCAAAGCCAAATTTAAGCTTCACAGCCAAAGCTCAGCCGAACAAACAGACCTGCTCGGCAATAAGCTTTCTGATGTAACTGACAACACGCTCCGTTTACATCCATGGGAAATTACAACAGAAAAGCTGCTCACAGATCGCTGATACTTCGGCATATAATTGTATTTACAAAATTTATGCAAGCTTGCTCATATTATTTTATTTGCCTTATTGAAGAAATCTGCATCTTATGATAAGATAAATGTTCAGAATTAAAAAATAAGGTGATGTAACTGTGAACTACGAAATTTATAAATCTCTCGGAATAAGCGAGGCTGTGCTTTCTTACAGTGAAAAAATACTCTCTTCACTTGAAGAGCGTTTTAAGAAAATTGACAATATTGCAGAATATAACCAAGCTAAGGTATTAAAGGCTATGCAGGATAACCGTGTGGATGCAACCTGCTTTGCGGGCACTACAGGATACGGTCACGATGACAAGGGCAGAGATACCCTCGAAAAGGTCTATGCCGATGTATTCCACACGGAAGCAGCTCTCGTTCGCCCTCACATTACCTGCGGAACACATGCACTTGCAATTGCATTATCAGCAAATCTTCTCCCCGGTGACGAGCTTCTGTCCCCCGTCGGCAAGCCCTATGACACACTCGAAGAGGTTATCGGCATCCGTGAGTCCTCATGTTCACTTAAGGAATACGGCGTATCATACCGTCAGGTAGATTTACTCGAAAACGGCACATTCGATTATGAAAATATAGAAAAAGCAATAAACGAAAAAACAAAGCTCATTACGATTCAGCGTTCAAAGGGCTATCAGATGCGTCCGTCATTCTCAGTAAAGCAAATTGGCGAGCTGATTGCATTTTGCAAAAATATCAAGCCTGATGTAACGGTTATGGTGGATAACTGCTACGGTGAATTTGTAGAAGAGCTTGAACCCTCGGATGTGGGTGCCGATATGATAGTAGGCTCTCTTATTAAAAACCCCGGCGGAGGTCTTGCTCCCATAGGCGGCTATATTGCAGGTACAAAAAAATGCATCGACCGTTGCCATTACCGTCTTTCTGCTCCCGGAATCGGTCAGGATGTAGGTGCAAGCCTTTCACTTCTCACTAACTTCTATCAGGGCTTCTTCCTCTCCCCCACCGTGGTTGCAGGTGCACTTAAGGGTGCAATATTTGCTGCAAACATATATGAAAAGCTCGGCTTCAAGTGTGTGCCAAACTCCACGGAAAGCCGTCACGATATCATTCAATCCGTGCTTTTGGGTTCAAGAGAAAGGATGCTTGCCTTTGCGGAAGGCATACAGAAAGCCGCTCCCGTAGACAGCTTCGTCACTCCTATTCCCTATCCCATTCCGGGATACAACTGTGATGTTGTTATGGCTGCAGGTGCATTCGTTCAGGGCTCTTCGATAGAGCTTTCGGCTGACGGCCCCGTAAACGAGCCTTACGCTATATATTTCCAGGGCGGACTTACATGGTATCACGCAAAATTCGGTATTATGATGTCACTTCAGAGAATGTACGAACAGGGACTCGCAGAATTAAAATGAAGCACAGGTGATTAAAATGAGGCTTTGCGAGGCCGTTTCAAAAAGAATATCGGAGCTTTGTAAAGAAAGAGGCCTTTCACAATATGCCCTTTATAAGCTGACCGGTGTACCGCAATCAACACTCAGCACAATAATCAATTGCAAATTTCCCGGTATGAAGCTCCGTATTATTTACGAAATCTGTGAAGGTCTTGAAATAACACTGAAAGACTTCTTCGACTCCCCTGTTTTTGACAGAGAAAATATTATGGATTGAAAAAAGGACACATTCCGTTTTTGGAGTGTGTCCTTTGACTTATTAAATTCTTATGCTGCAGTTGTTTCTTCAGCTACAGTAGTTTCTTCTTCCGCTTCTGTTGTTTCCTCAACTGTTTCTGTCGTTTCTTCTTCAACGGGAACAGTTCCGAGAATCATCTGAAGAGCTTCAACGAGCTTGCCTTCGCTTGCTTCGTCAATTGTAACAGTAATTGTATCACCTTCATTGAAGAGCACCACCATATCTGCTACATCTGCTGCAACATAATAGTAAACACCTGAATTATCAAGCTCAATGTAGAAATATGTGTTGCCGTCTACAACTGTTGTTCTGATATCAGAAACCGTACCTGTAACTGCTGCAAGTCCTGTGGAGCTTTCGTCACCTGTTGATGGCTTGTTGGAGGATACATCAAAATTAATATCAATGATAACTGAGGGGCTGAGAGCCTTTAAGCCCTTGATATATTCACTGACAGCAGAAGCAAGGTCATCGTTTTCATTTGTGGGGATTGCAACAACATTATACTGCTGAACGTTAACCATTGCGTATGACTTTACGATGTTTGCACTGTCCTTAAGAGCCATAAAGTAGGTTGCTTCACCGTCGATGTTGAGAAGAATGGGGAATGCTGCCTTCCAGCCCTTATCGGAAACCTTACCCTGTGCGGAAAGCTGTGCAGCAGCTTCTGTTGCACCTGTTGTGTTATAGAAGAAGCCTTCCTTAGTTCTCTGGTTAATGAAGAAGAAGCCGAGAATTGAGTCGTCGGAGGTAACGGAAGTAACACCTGTGTAAAGATAAACGTCGTCGCCTACTGCGATGAATGAATAGCCCTGTGAAGCCTGCTTAACACCTGACTGTCCGATAATGGAGTTCCAGAAACCGCCGGCATACTTACCGAGGTAATTATACTGCTGAACGAGAAGGTCAGCATCATATGCCTGATCTATCCATGCAATTTCGGAATTATCTGCTCCGATCTCTTCTGCTGAATAGTAAATATCATCACCTGTAACTGCGTCAACGAGGATAACACCCTTAACATCGTCACCGCCTACAAGACCGACTGTCTTTTCAATATGCTCAACAACCCAATAGGGCTTGCCGTTATCGTCAATTTCAAAGGATGCGTCACCGAAAATGTATGTGGGATACTTAAAACGGAGATGTCTTTCAAGATATTCGCCGAAGTGCTCTGCGGTCGAATATTTAATATCGAAATCTGTGATAAGCTGTGCTTCCTGTGTATTGAGATTAACTCTTACATAGCCGGGAATACCCTCATATTCTGCACTGAGAACAGAGTTTGTAGCCCACTTGAAGATATCGCCGTACTGAAGAGGATAAACCCTGTAGGGTGAGCCCTTATAGTTTATCTGTGTGGAATCGTTTTCGAGAATTTCAAACTGTGATTCAAGTCCGAGAGCCGAGAAGTCACCGAGAGTCTTATCGGCAAGTGCACGGGCAGCATCCTTATCAATAAGGGGCACCTTATCGAAATCGGAGATACTGTCGATAACCGAAATCGTGTTATCAAATTCTGCATTGTCAATGGTAAGTATCTCTGCATAATCTTTTGCACGGAAGAAGGGACTTGATACAAGATATCCTACACCGACAACAAGTCCGAGAACTAATACAAGTACAACAGGTACTATTGACTGTCTTCTTACATAGGGTACATATTCGGGCTTTACGAATGCACCTGATGTAACAAATGCAGAGCCAACATAGGAAACAAGCACGATTGCCCAATAGATGTAAAAGTCGTATGACTGTAAATTCATGGCAGGAAGCATAAAGTAATATGCAACTACTGCCACAATAAGAGTGATTATAATGTTGATAACGATTTTAAGACCTGCTTTTTCGGGGGGAATAAGCACATCCTTAACGCTTTTTTTCTTACCGCTGTCGGAAAAATCTACTTTGATAGGATCCATTTTTTCTGCTCCTTATTTATATTGATTTATTTAACGGGAACGATTTTTTCTTTGCCGCCCATATAAGGACGAAGAGCCTCGGGAATGTTCACGCTTCCGTCCTCACACAGGTTATTTTCAAGGAATGCAATTAACATTCTGGGAGGTGCCACAACCGTGTTGTTGAGTGTATGTGCAAGGTACTTTCCGTCTTTTCCGTTAACTCTTATCTTAAGTCTTCTTGCCTGTGCATCACCGAGATTTGAGCAGGAGCCGACTTCAAAATACTTACCCTGTCTGGGTGACCATGCCTCAACATCAATTGACTTTACCTTAAGGTCTGCAAGGTCGCCGGAACAGCATTCAAGTGTTCTTACGGGAATATCAAGACTTCTGAACAGGTCAACCGTGTTCTGCCAGAGCTTATCGAACCACATTTTGCTGTCCTCGGGCTTACATACAACCACCATTTCCTGCTTTTCAAACTGGTGTATTCTGTAAACGCCTCTTTCCTCGATTCCGTGAGCACCCTTTTCCTTACGGAAGCAGGGTGAATAGCTTGTAAGAGCCTGAGGGAGTGTTTCTTCGGGGATAATAGTATCAATGAATTTTCCTATCATTGAATGCTCGCTTGTACCGATAAGATAAAGGTCCTCGCCCTCTATTTTATACATCATCGCTTCCATTTCAGCAAAGCTCATAACGCCTGTAACAACATCGCTTCTGATCATAAAGGGAGGAACACAGTAGGTAAAGCCACGGTCTATCATAAAATCTCTTGCATAAGAAATTACGGAAGAATGTATTCTTGCGATATCTCCCATAAGATAGTAAAAACCGTTACCTGCAACTCTTCTGGCACTGTCAAGGTCAATGCCGTTAAAGCGTTCCATTATATCAGTGTGATAAGGAATGGGAAATGCGGGTACAACAGGCTCGCCGTAACGCTGAACCTCAACATTTTCGCTGTCATCCTTACCTATCGGAACTGATTCGTCAATGATGTTGGGAATTATCATCATTATCTTTGTTATTTTTTCCTGAAGCTCGGCTTCCTTCTGCTCTGCAGCGGCAAGAGCCTCGGACTGCTCATTTACGAGCTTTTTCATTTCCTCGGCTTCTTCCCTTTTGCCCTGCCCCATTAAAGCACCTATCTGCTTGGAATACTTATTTCTTAATGCTCTGAGATTATCAGCCTCTGTTTTGTTTTTTCTGCTTTCAACATCAAGTGCCAAAACCTCGTCAACAAGGGGAAGCTTGTTATCCTGAAACTTTTTCTTTATATTTTCCTTTACTGCATCGGGATTTTCCCTTAAAAATCTTATATCAATCATTTTACTACCTCCTCATTTAATCTTCCTGAAAAAGCTTTGCTAATTTCTGTAAATCATCGGCATCGAAAAATTCAATTTCAATTTTTCCGCCTTTTCCGGAATTTGAAACAGTAACCTTTCTTGCAAGCACACCAGAAAGAGCAAGCTCTACTTCATCATAGAATTTATCTCTTGCTTTTTTGGCTGACATTGCCTTTTTAGGCTTCCGAAGTGCCTTAACAAGCTGTTCTGTTTGCCTTACGGAAAGCTGTTTTTCAACAATTTCTTTTGCTATGTCGGAAATTTCCTGTTCGTCATCAAGCCCTAAAAGTGCTCTTGCGTGACCTGCAGATAAAATTCCCTCTTCTACCATTTTTGCAACATCCTTCGGAAGTGAAAGAAGTCTTAAAGCATTTGCTATTGCAGGACGGGATTTTGAAAGCTTTTGTGCAGCCTCTTCCTGTGTGTAGCCGTATTCTTCAATAAGCTTTTTAATACCTGCGGCTTCTTCAATGGGATTTAAGTCCTCACGCTGTAAGTTTTCAATAAGAGCGATCGCTGCTGCTTCCGCATCAGTAAGTGATTTTATGATTACGGGTACTTCCTTAAGCTCTGCTCTTCTTGCGGCTCTCCAGCGTCTTTCACCTGCAACAATCTTATATGAGCCGTCTGACATCGGACGGACGAGAAGCGGCTGAAGAACACCGAATTCTCTTATTGACGCTTCAAGCTCTGCCAAAGCCTCTTCCGTAAATTTTGTTCTCGGCTGTCCCCTGTCCGGCTCAATATCACCTATGGGAAGCATTACTGAACCTCCGTCTGAGAGTACCTCCGAGGAATTATCAAGAAAAAGACTGTCGAAACCTTTTCCGAGACCGCCTTTTTTTGCTGCCATCTATTTACCTCCTGTCCTGTTTTGACAAAAATTCGTCGGCAAAGTCAATATAAGCCTCTGCTCCCTTTGACCTTTTGTCAAAATATATTATGGGCTGTCCGAAGCTCGGTGCCTCCGACAGACGTACATTTCTGGGAATTGTGGTAGAATATACCTTTTTCGGGAAGAATTTTTTAACTTCATCAACAACCTGTTGTGTAAGATTAAGTCTTCCGTCATACATAGTAAGAAGAACTCCTTCAAGCTCTATGTATGGATTATAAAGCCGTTTTATGTTTCTTGCAGTTGCCATTAACTGCGAAAGTCCTTCAAGTGCATAATATTCACACTGAATGGGCACAAGGAATGTGTCGGATGCGGTAAGTGCGTTGAGAGTGATAAGTCCGAGAGACGGAGGACAGTCAAGAAAAATATAGTCATATTTTTCCCAAACAGCCGCAAGTGCATTTTTAAGAAGACTTTCACGGTTTTTAATATCAATAATTTCAAGCTCTGCACCTGCTAAATTCATATTTGAAACCATCAGGTCTACACCCTGAAACTCTGTATGCACAACTGCTTCTTCTGCCTTATTGTTTCCTACAAGCACATCATAGGACGAAACCTTGATCGCTCTTTTATCTACTCCAAAGCCACTTGTGGAATTTCCCTGCGGATCAATGTCTACCAACAAAACCTTTTTGCCCTTTGCCCCTATACAGGCGGCAAGATTTACGGCAGTAGTAGTCTTACCTACTCCGCCCTTCTGATTAAGAACGGCAACGGTTTTTGCCATCAGTGGCTCCTCCTTTAAGCATTATATAAATGTATTTATATATATTATTAATATACAATAGATTTAGTATACCAAAGGAGAACAGAAAAATCAATACAAAACAAAAATTATTATATGTTTCACGTGAAACAGTACATAATCGGGCTACCCGATTATGTAAATGCAAAATGCAAAATGTAAAGTGCAAAATGCAAAGTGCAAAATGTAAAGTGCAAAATGCAAAGTGCAAAGTGCAAAATGCAAAATGCAAAATGCAAAGTGCAAAGTGCAAAGTGCAAAAAAACGCAAAGTGCAAAATTAAATTTATATGTAAAAGCTTTTTATTATCAAATCAATAAATTCTGTAACTCACCTCTTCACTATTACTTTTTACTTATTACTTCCCAAACAGAAAGACCGACGGAAACCGTCGGTCTTCCTGTTTGGATGTGGGGTGTGAAAGAGAAAGATATGGGCTGTATGATAAAGAGTTTCCTCTAAACCATCTTGTTGATGGTGACAGTATAAATAATTTTACTGTCATTGGTGATTTTTCTGCATTCTGCATCAATTCCCGATGCCTTCATTGTATCAACTGCGTGCTCAATTGTATTTTCAAATATCCTGTAATCTCTGTAATGTGCTGCAAAAACAGCTTTTTTTGTCAGTTTTTCTGTCATTTCATACGCTTCATTAAAGCTGCAGCCGGTTGATATGATAAGATCAGTAATTTCATTTTGCCGAGCAGCATCTGTTACCTTACATAAGGCATTTGCAGTCGATTCAGATAAATTACCTGTCATTATCTTCCATTTTATGTTTTCGGGAAGAGAAAGAAGCTTGATTCTTGAAAGAATCATTCCTTCCGGTATTGACAGCCTTTCAGTAAGCTCTTCTATTGACAGACATTCATGGAGCTCATCAATCACCTGTGCCGTTTCCAGAAAATGAAGCTCTTTTCTATGTAAATTTTCTGAAACATTATATATTACTGCTTCATAATCATCAGTATTCATAAGCACACAGGGCAGATTTTTACAGCCTGCTATAAGAGCGGCACGCCGTCTTCTCTCACCTGACACTATCTGATATGTACCGTTTTCAACAGTTCTGACTATCACAGGACTGAGTATTCCGGAGCTTTTGATTGAATCAGCAAGCTTATAAAGCTCTTCAAGAGATACAACCTTTCTTGAAGAATAGCTCGGCGGCATTATATCTTCTATTGGCACAAGAATAATACTTCCGCCTGTTTTAACCTTGTTCATCAGCATGACTTCACCAAAAAAAATGAGCTGTGATATTTGCTGTAGGCTCGTCCCTACAGCTAAAATAATATCACAGCTTAAACGCAGAATTTAATGTATTTTGTTTGTAATATAATGTTTTATACAGTAATTAAAGCGGTTTTTTGGAAATTTGTGCGAATGCTCTCGGATATTTTGACGGAGTTTGCGATATCTTTTTTGCAATAATTATTTCTCTTTCACTTCCGTCCGGAATAATATATTGCTTCTTTTCAACAACCTTTGCACCGAGATTTGCTATAGCACCGCAACCTCTCTGATCCTCCTCCGAAGACAAAACAGCTTTTAAGGGTGCAAATACTCCACCAACACGTACAAGCGGAACGGAATATTCGCTGAGCACATTGAGAGATGCAACAGCACGGGAAGTAACGACATCAAATCTTTCACGAAATTCCGGTTTTTTAGCTGCATCTTCCGCACGGATGGTTATAATATTGGCAGCAAGTCCAAGCTCCTTAACAAGAAATCTGATAAAATCAAGCTTTTTATTGACTGAATCTATCATTGTTATATCAAGCTCAGGGTTCGCACACAACAATGCGGCTCCGGGAAAGCCTGCACCCGTACCCACATCAATTATCCTTTTACCGTCAAGCTCAACAAACTTCATAAGGCATAGACTGTCAACAAAATGCTTTATAACTATATCATCGGGAGCAGTAATTGCAGTCAAATTGACCTTATTATTGTAATCAACGAGCATTTCAGCATATTTATCAAATCTGTCAACAGCTTCATCGGTAATTACAATTCCGAGAGATTCGCAGGATGCCTTCAGCAGTTCTTTTGATATCATTCGACACTCCCCCTTTGTGTTTTTGCAAGATATATGAGCAACACGGAAATATCGGCAGGACTTACGCCCGATATTCTTGAAGCCTGTCCCAAGCTTTGCGGACGGATCTTAGAAAGCTTTTCAATAGCTTCAGTACGAAGATTGAGGACATTCTTATAATCAATATCCTCGGGAATAATTTTCTCCTCAAGTCGACGCATTTCATTTACCTGTGAAAGCTGTCTTTTAATATATCCCTCATATTTAAGATCAATTTCTACCTGTTCAAAAATCTCATATGCAAGCTCAGGTCTGTTTTTGTCAAATGGTGTCAGGACTTCATAATTAAGCTGTGGTCTTCTTATTAAATCAGCAAGCTTACAGCCTGTTGTAAGCGGTGATGTTTCACGTGAAACAAGAAGCTTATTTATCTCTTCATTTGGTGCTATAACCGTAGTTTCGGTTCTCTTTCGTTCAATATCAATAAGCTCAAGCTTTTTAAGAAAGCGATCGTATTTTTCCTGACTAACAAGTCCCAGCTTATATCCCTTTTCAAGCAAACGAATGTCAGCATTATCCTGTCTTAAAATAAGACGGTATTCGGAACGGGAGGTCATCATTCTGTACGGCTCATTACAGCCCTTTGTCACAAGGTCATCTATCAAGGTTCCTATATAAGAACCGGAGCGTTCAAGAATAAAGGGGGCTTTCCCCTGTACCTTAAGTGCAGCATTGATACCTGCAACAAGTCCTTGAGCGGCTGCTTCCTCATATCCGCTGGAGCCGTTAAATTGCCCTGCACCGAAAAGTCCGTCGAAATTCAGAAATTCAAGCGTGGGACGAAGCTCGAGAGGATCAACACAATCATATTCAATGGCATATGCATTTCTCATTATCTCACAATGCTCAAGTCCCTTTATTGAATGAACAAATGCCTCCTGAACATCAACGGGAAGTGAGGAAGAAAGTCCCTGTAAATACAGCTCTTCAGTATCAAGTCCGCAAGGCTCTATAAATATCTGATGACGCTCCTTTTCAGAGAAGCGAACCATCTTATCTTCAATGCTTGGACAATATCTTGGGCCCACACCCTCTATTACACCACCAAATAATGGGGAACGGTGGAGATTATCCATAATTATTCGCTTTGTTTCCTCATTTGTATAGGTTATGTAACAGGAAAGGATATTTTCGGGCTTTTCAGTTGTGGAAAACGAAAACGGCACTACCCTTTCATCACCGAACTGCTCTTCAAGCTCCGAAAAATCAACACTTCTGCGGTTAACTCTCGAGGGTGTTCCCGTCTTAAAACGACGAAGACCTATGCCCTGCTGACGCAAGGAATCGGAAAGACCTATCGAGGGGAACATTCCGTCAGGACCGCTTGAATAACACTTATCCCCTACATAAATCTTACCGTCAAGGAAGGTACCTGTCGCAAGAATAACACAGGTAGCGTGATACACACAATCAAGCTGTGTTTTTAATTCCCAAAAAGAATTATCGTTCCTTTTCAGAGATACGATTTCAGCCTGTATGAGTGTAAGATTTTCCTGCTTTTCAAGGACATTTTTCATATACTTGGAGTATTCCCTACGGTCTATCTGTGCACGAAGAGAATGAACGGCAGGGCCTTTGCCGAGATTCAGCATCCGACTTTGCAGAGTATTCTTATCGGCAGCAATACCCATTTCACCGCCGAGAGCATCTATTTCACGGACAAGATGTCCCTTTGATGTGCCTCCTATAGAGGGGTTGCAAGCCATATTTCCTATCCAGTCAAGATTCACGGTAAAGCAGACTACCCTTGTTCCAAGCCTTGCAGCCGAGAGAGCCGCTTCAATACCTGCATGCCCTGCACCGATTACGGCAACATCATATTTTCCCGAAAAATAATCCATTGAAATACTCCTTGTCAGCGTTTGATAAAAACAAATTATAACACAGAAATTGACATATTGCAATATTATTAAGACTTGTATTATAATATAGTAAAACATAATTCACCACATCAAGGAGAACAATATGTCAACTATTGCAGCAATCGCCACACCCAATGCGGCGGGCGGTATCGGAATAATAAGAATATCGGGAGAAGAGGCATTTTCCGTTACGGAAAAGTGCTTCAGGTCATATTCGGGCAAAAAAGTCACCGATATGAAAGGATATACTGCAGCCTACGGGCAAATTTTTGACGGTGACTCCCCTATTGACGAAGCCGTTGTTATAGTCTACCGTACACCCAAAAGCTATACGGGTGAAAATGTATGTGAAATATGTTGTCACGGCGGACTTTATATAATGAACAAGGTATTAAGGCTAATTTTCGGTCTCGGTGCATCCCCTGCGGGTGCAGGCGAATTCACAAAAAGAGCGTTCCTTAACGGTAAAATGGATCTCATTCAGGCAGAAAGCGTTATGAATGTTATCTCTGCATCAGGCGAAGCTGCCCTTAATGCCGCAAGAAACACGCTGAAAGGCAGCGTCAGCAAAAAAATCGGTGAAATATGCTCTTCGCTTATTTCCTCAGCCGCCGCCCTCGCCGCCTGGAGCGACTATCCCGACGAGGATATACCTGCTGTTGAAAACGGAGCACTGCACACTTCCCTTTCCCATTGCGAAAAAGAGCTTGAAGCTCTTCTTAAAAGATACGACAGCGGAAAAGCTGTTACCGAGGGAGTAAACACCGTTATCTGCGGAAAGCCAAATGTGGGCAAATCAACTCTTATGAATGTACTTTCCGGCTGTGAGCGTTCAATCGTCACATCAATTGCCGGCACAACAAGAGATATTGTTGAAGAGACCGTGAGAATCGGTGACATTCTTCTTCGCCTTGCTGATACTGCAGGTATACACGACACAAGCGACGAGGTGGAAAGCATCGGAGTAAATATGGCAAAAAACAGAATTGAGACAGCCGATCTTATCCTTGCCGTATTTGATATTTCGAGACCGCTTGATGAAGAGGATATTTCCCTTTTGGAATTATGTAAAAATAAACGATGCCTCGGAATTGTCAACAAATCTGACCTCGCTCCCGAATTTTCACAGGCTGAAATTGAAAAATATATTCCCGATTGCATCACCCTTTCCGCAAAAAACGAAGACAGCACGGAAGCAATCAGAAAAGCTCTTGAGCAGATCTTAGGTACTGAGGGACTTGATTTTTCACAGGAAATGCTCGCTGCAGACAGACAGTATAACTGTGCAAAAAAAGCCCTTGAGTGCATAAGAGAAGCAAAAAATGCCATTGATTTCGGGCTTACGGTTGACGCGGTAAATGTAAGTATTGATTGTGCAATTGAAGAGCTTCTTACCCTTACAGGTAAAAAAGCAAGTGAAGAAATCGTCAATGAAGTCTTCTCAAAATTCTGCGTAGGGAAGTAATACACAGAATTTTTTCTGATAGAATTTTTGTATTTTTATACAAAATGAATTTTTATAATCTGTAGGGGACGACGACCCGGCGTCCCGTTTCAGTTAAATAAAATATTATGTGTTATTTCCCGAGAGGCACAAAATAAATTTTATAATCTGTAGGGGACGACGACCTCGGCGTCCCGTTT
>CAYTRD010000011.1:0-40826 GCA_964440255.1 uncultured Ruminococcus sp. | reverse complement strand
GCCCCTCAAACGTGCGCGTCTGCCGATTCCGCCACTCTCGCATTCCGATTGGAACGTGTGCTATTATATCAACTTAATCGGAAATTGTCAATACATTTTTTAAAAAATTTAACTTATTTATTAAAAAGATTTCTATATTTTTCATAAACAGATTTTCTTCTGTTTTTCGTAGCTTCTTTATTAATGGTATATACATTACCGTCAAAGTCAAGAATGTCCCCTTCCATAACATCTGCAGGTAAAAGTTTATGCGATACCTTCAATATTTCTTTTTTATCATTTTCAAGACAGACAATTCCGTCCTCAATGGCTACTACTGCATATTTCATTCAATCGACTCCAATTTCATATTGGTTCCGTCACCGTAGTAAACAATCGTTCCGTGATAATCGGTTCTTAAATATTCAATTTCTTTTTCTTCAAAAAGTGAAACAATCTCATCATGAGGATGTCCGTAGCTGTTGTTCAAGCCACAAGAAAAAACGGCATAATCAGGTGAGACGGCGTCAATGAAAGCTTCTGAATTTGAGGTCGTACTGCCATGATGAGCGGCCTTGAGCAAATCTGCACTAACATCATAACCGTTTTCAAGAATCTGTTTTTCAACCTGTTTTGTAGTATCCCCTGTAAACAGAACTGTTGTATCCTTATATGTTACAGTACCAACAATTGACATAGAATTATAATCATCAGATTCAACAATTGGTGCTACAATGTTTAATTTAAGGTCTCCGAAAGAAAAAGAATCTCCTGCCTCAACAGCAACGGGTTCAGCCCCCGAATCATAAATCGCATCAAGCACATTTTCATAGAGATTTGTTGTAGGGATATTAAACTCACTAAAATATGTAGTAAAAACTTTATCACAAGGAACAGAAGACAATATTTTTGGTGCTGCACCTATATGGTCGGAATGAGGATGAGTAAGAATGTAACAGTCTATTTTATCAATTCCGTTATTTTCGAGATAATCGAGCACGAAGGAAGCATTCTCTGCTTCGCCTCCGTCAATAAGTATAGTATAACCGCCACAGGTTATAAGCTCACAATCACCTTGTCCCACATCCAGAAAAGTAACACAAAACGGATAATCAGTATAGTTTAAGCTATCATCGGGAGCATCGTTCTTTTCAGGCAAAAAATAACCGATACAAGCAATGACAATCACAAATATTACACTTGTAAGAAAACTTATTGATCTTTTATTTGTGCTTTTTCTTCTTTTCATTTAATTTACCTCCGAAAGATTTATTGACTTTTACAGCGTCAGACGAAGTTTTATTTTGCTGAATAAGACAATTTTTACCGGTACCGACAAGATCTGTTCGGTTCGCCTTTTTCAATGCCTTATAAACAAGCTGTTTATTCTCAGGAGCAAAATATCGCATCAATGCTCTTTGCATAGCCTTGTCCTCAGGAGATTTTGCAACATAAACAGGCTCCAATGTATACGGGTCAAGCTCAGTATAAAACATTGCCGTAGAAATCGTACCGGGTGTAGGATAAAAGTCCTGAACCTGCTCCGGTCTTAGTTTCTGTTCTTTGATAAACAAAGCAAGTTCTATTGCATCCTTAAGCGTAGAACCGGGATGAGAGGACATAAGGTACGGTACAATATACTGCTCTTTACCAATGCTTTTTGTAAAGTTAAAATACTTGTCTGCGAATCGCTTATAAGACTCAATATGAGGCTTTCCCATTTTATCAAGAACAGCGGCAGAGCAATGCTCGGGAGCAAGCTTCAACTGACCGCTTACATGGTGCGTTACAAGTTCTTTAAAGAAAGCATTTGATTTATCTTCAAGCATATAATCAAAACGGATGCCTGAACGGATAAATACCTTTTTTACCTTGGGCAGAGAACGAAGTTCACGCAGTATTTCAAGATACTCGCTGTGATCACATTTTAGATTTTTACAAGGAATGGGGGCAAGGCACTTTTTTCCCTTGCAAAGTCCCCTTTCCTCCTGACCGTTGCACGATGGAAATCTGAAATTTGCCGTAGGGCCGCCTACATCATGAATATATCCTTTAAAATTCGGAAGCGTTGTAAGAAGATTGGCTTCCTTTAATATCGACTCTTTACTTCTTGAAGAAATATATCTTCCCTGATGAAATGCAATTGAACAGAAGTTGCAACCACCAAAGCAACCCCTGTTATGAGTTATAGAAAATTCAACCTCTTCAATTGCAGGAACTCCACCGAATTTTTCATATATTGGATGGTAAGTTCTCATAAAAGGCAGCTCATACACTTTGTCAAGCTCTTCACTTGTCAAAGGCTCCATGGGAATATTCTGGACAAGCATCATTTTGCCGTGCTTCTGCTTTACAGGTCTGCCTCTGAAAAAGTCCTGTTCATCCTGCTGAATTCTTGCAGCAATGGCATATTCCCTTTTATTGTTCAAGACATTTTCATAAGAAGGACATTCGACACCGGCATACGGCGTTTCTGATGTCGGACAAAGATAGCATATACCCTTGATACTTCTTATCTGTTCTTTTTTATTGCCATGACTGAGTGCATATGCTATTTCAACAGTCTGCTTTTCACCCATTCCGAATGAAAGTATATCTGCACCTGACGACAACAGAATTGACGGATGTACTGAATTATCCCAATAATCGTAATGGGCAAAGCGTCTTAAGGAAGCCTCAAGTCCACCAATAACAATCGGTATATCACCATAGGCTTCTCTTATCATTTTACAATAGACTTCAACTGCCCTGTCAGGTCTTTTTCCCATTTTTCCTCCGGGAGAATAAAGATCTTCCGATCTTCTGTGTTTTGCTACAGAATAGTGAGCAACCATAGAATCAATATTTCCCGAAGACACAAAAAAGCCGTAACGAGGCTTTCCGAACTCCTTAACAGAGTCGGAATTCTTCCAATCGGGTTGGCTTAAAAAGCCGACTTTATAGCCGGCATTTTCAAGAACTCTGGTAATTATTGCCGCTCCGAAGCTCGGATGGTCAACATAAGCATCGCCTGAAATATAAACGAAATCAACATAATGCCAATCTCGTTCAATCATATCAGTTCTATTTATGGGAAGAAACATAATCAGTCATTATCTCCATAAGAATCAATTGAAACACCTTCATCAGACACAGAAGCAGGCGCAGTATCTGATGCCATAGCACTCATTTCATACCACTGTGCTTTAGTTATCAAAACATTTCTCGGTTTACTGCCCATATGAGGACCTACAATACCTTTTTGTTCAAGTGTATCCATAAGTCTTCCGGCTTTAGCAAAACCAAGCCCGAGATGCCTTTGAAGAGCAGAAATTGATGCCTTTTCAGGAGCACTGACAAAAAGCTCAATTGCACGATTGAGAAGCTCATCGTTGGCATCAACACCTGAAGAAGCTGCAGGCTCGTCTGTTTTCTTCTTTTCCTGAATAGCTTGTCTTTCTATCTCCTGCTGTACTTCATCACTGTAATTTGTTGTATTATTGCCCTTGATAAAATTGACAACCTTTTCAATTTCACCGTCAGAAAGATAACATCCCTGAATACGAACAGGCTTCGGAACACCTACAGGATAATACAGCATATCGCCGTTACCCATAAGCTTTTCTGCACCTGCAGTATCAATGATTATTTTTGAGTCAACATAAGATTTAACCGTAAGAGCTATACGGCTGGGAATATTTGCCTTAATAACACCTGTAATAACATCAACAGAGGGACGCTGAGTTGCAACAACAAGATGCATACCTGCTGCTCTTGCCATCTGTGCAAGTCGCTGAATTGAGTCTTCAACCTCAGAAGGAGCTACCGTCATAAGGTCAGCAAGCTCATCAATAAAAATAACGATCTGAGGCATTTTTACAAGGTCATCACGTTCATCGCAAAGACTGTTATAAGCTGCAATATCTCTGACACCGTTTGCATTGAGAGTCTTATATCTCGTAAGCATTTCAGTTACAGCCCATCCCAATGCACCTGCAGCCTTTCTTGGGTCAGAAACTACAGGAACAAGAAGATGCGGAAGACCGTTATAAACACCGAATTCAACCTGCTTAGGGTCAATAAGCAGTATTTTGACCTCATCGGGAGTTGCATTATACAAAATACTTACAATCATTGAATTAAGACAAACAGATTTACCTGAACCTGTTGTACCCGCAACCAGAAGATGGGGCATTTTTGCAAGGTCACAAAACATCGGATTACCGGAAATATCCTTACCGAGAGCAACACTGAGCCTGCTTTTTGATTTTTTAAATTTGTCATTATCAATTGACTCACGGAAGGTAACGGTAGTTTTATTCCTGTTTGGAATTTCAATACCTATAGCTGCTTTATTGGGAATCGGTGCTTCAATACGAAGCCCCGAGGGAGCTGCCATATGTAAAGCAAGGTCATCTGCAAGATTTGTAAACTTACTGATTTTCACACCGGGTGCAGGCGAAAGCTCATAACGGGTTACCGTGGGGCCGGGAACAACACCTACAATGGTAGCACTTACATTAAAGCTGTCAAGTGCCGCAATAAGTCTTTCTCCGTTTGATTTCAATTCGTTCTCATTATAATTAACAGATTCCTTTTTCGGAAGATTGAGGCAGTCAAGAGGCGGAAGAGTATACTCGATTTCCGGTATCTGATTTATTGCATTATCAAGACTTTCTCTCAATTCTTTTTCTTCCTTTTCGGATAAAGGAACAAGCTTTTCGGGATTTTTTTCTACAGGAGCTTCAACAGGAATATTTTCCGGCTCGAATATACCGTCATCATCAATTACATCAGTTTTTTCTTTTTCCTTGTTGATAAGAGCAGCAAAAGAAAACAGGTTGTCCTCTTTCGGAGCTTCTTCTTTTTCGGTAGCTTCAGAAATTTCTCCGGGAATTTCATTTTCGTCAATATTGTTGGTATTAAAAAAGTCCTTTATTATCTTTGCAGGCTCAACATCTTTTTTCCTTGAACTGTTCTTAACCTGCTTTTCCGCAACTTTCTCCTGCTGCTTTTCCGCAGCTTTCTCCTGCTCCTTTTCCTGCAGCTTTTCTTTACGTATCTTTACAATTTCGTCCTTAGATCTTTCAATTGCACTTTCAGCTTTTCTTACGGGTTTTTCAATCTGCATAATAAGCTTTACAAGTGTTATGCCGAAAAGAAGCATAACATCACAGATAAGAAGAAAAACAAGAAGCACATTAGTAAGAGCTACAGATTTACAAAGCTGGAATACAGCACCGCCGACAATGGCTCCTATAACACCGCCGTTTGTTAATGATACAACAGGCTGCACGAAGGCTGCTGAAAAGACATCCTTAATTGCCGCACCGTAACTGACCTGTGCATCCGAAGATGTGTTGACAAATAAAAATGACGAAATCAAAACAAACAGAAATAACAGCTCACCGGCTTTTGAAAACTGATTTTTACTCTGCTTATTAAGAACACATACAACCCCAAAAAACAAAACAGCAAGAGGTATATAATAACCGCAAATACCAAAAACGGCAAAATAGAACGAGTGAATTGAATTCCAGAAGGAACCATCCCCCCCCGAAAATAAAGCAACCATAAGGAGAAACAGTCCTGCAATAAAAGTAATTGTAGAACTGAATTCCTTTTTAGATATTATATCAAACATACTCAGCTGTTTGGATTTCTTTTTATTGTTCTTCTTTTTAGTAGATTTTTTTGTTGTGGAGGCTTTTGCCAAAATGATTCTCTCCTTGATTTTTTTATATATTTTACTACTTTTAAGAAGAAAAATCAATACTATGCTTGCGACAAATTGTACAATTCATCAAGTGCATCATATACCGACCCGAGAGAATCGATCAGTCCTTCATCCACAGCATTTTTTCCGTCAAGAACTGAACCGAAATCGCCTACAAGAGTTCCTGATGAAAGCATAAGCTCTCTGAATCTTTCAGAAGAAATACCGGAATTTTTACAGACAAAGCTTATAATTCGTTCCTGCATATTCTGAAAATACGCCAATTGCTGCGGAACACCGATTATCATCCCGTTAGTTCTTACGGGATGTACGGTCATTGTTGCCGATTCGCAAATGAAAGACTTATCGGCAGATACGGCAAGAGGGATTCCTATAGAATGACCTCCTCCGAGAACAAGAGAGACAACAGGCTTTTTTATTCCCGATATCAACTCTGCCATTGCCATTCCCGCTTCAATGTCACCGCCTACAGTATTCAGAATCAATAATAATCCCGATAAATTTTCGTCACAGGCTACTGAAATAAGCTTGGGGATAATGTGCTCATATTTTGTCGTTTTTGTATCCGACGGCAAAAGATGATGTCCCTCGATTTGTCCTATAAAGCTTAAACAGCAAAATATTTTATCCTTGAATTTCAAATAAAAGCTACCGTCATCATTCACTTGCATATCTGCAGATATATCTTCAGTATTATTAGCTTCTTCCTGCATCTCATAATTAAAATAACCTTTCAATGCAAATAATCCCTCTTTCATAAACTCTCCCCCGTTTTATTTTATCTTTTCCGATTAATATAAAAATATTATATTTATTGTATTTATTCATTGACAACTTTATTCGACAGTATTAAAATAATAATATTAACTATAAGGAGACTTCATAAATGGCACTTACGCTTGCACAAAAAATCATAAAAAACCACCTTGTTTGCGGTAAAATGATTCCCGGCAAAGAAATCGGTTTAAGGATAGACCAGACACTTACACAGGATGCGACAGGTACAATGGCATATCTTCAGTTTGAAGCTATGGGAATTGAACGGGTAAAAACAGAATTATCGGTTGCTTATATTGATCACAATACTCTTCAGAACGGTTTTGAAAATGCAGACGATCATCAGTTTATTCAGTCTGTTGCTCAAAAAAGAGGGATAAGATTTTCAAGACCCGGCAACGGTATCTGTCATCAGGTGCACCTTGAAAGATTCGGAATTCCCGGCAAAACTCTTTTAGGCTCTGACAGCCACACCCCCACAGGCGGTGGCATAGGTATGCTTGCAATGGGTGCCGGCGGACTTGATGTAGCAGTCGCAATGGGCGGCGGTACATATTATATTCCTATGCCCACAATAGTTAATGTTGAATTAAAGGGTAAGCTTCAGCCTTGGGTAGCAGCAAAAGATATAATTCTTGAAGTTCTGAGAATTATGTCGGTAAAAGGCGGTGTCGGTAAAATTATCGAATACACGGGTGACGGTGTAAAAACACTTTCTGTTCCCGAAAGAGCAACCATCACCAATATGGGAGCTGAGCTCGGAGCAACAACTTCAATTTTCCCCTCCGATGAAGTAACCTACAATTTCCTTAAGTCACAGGACAGAGAAAATGACTTCGTCGAGCTTTCCGCAGACGAAGATGCAAAATACGATGAACATATCATAATTGATCTTGACAAATTGGTTCCTATGGCTGCAATGCCTCATATGCCCGATAATGTTAAAACTGTTGAAGAAATCGGGAAAATTGCCATTGATCAGGTTTGTATCGGCTCATGCACAAACTCTTCGCTTTTTGATATGCTTAAGGTTGCTGCTATACTTAAAGGTAAGACTGTAGCACCTAATGTAAGCCTTTCAATAGCCCCCGGTTCTAAGCAGGTGCTTACAATGCTTGCAGAAAACGGTGCTTTAGCAGATATGATAGCTGCAGGTGCAAGAATACTTGAAAGTGCATGCGGTCCCTGTATCGGTATGGGGCAGTCTCCTAATTCCAAAGGAATATCCTTAAGAACCTTTAACAGAAACTTTGAAGGCCGTTCAGGTACTGCCGATGCAGGAGTTTATCTTGTAAGTCCTGAGGTTGCTGCTTCTTCTGCAATTAACGGATATCTTACCGACCCGAGAACGCTCGGTGAAATGCCTGAAATCGTTATGCCCGATAAATTCCTGATCAACGATAATATGGTGCTTCTCCCCGACTCCGTAAACGATGCGGCAGACCGAGTTATAAAATACGGTCCGAACATTAAATCGGTTCCCTTGGGAAAAGCTCTTGAAAAGAATATTACTGCAAATGTTATGCTCAAGGTTGAAGATAACATTACAACCGACCATATTATGCCTGCCGGTGCTAAAATTCTTCCCTACCGTTCAAATGTTCCGTATCTTTCAAAATTCTGTTTCGGCGTTTGCGATACTTCTTTCCCCGAAAGATGCCTTAGCGAAGGCGGAGGCTTTATTGTAGGCGGTGCAAACTACGGTCAGGGTTCATCAAGAGAACATGCTGCACTTGTACCCTTATACCTCGGCATCAGAGCAGTTATCACAAAGTCCTTTGCTCGTATGCATAAAGCTAATCTTATAAATTCCGGCATTATTCCACTTACATTCAAAAATGAAGCCGATTACGATAAGATCAGTCAGGGAGATTCTCTTACTCTTTCCTGTATTTCCGAGGCTGTTAATTCTTCTGACAAAGTAAAACTTATGAACAACACAACAGGAGAAGAATACGAGCTTTGTCTTGATTTATCTGAACGTGCAAGAAATATTCTTCTTGCCGGAGGAATGCTTAATTTTACTGCAAATAACTAACAGATGGGATGATTTAAATGTACGAAGAAAAAATATCTGCGGCTCTTGCTGCTTACGAAAAGCTTTTGAGAGAACAGCTTGAAAGAAACGAAAGAATTAAGGAAAACAAAGATTTTGTTGATTATAAAACACTCGACAAAATCATTATCGGTGTTTGCGGCGGCGATGGAATAGGCCCCGTTATCACCTCTGAAGCTGCAAGAGTTCTCGAATTTCTGCTAAAAAAAGATGTTGATGCAGGAAAAATCGAATTCCGCACAATAGAGGGACTTACAATAGAAAACAGAATTGCAAAAATGCAGCCGATTCCCGATGACGTTCTCGCAGAATTAAAAAAATGCCATGTAATTCTCAAGGGTCCCACTACCACGCCTCAGGCAGGTGACGGTCTGCCAAACATTGAAAGTGCCAATGTTGCTATGAGAAAAGCACTTGACCTTTTTGCAAATCTCCGTCCTGTAAGAATTCCCGAAGAAGGCATTGACTGGACATTCTTCAGAGAGAACACCGAGGGTGCATATGCAGTCGGCTCAAAAGGCGTAAATGTCACCGACGAGCTTGCTATGGACTTTGTAGTTACAACTACAGAAGGCACAGAAAGAATCGCAAAGCTGGCATACAATTACGCAAGAAACAACAAAAAAGAGAGAGTTTCTATTATTCAGAAAGCAAATGTCATAAAAACTACTGACGGAAAATTCCTCAATATATGCAGAGAAATTGCAAAAGAGTATCCGGAGATCATAACAGACGAATGGTACATTGATATCTGTACGGCAAAGCTTATTGACAAAAAACGTCGCACCGATTTCAAGGTATTTGTTCTTCCAAATCTCTACGGTGATATTATTACAGACGAAGCTGCGGAATTTCAGGGCGGTGTCGGAACTGCCGGAAGTGCCAATATCGGCAAGCGTTATGCGATGTTTGAAGCTATTCACGGCTCTGCTCCCCGTATGGTCAATGAAGGCAGAGCACAGTACGCAGATCCTTGCTCAATGCTTCGTGCTGCAGCTATGCTTCTCTCTCACATAGGCTATATTGATGAAAGCGTAAAGCTTGACAAGGCTATAGATATTTGTATGGCTGATTCCTCGATGAAGATAACCGGCCGTGCAGATGGTTGCACCTGCAGCGAATTCGGAAACTTCATTATGGATACGCTCTTAAAAATTACTGCAGACAAGGATTGATCCAATGAAAGACGCAAAAGAAATATCATCATCCGTAATTTCTCGCTTGCCCCGTTATTACAGATTCTTGTGTGATTTATACGCAAACGGAACCAAACGAATCTCATCAAAAGAGTTAGCTGAAATTATGGGCTTTACAGCTTCACAGATAAGACAGGATTTTAACTGTTTCGGGGGGTTCGGTCAGCAGGGCTACGGATATAATATTGAACAGCTTATCGGGGAATTTGCAGGAATTCTCGGACTTAGTGAGCTAAAAACAGCAATTCTGATCGGTGCCGGTAATTTAGGACGAGCAGTTGCAAGTCAGATGTCCTTTGAGGATAAAGGCTTCAAGCTTATTGGCATTTTTGACTGCGATCCACTGTATACCGGCATAAAAATCAGAGATATACCTATATCAACCGATGATAGCATTGGAGCTTTCTGTGAAGAGCATCATCCTGATATGGCTGTTCTTTGTCTTCCTTCCGACAAAGCTCCTGATATGGTTGATTCTCTTGTTTCTTGGGGAGTTAAAAGCTTCTGGAACTTCTCACATTACGATATACACAGGAAGTATCCTGAACTCAATGTTGCAAATGTTCATCTCAGTGATTCATTAATGACACTTTCATTTATCATTAAAAATAATTCGGGAGAAGCAATATGATTAAAGTCGTCAGCTTAGATATTCTTGACCTTATCGGTTTCCAGTCAGGTATCTTGTTTGTCTTAAGAGAAAATCAGAATACTGATTCCGTAAAGGTTTCTTTTTACAGCTTTGATATTGAAACAAAATCTATTGCAACCGTAACCAAAAATGCATATCTGCTTACGAAATTCGGCAGTGCATATGCACCTATTGCCCGCCAGCTCGGCGATTATGTTTCGTGTGATGCGGCAAGACTGTGGAACGGACATACTTTCATTATCTATTCCACAGGTGAAACAGGAATATTTGATGAACACGGAAATCTCTTAAAAACTGCAGATTTATCATACAGAGATGCACCTGCAAGAGATGTAGCTGTTGATAACAACTATATCTGGAGCGTTGTCCCCTCGAAAAATCTTATTATTAAGTATTCATTACTTCAGAACAGAGTCATTATGCGTATCGGTGGCGACGATTCAGACACATTCTCCTGCCCCGTATCGGTGAGTGAATACGACGGATATTTATACATCTGCAATAAAGACTCCAAAAAAATCAAGCGTGTTGATCTGAAAAACTTCCTTGTTGAGGATTACAAGGAATTTGATGAAGCTGTTTACAATTATGTCAGAGTTGAAAACAATGAGTTTGTGATTCTTGACTCGGGAGTATATCTGTTATAATCGTAAAAAATATTCTTTATTGTTAACCTTGTTTTTTCCGAAGAAAATAAAGAAATACACAATCAATATAATTTTTAAGGGAATACATGAAAACGGCTTCGCCGTACGCCTTCGGCGACCGTTTTCGAATAGTCCATCGACCAGGAAAGCTTGCTTTCCGTTCTCAGGGACATATAATCTTTTTACATTATAGGAAGGAATTTCCTATAATGTAAAAAAGCGAAGAACGCATATAACAAGATACACCGGAGGGGGTTCGGGCAAGTCTTATGCTTGTGCGAACCCCTAAAACAATCACAAAAACACGCAAATTGCTGATATTTTATATTTTTTGCTACGAACCAACCCTCGCCTCCCGATGTACCTGTGTACGCCTTCAGGCAAACAACAACAGTCGTAAAGCCTTGTTGCTCGGTTTGTCCGTTCTTCATCATTTTTTTCAATCCCTTAAAATGAGTGTAAAAAAACGAAAAATTTTTATGCCGGCGGTTTGCTATTGAATTAACGAAGATAATAATGTATAATAGCATATAATAAGATTAACAAAAATATCTCAATTTGCGGAGGATAACAATGATACATTATATTGAAAATGATCTTTTTAAGATTGGTGTAAAAGAATACGGCTGTGAGCTTACAAGCGTATATTCAAAAAAAGCAGGATATGAATATTTATGGCAGGGTGATGAAGCTGTTTGGTACGGACAGTCCCCTATTCTTTTCCCTATTGTCGGCAGACTGATTGATGATAAATATACTCTTGACGGAAAAGAATACACAATGCCAAAACACGGATTTGCAAGAAAAACGAATTGGACACTTTTAAACAAGGATGAAGATTCAATGTCCTTCATTCTTTCTGAATCAGAAGAAACTTTTAAGATTTATCCTTATGAATTTGACCTTATTGTAACTTACACTCTCGAGGAAAACAAATTAAGTGTTGCTCACAATGTCGTAAACAAAAATGATTACGATATGTATTTCTCTCTGGGTGCTCATCCCGGCTTCAACTGTGATATCGGCGATAAACTTGTATTCGATGAAAATGAAACACTTTCAACAGAAAAAATTGACCTCGTAAATTCTTTAAGACTTCCCGAAACATTTGAGGTACTTAATAATGAGCGTGAGATTACTATTACTGAATCAATATTCAACGAAGATGCATTGATATTAAACGGTATCAAATCAAAAAATATCACACTTATGCATAAAAATGATAGAAATACCGTAAAATTTGATATGGGTGGTTCGCCTTATCTTGGCATATGGGCAAAACCTGGAGCACCTTATGTATGCATTGAACCCTGGTTCGGCGTTAATGATTCTTTTGAGAAGAAGCCTGACTTTTCACAAAAGGATGCAATTAACAAGCTTCCTCCGGAAGAAATATTTACATTCAGATGGGAAGCTGAATTCATTGATTGATTATTGACATAATACAGAAAAAATAATAAAATTATAATATAAGATTTGTTAAGGAGTTAATACAATGGAAGAATTCACACCCGACATTGTAAGTATAATTGACGAAGACGGTAACGAACACACATTTGAGGAGCTCGACAGAATAGAAACTGATAACGGAAAATATGTTGCACTTCTTCCTCTTTCTGATGATATTGATAATGATGAGGATTGCGGAGAGCTCATTATTCTTAAAGTTATTGAAGACAACGGAGAAACTTTCCTTGAACCAATTGAAGATGATAATGAGTTCAATGAAATCGGTGAAATTTTTGAAGAGCGTCTTAATGAAATGTTTGATTTTGAAGAATAAATATCGCTTTTCTCCCTGCTTTGTGCGATAAACGTACAGTTATATTAACCCAACACACATTTTCAGGGAATTTTTCTCTGATTGCGGATTGCAGACCTCCCGTATTTACGGACGAAGGGAGCGTGAACCAATCAGGATGGTACCCACCTGCTTGAGAGCAGGTTATTATCGCTGTACACGGCAAAGCGGGGCTTTATAGAGAAAAAGGGATGCAAAAACTTTCGTTTTTACATCCCTTTTGTTTTATTACTTTATAGGAAATTGCTTCCTATAAAGTAATAAAGATTATATGTCCCGACCAACGGGAAGCGGTGCTTCCCTGGTCGATGGACTATCCGAAAACGGTCGCCTGAGTCTCGGCGAAGCCGTTTTCTTGTATAGGAAATTACTCGCAAAAGTGAGCAATTTGCATATATCAAGAACCACCGATACCCCCAAGATTGGGGGTATCGGTGGTTGATAAATCGCAAGATTTTTTCTTATTATTTATCTGATAATCTTCTTATATATCTCTTAAAGAAAGCTATACCGTCTGCCATTGAGCTTATTGGTATTCTTTCATTTGTTCCGTGAGTCGTGAGAAGTAAAGATGTGCTTACAAGGAACGGCGAATATCTGTAGATATTATCACAGACTCTTTCGTAATGACAAGCATCAGTTCCACCCATTACAAGATAAGGAGCTACAATATTGTCAGAACTTGTTCTCATACAGATATCCTCAATTGCCTTGAAGCATCTTGAATCTGTCGGAGAAATTTTTGACGGATTTTTCCAACCGGGCTTTACACTAATTTCGGCTTTTTTATTCTTAATAACCTTACGCAGATGCTTCTGAGCATCCTCTACCGTTTCGCCCGGATAAATTCTGACATTAACATTAATGCTTGCTTTCTGAGGTAATACATTAGGAGCGGGACTTCCTGAAGCCATTGTTACTCCCTGAGTTGTCCTTATTAGGCTTGCTGCAGGCGGAATAAATGTCATAAGCTTTGTTAAAAGAGGCTTTAACAGCTTTATATTACAAGTTATGAGTCTGACAGGATAAGAGCAATTTCGACCGATTTTATCAAATAGCTGCATCATCATAGGAGAAAGCTCTGCTTTGAACTGATTATTTTCAATATCCTTGATAACATCAGCAAGATGACCTAATGCCGTATGATTGGGAGCCTGTGAGGAATGTCCACCCTTGGCATTTACAGAAACCTCAAAATCAGCATAACCCTTTTCCGCGACTCCGATTCCTGCAAGATTCTTATTAAGAACTCCCTTTACATTAACAGGAAGAATCGCACCACCCTCATCAAGCACGCAATCAAGATGTATATTGTTCTTTTCAAAATAATCACACATCACAACTGCACCAGATGAATCAGAAGACATAACCTCTTCATTATGACCAAGACAGATATAGATATCACGAACAGGCTCAAAGCCCTCTTCAAGAAGCGTCTCTACACTTTCCATAACTGCAATAAGATGATTCTTCATATCAAGAGCTCCTCTGCCCCAGATATATTCACCGTCATCAACTCCGTCAAACGGAGGATATGTCCAATCCTCAAGTGTACCCTCCGAAATCGGAACTACATCCTGATGAGATAAAAGAGCAATCGGATCGAGTGAGGAGTCACTACCCTTCCATCTGTAAAGAAGAGGACCTTTTCCCACATCTATAAGCTCAAGCTTACTATGAATAAGAGGATAACGCTCCGCTAAAAATGCCGAAAATGCTTCAAAATTCGACCAATCTGTCTTTTCAGGATCCTTGCTCGCAATCGTAGGAATTTTTATTGCATCGGAAAGATTCTTCCTAAATCTTTCAACATCAACCTTTTCATCCGGCAATTTTTCTCCGTTTACTTTTTCAGGCTTAAAGAAATATGCCTTAACCGGAATCACTGCCAAAGCAGCAGATAACCCCAACAACATTGAATACTTAAGCTTTGAATCCATATTATCAACCTCTCTTCATTTTACTTTGCTGTTCACGCAATCTTTTCAGTCGCAATTTTTGCTTGTTTCTGTATGAAATAAATGCCAACGGCAGAATTACCGCAAGTAAAAGCAAAAACAAAATAATAAATGCCGGACTTTTTATAATTCTCAAAAACTTATCAAGAACAAATTTAGAAGGACTTAAATTAACATCAAAGGCAGCGACTAAATCAACCTCGGCAACAGTTGAGCCTGCATATTTTACAGCAGCACGGCCAAGCACATCACCTTTTTTTACGGGTGCTTCCACAGATTCAAGTGTCAGTTCACTGATGGGCTCAATTAACACACTTTCTGCACTGACGCCCGAGGGCACTAAAGCACTTACATTTTCTATCGGAACAAGACTCACATAGTCAAATTCATCTGAAAGCTTCACAGCTACCTCTCCAACATAAGTCGAAGTATTTGCAACAACACGAAGCTTGATATTTTCAAAAGCCCATTCATAAAGCTTTTTAGAATAGACAAAAGACATATTCTCAAGCGATTCATCTTCGTCACAATTAGTCATAGGTGCATCAAGAACAACACAAATATAATTATATCCGTCTTTAGATGCCATTGAAACCGAATTACAGTTTCCAACAGAAGTATATCCCGATTTTCCGCCTTTAACACTCTTTGTATAATAATCTGAGATAGCTGAATTTATAAGATAATTTGTATTCTTAAGATATCTTGTTTCTTTATATTTATTAGTAGCAGGCATCTCATACAGAAATGTTGCAATAATTTTTGCGAAATCAGGATTGTCCATACAGTATTTGAACATAACAGCAATATCTCTTGCTGTCGAATATTGATTATTTGAATTATAGCCACCGGGATTTGAAAAAGATGTGTTTTTTAGTCCTAATTCCGTTGCAAAATCATTCATCATAACCACAAAATTATCGACAGTTCCTGCAATAAACTCAGCAAGCACGGTTGATGCATCATTTGCATTATAAACCAAAAGGCAATAGAGAAGCTCTTCAACTGTCATTACCTCACCCACAAGAATACCGGCAGTTGTTACACCAAGGCTTTCTATGCTTCTGATTGCAGTTCCGGAGGCGGTCACGGTTTGCGAAAGGTCATTACAGTTTTCAAGCACCAATACTGCAGTAACAATTTTTACAAGCTCACCTAAATCGCAACGAACCTCAGAGCCCTTATCATAAATTACAGATTGCTCATCATCAACACTTACGAGATATGCAATATTTACATCTAATTCAAGAGATTCTGTGAATGAAGCGTAAACACCTGCACTCATCCCTTGTATTAACACAATTATGCTTAATAAAAAAATAATGAATTTTTTCATAGACAACACCGACTTCTTGTTGTATTATTAATATAGAAATTTTATATACACGGAGGAATATAAATGATTTATATCACCGGTGATATACACGGAGATACAGAGCGTCTCAGCAAAACAGAACTCAGTATGCTCGATAAAGGCGATACCCTGATAGTTTGCGGAGATTTTGGGTTAATATGGAACAATGACCTTAAAGAAACGCAATTTCTTAACCGTCTTGAAAAAAGAAAATACAACATTTGCTTTATAGACGGAACCCATGAAAACTTTAACATACTTAATGATATGCCTGTTGCCATATGGAACGGAGGCAGAGTTCATAAAGTTCGCTCTAATGTTTTTCATCTTATGCGCGGACAGGTTTATGAAATTGAAAACAAAAAAATATTTACAATGGGCGGTGGTGAGGATCCTGAATTTGATCTTCACGAAAGTGACGATCAGGTCATCAGAAAAGAAATACCCACATCACAGGAAATGCTCACAGGAGTCAGCAATCTGGAAAAGCATGCCTATAAGGTCGATTATGTTATAACTCATGAGCCGCCTGCAAAAATCAGAGATTTTTTGCGACTAAGTGAAAATAAAACTTTAAGAGTTACCGCACTCGGTGCATATTTTGATGAGCTCTCGCAACAGACTGAGTTTTCAAAATGGTATTTTGGAAGTATGCATTCGGATAAATTTATTACAGATAAATACACAGCACTCTTCAAAAACATAGTTTCTACTGAAAATCAGCCTCAGCCTAAAAAGCTTTTCAAGAAATAAGCTCCAACAATGCTTTTTTTGCCTCAGCAAAAGTAAAGCCTCCGGGAGTCCTGTCAAAATTTTTCACTCCGTCTTTCCAGCGAAGAGAAACATTTGATATCTCGTCTGCTGAAGCATTTACCTCAACAAATGCGATTTTTGAAACAGCCTTACAAAGCACGGACAGATCAGTATTCATACATTCAAGTATTGCTTGGAGTTTTTCCGGGCAATACTTTTTTGTTTTATCAAGAAGCACAGGCATAAACACAGCACATGCTTTTCCGTGAGATACATTATAAGATTCAGTAAGATAATAACCTACCGTATGAGGAAAACAGGTTCCTGTTATGTTAATGGCAAGACCTGCATACAATGAAGCAATATAAAGCTTTTCAAAATCTGCAGCATCAGAAACAGCAGAAAGCTTGTCCGTCAAAATATAATTTTTAAGCAGCCCGATGGCTTTCAATGCATAAGCTTCCGACAAATCATTGGAAGAGGAAGCAACAAATGATTCGACAGCATGACAAAAAGCATCAAGTGCCGTTGAAATACGAGTATCAACATCCACACTTAAAGTGTACTTATAGTCACAAAATGAAACATCTGCATAGCAATCAGCACCGGATATACTCTTTTTAAGACCCGTGTCTGAATTTGTAAGAACGCTGACACCGGTAACTTCACTGCCCGTACCCGATGTCGTGCCGAGAAGAATCACAGGAAGATGCTCGCACGGTACGGTACGTTTATAAATTTCAGTATGCGTAAAAGCCTGATTTTTTGCAAAAATTGCCACAGCCTTTGCAGCATCAAGAACAGAACCGCCACCAACACCAAAAACAAAATCCGCACAGAAATCTCTTGCAGCATCACCTGCTTTTTTGCAGGTTGAAGTCAGAGGATTAGGCTCGATTTCATTAAATACAAAATAATCTATATCATTTTCCGTGAGAACCTTTTTTACATCCTCTAATGCTCCGCTTTTTAATGCAGAGCTTTTACCTGTGAGAATTATACATCTTTTACCGAAATCTCTCAACAGAGCTGATTTCTCCAACAGACAATTTTTACCGCTTATTATTCTTACAGGCATATATGAATCCAAGTGCATAAGATCACCTTACTGAAATTATAGTAATATTATAATAAATTAAACATATTATGTAAACTGAAAAATTTATTATTTTTTGTTAAAACAAAAGAAAAAAAGCGAAACAAATAACAGCTTCGCTTTTTACTTATCAGTTTACAGATATATTTGATATTTCAAAAAATTCTCTGTATTCTTTAAATCTGAATTTAAGCTTAGAATAATTACCGGGTTTCACGGATAATATACGCTTATATCCGACAGTAGTGCCTTCCGTAAGCCTTTTCCATTTGTTTTTATCTGCATCAAAGCATAAAACTTCAAACTCTTCAATATGTTGACCGTTTGCAATGTTTTCGCAAATTACTATTTTATCAAAAAATTCATTCTCCGGTATATCGACTGTCAACTCAGGTCGTTTATCGTCAGTTGCAGGTCGCCAAAAGCTTTCCATTGCGGAAGAAAATATGTTTTCTGCTTTAGTTGAAGAACTGAATTCACTTGAAACAGATGAGATTTTTCCGTCTTTAAGCAAGTTATATCCGAAATATAATTTCAGTTCACAGCCGAGAGCAGTAAGAATCTGCGAATCGGTATCATCAAGCTCTCCCCTTTTATTGGGTGAAAGTCCAAGCATAAGACAAGAGTTATTTCCGACTGTATTGTAATAAAGCTTCATAAGCTTATCCTTGGTTTTTATGGAATATTTATCATCTTCTTCAAAAAACCAATGAGAACGCATAGGGAGTGAAACCTCACACGGATACCATATGAATTCAGTTTCCTTTTTTACAGCCTTTCGGCTGCCTATATCAAGATCAAATACCCTTGAGAATTTTTTAGAAGAAGATTTAATTTCACTTCCGTCCTCATTTACACCTAAATGAGCAGGGACAACACTCCACTCTTCATTACGTGTAACACCGCGTTCATTTCCGCACCAACGGACATCAGGGCCTCTGAAGGATATAACAGCTTCCGGTTGAAGTTTTCTTATGAGCGAATAATACCTTCCCCAATTATGATTTTGTATTCTGCGTTCATCCTCACCGCAAACACCATCAAGCCAGACACAGAAAATATCACCGTATCCGGTAAGAAGCTCCGTCAGAAGACCGCAGAAAAAATCATCATACTCTTTTCCGCTGCCATATGACTTTTCATGTCTGTCCCAGGGGGCAAGATAAACACCGAATTTCAACCCGTATTTCTTACAGGAATCACTGAGCATTTTTACAAGATCCCCATCACCGTCAAGCCAATTAGAATTTTTTATACTGTAATCAGTATATTCAGTAGGCCACAGACAAAAACCATCATAGTGCTTGCAGGTAAGAACAAGTCCGTTCATACCCGCAGTTTTTGCTAATTGACACCATGAATCGGTATTCATTTCTTCAGGCCAGAAAACGCTGGGAGGTGTAAATCCGTCACCGTACTGTTTTCCCGTAAAAACAGGCATTCCGTAACTTATAAGTCCGTAAAATTCTGTTTTCTGCCATTCGATCTGTCTTTTTGAAGGAACAATATTTACAGTATTTTTATAACCTTTTTCCATTAGGCTGACCCTTTCAGTCGTTATTGGTAGCAACTATATCCGCACCTGTATCAAGTATATTTTCGATAATAACCTGACCGATTTTTACGGGTGCTTCAACACATACAGAATTTATAACCTTCATACAGTCAAAAAGCATATTCTTAGGAACGGGCTTATTTGACTTTACAGGAACAACAGGAAGCACACCGCCACATACTTTTACAGATGAAGTAAGAGAACGGGTGGGATTAGTAATTTCTGTTTTTGCATAAACCTCGCCTCTTTTGCAAGTATTACCTGTGACAGAAATAACCTCTGAATCATTATATTCAACCGTTACCGTACAGCCTAAAGGGCACGCAACACAAGTTAATTCTCTTTTCATTTTTATTCCTCCACTCTTACAATTACAGAGCTATCGGCATTCATACCGGCAAGCACATCAGCAGGAATAACAACATTTTCCATTTCACCCGGAGCAAGCTTTACCTTCTTTTTAGAAGAAATAACCTTACCGTCACATTCAAGCACTACCTTTGCATTCTTGAATATTTTTCCGACTCTGAAATAAAGCTTAACATCTTCTTTGTTTTTGATATTAACTCGCTGAGGAACAAGATAACGCACGCCGTTTCCGGTAGCAGAATTTACATAACAAGGGTCAGCATCGCTGTTTCCGAGTATGTAATCAGCAGCACCCTTACCTGCAAGCTGTGCCTCAAGAGTTACATAGTCAACAAGATCATGAACATGAAGAACATTACCGCAAGCAAAAATACCCTTATGATCCGTCTGACGCATTTCATCAACAACAGCACCGCTTGTAATTCTGTCTATACCGATTCCAACATTTTTGGTGAGCTCATTTTCGGGAATAAGACCTACGGAAAGCATCAATGTATCACATTCGATATATTCTCTTGTTGAATCAATAGGCTGAAGATTTTCATCAACCTGTGCTATCGTAACGCCTTCAAGTCGTTCCTTACCGTGAGTTTCAACAACTGTGGTTGAAAGCTTCAACGGAATACCAAAGTCATCTAAGCACTGAACAATATTTCTTGTAAGACCGCCGGAATATGGCATAAGCTCACAAACAACCTTAACCTCTGCACCTTCAAGCGTCATTCGTCTTGCCATAATAAGTCCGATATCACCGGAACCTAATATAACAACTTTCTTACCGGGCATATACCCGTCAAGATTTACATACTTCTGTGCAGTACCTGCAGTCATAATACCGGAAGCTCTTGTGCCTGCAATTTCAAGAGCACCTCTCGGTCTTTCGCGGCAACCCATAGCAAGTACAATTGCCTTAGCCTGAATTTTAAGAAGCCCGTCTGTTTTATTTACTGCTGTTACAAGATTATTATCATCAATATCAAGTACCATTGTATCGGTTTTTACAACGATATCGGTTTTTTCAATCTGCTCAATAAATTTGGCAGCATATTCAGGTCCTGAAAGCTCTTCTCCGAAATAGTGAAGACCAAAACCCGTGTGAATACACTGTTCAAGAATTCCGCCAAGAGTTTCTGCTCTTTCAAGAACAATTATGTCCTTAACACCGCATTCTCTTGCCTTAAGAGCTGCAGCCATGCCGGCAGGACCGCCGCCAACAACAACAAGATCAAAATTCAACATGACATCAACCCCCATTACTTTGTTTTATCAAAAAGAATATTCGAGCCTTCGCCGAATTTTGTTATATCATTAATCTCACAACCGAGCTCACGAGCAAGTATTTCAACAACCTTGGAACCGCAGAAACCGCCCTGACAACGTCCCATGCCTGCTCTTGTGCGTCTTTTAACACCATCAACATCTCTTGCACCTGCAGGAGCCTTTATTGCATCAATGATTTCGCCTTCTGTAATAGTTTCACATCTGCAAACGATTCTGCCATAAGCGGGATTTTCTGCAATAGCGGCAGCTTTTTCTTCATCTGTAGCATGTCTGAAACGGAAAACATCTTTTCTGATTCCGTCAAAATCATCATTCTTTTCAACTCCGCCCTCGGCAGAAACAATTATGTCTGCAAGATATTCAGCAATTGCCGGAGCAGATGTAAGCCCGGGAGATTCTATACCCGAAGCGTGAATAAACTGTTTGTTTACCTTACCGGGGCCAAGAATAAAGTCATCATTAACAGGATGTGCACGAAGACCAGTAAATGAAGTGATAGCATTTCTCACAGATACAGCGGGACAGCTCTTGACAGAAAACGTCTTAATTGTTTTAAGACCCTCAGAGGTAGTTGACTTATCATACTTATCTTCTATGTCCTCTGCTGTGGGGCCAATAAGGAGATTGCCGTCAACTGTAGGAGAAACAAGAATACCTTTACCCATTTTTGTAGGACACTGGAATATCGTATGAGAAACCATATTTCCGACTGCCTTATCAAGAATAAAATACTCGCCGCGTCGCATAATAAGGTTCACGCTTTCATCACCGATCATTCTTGCTATTTCATCAGAATGTGCACCGGCAGCGTCAATAATATATTTTGTTTTAATTTCACCGGCATCAGAAGTAACAGTAAATAAACCATCTTCAAATTTTATGGATTTCACTTTAAAATTTCTTTTAAATTCAACACCATTGACAACAGCATTTTCTGTTGCCGCAATAGTTAATTCATAAGGACATACAATGCCTGCACTTTCAGCAGCAAGTGCTCCGTAAACATCATCTGCAAGATTGGGCTCAATCTCCTTTAGTTGCTCTTTTGAAAGAATACTAAGCTCAGGCACACCGTTTGCAATACCTCTGTCATAAAGCTCTTTTATTGTATCCATCTCCTCCTCCGAAAATGCGACAACAAGAGAGCCGTTTTTTCTGTAAGGCACTGAAAGGTCTTTGCATACCTGCGGCATCATAGCACAGCCCTTAACATTGAGCTTTGCTTTTAATGTACCGGGCTTTGCATCAAAACCGGCATGAACAATTCCGCTGTTTGCCTTACTTGCTCCCATAGCAACATCATTGGTGGCTTCAATGAGGATAGTCTTAAGTTCATATTTCGAGAGTTCCCTTGCAGCAAGAGCACCGATTACACCGGCACCTATAATTGCAACATCATAACACATTATAACATCTCCTTACAACACATACGCAAATATATCAAACATATTAATTATATTACTTTTATAAAAATAAATCAACCTGTTTTATAAATCAAGACTGTTAAAGTCTGTAAGAATTTCCGAAATTCTGCAAAAAAAATCAAACATTTCTCTATTTCCGGAAAGTTTTGTTGCACTTATTCTTAATGCTCTCAGAAAACTTTTGTCAACTTCATATTTTTGTGCTATAAGAGGACAGTAATCCAATGCCCTGATATCGGGAGCTACAGAAACCCTTCCGGTTATTTTATCTGCATAAATAAAATAAGGAAAAATTCTGCATGCAAACGGTCTTTCTTTTCTGTTACAGGAGGCATTGCATCTTACCGCCTGATTGCCATATCGTTCATCGTAATAAACTGTAAAGTTTTTTTTATCTTTAAAAAACTCTTCCTCCCCCGGCAAAAGAAGCATCCCGTCTTCAGAATCACCGCTACAGCATTTACCCGAACAGATTTTTCCGCAATCAAAATTTAACGGAGTTACCCTTTCAGTAAATTCATAAACCTTGTTCAAACAGTTAATCAAATCATTTTCTTTCATATTTAACTCTTCTTCTCTATCTTAAGTTGTTCTGCTCTTTATTATACATAGAATATGATTTTCTTGCAACATAAGCTTTTGCGAAAATCTTAACAGGTGCAAATACTTAGGTATTTAAAGCAGAATTACTATCGTGCAAGCAATTTTTAAAGAAAAAAAATAAGTGCCCGTACAAAAACGGACACTCATTTCACAAGAAAAAATTATTCAGCTACTTCTGTAGTTGTTTCATCTTCAGTTGTCTCTTCACCGAAAAGATCAGCGATAATGCCTTCGATATCAACACCTGTTGCACTGAGAATACCTGCTGCAATAAGAACAGGAGCAAGAGAAACAAGAAGCTTCTTAACAATCCATTTTATCATCCACATTGTACATAACCTCCTATATTTATTTCAATATGATAATAACATATCAAATCTGTTTGTGCAAGATTTTTTAATATTGTACACAGATAATTTACATTTTTGAAATATTTTTACACAATTGTTTCAGGTTCTTCATAATTTTTTCCATCAGTTTCTACACGAACTGATTTGATAACAACATCTTCAACGGGCTTATCGTTACTGTCAGTTTCTACAGATACAATTTTATCGACGATATCCATACCTTCAAAGCAATAACCGAATACAGCATAATCACCGTCAAGACCTGCGTTATCCTCAACCATAATAAAGAACTGTGAACCGGCTGTATTATATGCAGATGCGGGGTCATAGAGATTGCCCTTACGAGCCATTGAAACATAACCTCTCAAATGCTTTTTGTTATTTTCAAAACCGTTATTGGAGAATTCACCGAAAATGTTATATCCAGGACCGCCTGTACCGTTACCGTTAGGGTCACCGCCCTGAATCATAAATCCGGAAATGACTCTGTGGAATGTAAGACCATCATAAAAACCTTTATTGGCAAGAGAAATAAAGTTTTTCACCGTATTGGGTGCGGTATCATAAAAAAGTTCAATCATCATAATACCGCCGTCTTCCATTTCAATGATAGCAACAGGGTTATCTATATTTGTCAGTTTATCCGAATAATCTCCCAAGGTGGTATCTTCAGTCACAGAAGCAGTATCACCGCAGGATGAAAACATCAATAAAGACAAACAAAGTGTAAGAATAATTGCTGAAATCTTTTTCATATAAATTTGTCCTCGTTATTCTGTTATCTCTTCATTATTTTCAGCTTCATTAAGCGTCACAGGGGCTACTTCCTCACCCTGCATAAGTTTAACAAAGTCATCGCCGTCAATTTTTTCATTTTCAATAAGATATGCTGCCAACAAATGAAGCTTATCAATATTAGCCTTGAGAATTTCTTCACAACGCTGATAGCCAACAGTTACTATTTTTCTGATTTCCTCGTCAATGTCTTTTGCGATTTCTTCAGAATAGTTACGAACTGTGCTGTAATCTTTTCCGAGGAACACTTCAGTTTCTCCGGAACCGAAAGTTATAGGACCGAGAGAATCACTCATACCATATTTGGTAACCATTCCTCTTGCGATCTCAGTAACTCTCTGGATATCATTTGAAGCACCTGTTGAAATATCCCCGATTATAAGCTGTTCTGCAACACGTCCGCCGAGAAGAGTAACGATTTCATCCTCCATACCCTTCTTTGAACGGTACATTTTATCTTCAAGCGGCATATGCATTGTAAAGCCACCTGCCATTCCTGTAGGAATAATAGAAACCTGCTGAACAGGGTCCTGACCTCCGAGGAAATAAGATGATACTGCATGTCCTGCCTCATGATAAGCAGTGAGTTTTTTATCATTATCGGTTATTTTATGTGATTTCTTTTCCGTACCGACAATAACCTTGATCATAGCTTCATCAATTTCTTCCGAAGTAACTGCCTTCAAGTTCTTACGAGCAGCAAGAAGTGCAGCTTCGTTAAGAAGGTTCTCAAGGTCTGCACCTGTAAAGCCAACTGTTGTTTTAGCAAGCTTTTCAAGATCAACATCAGGGGCAAGAGATTTATTACGGGAATGAATCTTAAGAATATCAAATCTTCCCTTGATATCGGGGTATCCCATAGTGATCTGTCTGTCAAATCTGCCGGGACGAAGAAGGGCCGGATCAAGAATATCAAGTCTGTTTGTTGCGGCAAGAACAATAACACTTTCATTGCCTACAAAGCCGTCCATTTCAACAAGCATCTGATTGAGTGTCTGCTCTCTTTCGTCGTGTCCGCCACCCATACCGGCACCTCTGTGACGGCCAACTGCATCAATTTCATCTATAAATATGATTGATGGAGCATTTTTCTTTGCCTGATCAAAAAGGTCTCTTACTCGTGAAGCACCGACACCTACATACATTTCAAGGAAATCTGAACCTGATATTGATAAAAACGGAGCATTTGCTTCACCCGCAACCGCACGGGCAAGTAATGTTTTACCTGTACCGGGAGGGCCGACAAGAAGAACACCTTTAGGAATACGTGCACCGAGTTCTGTATATTTCTGCGGATTTTTAAGAAAATCTACTATTTCGGCAAGCTCTGCCTTTTCTTCATCGGCACCTGCAACATCATTGAATGTTGTCTTCTTATCACCGTCTTTAGGCATTTTAATGCGAGCCTTACCAAAAGACATCGTGCGGTTATTCTCCGTCATAAAGCTCTGATTCATCTTACGCATCATAATAAACATAAGAAGTCCGAGCACACCAAGAAGCACAAGAGACGGAATAAGACTCGTTATCCATGAATTTGAGGCACCTGACTTATAATTATAGTCAATATCTTCCTCAGCCGAATGTGTACGGTTATGCTCAATTACTATAGTGTGAATATCCTGATTGAAAAGATTTATATTGGGAACAGTATATTTATACTTCTGAGTATCATCTCTTTTCTTATATTCAAGCACACCGCTGCCAAGATTGAGAGTATATTCTTCAATTTCATTATTCTCAAACATCTCGACAAGATCATAATAAGTAATATCTTTTTCAGCAGCATTATTTGATACAAAAAAGGAAATGAGCAAAATCATTACCACAGGTAACAAAATAAATGGTAATATCTGTTTGATTTTATTCATCTGTTCGTTAGACAATTGTGTTGACCTCCGTATGATTAGTGTTTGTCATCCTTAAGCACACCGATGTAAGGAAGATTTCTGTATTTTTCTGAAAAATCAAGTCCGTAACCGACAATAAACTCATCGGGAACAAACAATCCTCTGTAATCAGCATAAATATCAACCTCGCGTCTGTCAGGCTTATCAAAAAGTGTGCAGATGCGTATACTTGCAGGATTTCTTGCATAAAGCAATTCCATAAGATAATTAAGTGTTTTTCCGCTGTCAAGTATATCTTCAACAAGCAAAACATCATAACCGCTGATATCTCTGTCAAGATCCTTAAGAATTCTTACTGTTCCGCTTGACTTTGTTTTATTTCCGTAACTGGAAACCGACATAAAATCTATTTCGCAAGGTATTGTTACAGCTCTCATAAGATCACTCATAAAAACAACCGAGCCCTTAAGAACACTTACCATAAGAAGGTTTTTATCTTTATAATCCTCGCTGATCTGTGCTCCGAGAGAAGTAACAATATCTCTGATTTCCTCTTCCGAATACAAAACTTTTTTAATGTCATTATTCATTTTAGCCACACTCCATATTTATAATCAAAAATCTTTTAGTTTGAGAATCAGCCGTTCGTGTTGCATCCACTCCGACCGCTTCAGCAAATATTAAACCTTGTTCATCAGCGAGAACAAATTTACAGTCCCTTTCCTCGGGAGGAATCTTCATTTCGTTAAAGAGCTTTTTTAAAGGCTTTGAGCATCTGCGTCTGCCGAGCTTGATTATATCACCCGCTATACGCGAACGAAGACACAAAATGTCGTCAACCTTATCAGCATCGACAATAAATGCATCAGAAGAGACAGAAGCATCTTCGGAAGCATAAACCTTTATCTTCTTATTATCATATATTACACTGATTCCTTCGCATTTATTAAATCTGCATTCACTAATCGGAAGGCGTTCAAGTGCGTCAGAATTATCTTTCACATAAAGATAATTACCATCTGATATAACACGGACATTTCCCGGAAGACATAAAGCAAATCTTTTACCGATGCTTTCAGTAATTTTATTTATATGGTTATATTCATATTCGCTGACCGAATTATTTTCAAGAAATTTTATTATTATACGTCTCAAAATGCATATATCAGCATACTTAAGATCGCTTAATTCAAGTCGACCGTCTGACTGAATACATTTTTTATAAAGGCCTTGTGTTATACTCTCCATATAAGAGTTTTCATCATTCAGAAGCTCTATACACCTTAAAGCATTCTTTTCAAAAGCAGGGTTTATTGAAACCAACTGTGAAATAACATTATGTCTGAACTTATTTCTTGTATATTCATCAGTAAGATTTGTACTGTCAGTAATATACTCTATGTTATTCTCTGCACAATAAATCTCAATTTCTGCTCTTGTTATGTTAATAAGAGGTCTTACGATATTATCCCTCACAGGAGGAATTGAGCACAAACCGTTAAGAGAAGCACCTCTTGACAGATTAAACAGCATTGTTTCAATTCTGTCACTTGCAGAATGTGCCGTTGCGATTCTGTCTGCACCGCACCTTTTGAAAGCATCATATCTTATTCTTCTTGCACAAAGCTCAATACTCTCCCCTGTTTTCAATGCTATTTCGGGGATATTTTCTCTGAACACAGAAAGAGCAATTCCGTTTTTATGGCAAAAATCACGAACAAATAATTCGTCTCTGTCTGCCTCTGCACCTCTTATACAATGATTGATGTGAACTGCAGACAATGAAATATTAAGCTCTTCCTTATATTTATTAAGAAGAGATACAAGACACATTGAATCAGCCCCGCCTGAAAGCCCCACAACAACTGTATCTCCGGAAGCAAACATAGAATACCTTTTTACGGTATCAAGAAACTTATTCTTCATCTCTGTTATTTTCCTCAACACAGGTATAAAGAGTATACTGGGGATTCCATATCATCTTAACAGAACCTGTGGGACCGTGTCTGTTTTTCTGAACAAGCAGTTCAGCAACATTGACCTCAAGCTGCTCCGGAGTTTTATCCTGTGTCTGCTCCTGATTATTTTCCTTTTCCTTGCCATCCTCTTTTTCGCTTTTGTAATAATCAGGACGATAAAGCATAAGAACAATATCTGCGTCCTGCTCAATTGAACCTGATTCTCGCAAATCGGCAAGCTGAGGCTTATGGGATGACCCTCTTCCTTCAGTACTTCTTGAGAGCTGTGCACATACAACAACGGGTATCATAAGGTCTTTTGCCATAAGCTTAAGGCTTCTTGTAATTTCCGTAACCTCTTGCACACGGCTTTCAGACTTCTTGGCAGATTGCATAAGCTGAAGATAGTCAATAAACACAGCATCAACATTCTTAAGACGACGACATCTTGCTTTCATTTCGGGAACGGTAATATTTGATGTATCATCGAAATACATCTGAACATCAGCAAGAAACACACATGCAGCACTGAGTCTTTCCCATTCCTTTGGAGTAAGATCGCCTTTTCTCATTTTCTGGCTGGGAATCTGTGCTTCAGTAGATATAACCCTTTGTGCTAACTGTTCTTTTGACATTTCAAGAGAGAAAAACAACACTCTCTTTTTTGAATAAACAGCAACATTTCTTGCCATTCTCAGAGTAAAACTCGTTTTACCCATAGCAGGACGTGCACCAACGATAACAAGGTCAGAACGGTTAAGTCCGTTACACATTTTATCAAGATCCGGAAATCCTGTAGGAAGTCCTTTGTACTGATCCTTATCATCAGAATTAAGCTTATAAAGAGTGTCATAAACATCTGCAATAACATCGCTGAGCTTTGACGGTCCTGATACGGTTTTGCCCTGTCTTATTTCATAAATACGTTGCTCTGCATTGTCAAGAATTATATCTGCTTCCTGTCCTGAATTCTCAGCCATATCAACGATATCGTTAGCAACACTTACAAGAGTTCTTATGTAAAACTTGTCCTTGATAATTTTACAGTAGGCTTCGACATTTGAGGTGGAAGGAACAATATCTGCAAGCTGAAAAAGATATACCTTACCATCCTCTTCATTAGAGAAAACATTATCAGCTTTAAGCATTTCAAGGATAAGAAGAGGATCAATTGCACCTGAGCCGGCAGCGTCAACAGAAAGCATCGCAGTATAAATCGCCTTATGCTGCGGCATATAAAAATACTCCGGACGTACAAGCATAGACACGGTGGGAAAGCATGACGGATCAATGAGCACGCTACCAAGTATAGCCTGCTCAGCTTCAAGAGAAAATGATTTACTTGTACTTGTATCAACAGAGCCCGAATCGGTCTTTTTCATTCTTATACCTCAAAAATTTATTCGCCGACAACAATAAACACTTTTGCAGAAATTCCCGTATATACCTTTACGGTACATTCATAGGTGCCGAAATTTCTGATATCGTCAACAATTATCTTTTTCTTGTCGATATCAATATTAAATTCAGTTTTTATATGCTCAGCAATTTCCTTTGAGGTAACGGAACCGAACAATCTGCCGTTTGCACCTGCTTTCGCAGAAATCTTTATATTCTTACCTTCCAATGTCTTTGCGGCAGCTTCTGCATTGGCCTTTTCAACAGCAAGGTGATGGGCTTTTGACATTTCTCTGTTTTTAAGTTCATTCATGGCTGTCGCATCTGCAATAACCGCTATTTTACGGGGAATAAGAAAATTCTTAGCATATCCGTCTGAAACATTGACAAGCTCGCCTTTTTTTCCAAGATCCTTTACATCCTTATTAAGAATAACTTTCATTTATATTACCTCCGAATCTTTAATTATCATTAAAATACTCTGCTATAACTTCATTGAGCCTTATAACAGCACCTTCAATATCAGTTCCGGAAATCTGACATGCCGCCATACTCTGATGACCGCCTCCGCCAAATTTTTCCATTATGAGCTGAACATTAATTTTTCCGAGTGAGCGTGCTGATATATAAACAGTCTGATTGCTTGAAGAAACAACAAATGATGCGTCAACACCGGAAATATTAAGCAGCTCATCAGCAGCCTTTGAAGAAATAAGTCTTGTAACCTCTGTTGTGCCGTCTGCAACTGCGACTGCATACCTTTTATGGAAAGCAGCTTCGGAAATAAGTCTGCTGACACTGATATTGTCTTCAACAGAACCGGAAAACAGGTGCTTTACTTCAACAGTATCAGCCTTGCAATCTTTAAGATAAGCAGCAGCCTCAAATGTTCTCACGCCAACTCGTAAGGTATAGTTTTTTGTATCAAGAATAATACCCGAAAGAAGTGCCTCCGCCTCATAAGAAGCAAGCTTCACTTTTGTGGGAGAATATTGGATAAGCTCAGTTACCATTTCACAGGCGGATGAAGCATACGGTTCGTGGAATTCAAGATCTGCCGAATCAATATGATCCACTGTTTTTCTATGGTGGTCGATAAGAACAGTACTTTCAGCAAGCTTAAGCAGCTCAGGAGCTTCAACAAGATGCGAACGCATCGTATCTGTAATTACAAGCAATGAATCTTCAGAGAATAATTCAACTGCCCTCTCGGGTGAAATAAACCAGATCTTACCGTACTCTTTTTCCATTCTGGTTATAAGAGGCATTGCAAGAGAATTTTTCTTATTAACCACAACATATGCCTTTTTTGAACATGCATTAGCTATCGCACAAACACCCACGGCAGCACCGATAGCATCAAAATCGGAAAATGTATGCCCCATAACAAAAACAGAAGAACTTTTTTCTATGTATTCATTAAGAGCTGCAGAGACAATTCTTGATTTTATCTTTCCGCGTTTTTCCTTTCTGCCTGTGGTACCACCGAAGAAATCATATTTATCACCGATTTTTACAACAGCCTGATCGCCGCCTCGACCTCTGGCTAAGTCAAGTGCTTGCCTTGCACTTGCTTCACATTCAGCAAAAGAAGCTTCCTTACCTACACCGACAGACAAGGTAATGTCAACCTCAGAATCACCGAATCTATACAAGCGTACTTTATCAAGTATACTGAATTTATATTTTGTTATAACATCAAAATATCGCGTTTCTGTGAGAGCAAGAAATTTTCCGTCTGCAAATTTTCTGAAAACACATTTATTTTCAACAAGCCATTTTGTAATTTCCTTTTCAATATCCGAAACAACGGAATAATAATCCGCATGCGTCAGAACATCCTCTGTCTGTTCAAGTGAATCAACATTTATGAGAAGCACAACAGGACGGGAAAGATTATATTCATATCTGATATTTTTTAGCGTTGTATCCTCAATAAAATATAAAGAAATGATATTTTCATCAATTCTTGTAGGATGAACAGTATATTGTCTGTTTGATGTTTTTATCTCAAATACGGAAAAATCATTTAACTGAGTAATATTTTTACAGTGCGGAATAACTGAATCAACAAAATCTCCGTTTTTTACCGTAACCCCGTCGAGCACTTCGTGAAAACGTGCATTGAACCACTCAACCGCCCCGTCATTATTCATCAATAAAAACGGAAACGGAAATGTAGTAACGCTATCGCCGATATCACCCGATGAACGCAAGAAGCTTTCAAAGCTGCGAAGCATTTCTTTCTTATGTGCAGCTTCATGTCGTATCCATTTTAACGCAAACATCGAAAACGCAATAACAACAATAAGCTCAACAAATGCCAATGGCTTTGAATAAATAAATGTTATACCGCTTATAAGAGTAGCAAGAAGTATTATTGCTACTGTAAAGGGGTTATTTTTGAGAATATCTTTAAAATTCACAACAACACCTCCAAAAATCATTTATATGAAAATCAATCAGAATTGTGCAGTTAAAACTGTGACTATAACAATAGGAGATCGTCTTGTTTTATCAAAAATTGCTTTTGATATACACTCCTTCATTTTAAGCTTGAGAGTATATATATCCATTTTCGTGCTTGCAGCATATTCGGAAAGTACTTTCTGACAGGACTTTTCAATAAAAGGCACGAGCTCAGAGGTATTATTATCAAAAACAAAGCCTCTCGACTGAACATCCATTCCACTCAACAGTTCGCCTGTATACGCATCCACAACGGTGCTTACGACAACCACACCGTCTGTCGACAGATTCTTTCTGTCACGCAGAACGGATTTACCCACATCACACACACCTGTGCCGTCAACAAAAATACGTCCGACAGGAATACCTGAATGTATGGAGACATGATTATCCGTCAACTCAACAACGGAACCAAGCTCCGGAACAATAATATTTTCCTGAGGTATACCCACACTCAAAGCAGTACTTTCATGCTTTCTCAGATGCTTCTGCTCGCCGTGAACGGGAATAAAATATTTAGGCTTTACAAGATTAAGAATAAGCTTCTGCTCTTCCTGTGCAGCGTGACCTGAAACATGAATTCCGAGACTCTTTTCATAAATAACTTCCGCACCGAGCTTCATAAGCTCATTGATCGTGTTTGCCACAGTCTTTTCATTTCCGGGAATCGGTGTTGCGGAAATTATAACAAAGTCATTACTGTCAATAGAAACCTTTTTGTGATCACCGAGTGCCATTCGTGACAAAGCAGACATAGGCTCCCCCTGACTGCCTGTTGTTATGATCACAACATCTTCATCACGGTAATTACGAAGCTTATCTATAGGAAGAATAACATTCTCAGATACCCTCATATAGCCTAATTCAATGCTTATTGCGGTGGTATTTTCAAGACTTCGTCCCGATAAGAAAATTTTTCTGCCTATTTTTTCAGATGCGTCAATAATCTGCTGAATACGGTGAATATTTGAAGAGAAGGAAGCGACTATAATACGCTTTCCCTCAGCCTTTCTGAATAATGCTTCAAGTGTTTCACCGACATTCTTCTCACTGGGAGTATATCCCGAACGCTCAGAATTGGTTGAATCAGAAAGAAGACAAAGCACACCGTCATTTCCCAATTGAGCAAACTTTGCAAGATCAATAACCCCTCCGTCGATGGGAGTATTATCTATCTTAAAATCGCCCGTATGAACAATAGTACCTGCTGTACAATGAATGGCAAATGCTATAGAATCCGGAATGGAATGATTGACATGAATCGCTTCAACGCTGAATTCACCTACATTTATCATACATCCGGGCTCTATAACCTCAATATGACATTTATTAAGAATTCTGTGCTCCTTCAACTTGCCCTTAATAAGTCCTGCCGTAAGACATGTACAATATACGGGCACATTGACACTCTTAAGAAGATACGGCAATCCACCGATGTGATCTTCATGAGCATGTGTTACAAAAACTGCTTTAACCTTATCCCTGTTTCTTTCAACATAGGTGATATCAGGAAGAACATAATCTATACCCGGCATATCGGCATCAGGGAATGTCATTCCGCAATCTACCATTATAATCTCATCATTATATTCAACTAAAGTAAGATTTTTACCGATTTCATTTATTCCGCCAAGGAACATAATTCTGACAGGATTGTTTTTTTTCAATGCCTTGGGAGAAATAGAATCATACAATTTCATTGATGATGCTTTCGATAAATTCTTTTTCTTAGGCTTAGTCCTTTTTGCATCATTTTTTACATTTGTCTTAACGGAAGCTTCATTATTCTTAGATTTGAAATTTTTTGATGAGTTATTTTTGTTTTTTGAAGCAGTCTTTTTGTTAGCAGAAGCAGTAGGATTTTCGCGTTTTTTACTTGTTTTTGTAGAATTGTTCTGCATATTAACTCCTCTTAAATTATGTAGCTCCGGTAAAATTCACCGGAATATATATTATTACTTTTTACGCATATATAATCACTTTATAATACTACTTTTATAATTCTTTGTCAATATTGCTGTTTTTTATTTTTTGAATAACAGAAACTGATATCTCTTTGGCTGCCTCCATATCATCTGCTTCGGCAAGAATTCTTATTTTTCTCGCATTTCCCATCTGTCTCATACGGACCTTTCCCATTCTCCCGTCAAAAACATAATAAATATCGTCATTCTGCTTTTTTGCACCGCAATCAACTATAAGCTTTCGGATATTCAAAGAATCATCAGTAATATCAAGAATACTTTTTCTCAATGCAAAATTCTTATGACATTCAAACAATGACACAAGGCTAATGTCAGCCTCAGACATAACTTTAATCAATCTTGCCACCATTAAAAACATATCAAATGTCCAAATCGAATTAAGAATAAAGCGTTCAGACAGATTCAACTGATTAACATTATTTTCATAGACTCTTGTGACCTTGGCTTGATATTTTTCTGCATTATCTTCAATAATGCTTGGGGATTCTTCGGGTATCAGTATTTCCTTGCCGTCTGCAGCTTCAAGTTCACATAAAAGTGCAAGTATTCTTTCACCCGAAAATACTTTACCGTTTTCTACAACAAATATCTCACTCGCACTGTTATTTACAAGTATCTGCAATTTATTTGCATCTGCTTGAGCCGAAGCTGACTGATAAGAAAATAATTCATCAAAAAGATTTTTAATGATACTGTTTTCTGATTCAAAATTCACACTGATATTTTTCAAAGGTAAAGGACATATCTTTTTAAAAAATGATTTATACACAACAGGGAAAAGCTTCATATTAAATATTTCTTTATATTGTGACGGTTCACAGAAATTGAAAGCAGAAAACTTGTAATTATTATTTATCATCCTCGCAGTTTTTGATGCTACAGGCATACCGTTTTTGCCAAAAAATGAAACAGAAACAATATCACCCGATGATGATATAAATATAAAAAAATCAAGATTACAGTATGCTGAATAAAAATATGCCTGACTTCTGAACATTTCTCCGTAATCGTAACAGGTTGCACCGCACGCTCTTAAACCGCATATAACTGCAGAGCGGAAATTTTCCGAGGAATAGCTTATATCACTACCGATTCCTACTCTGTTGATACCGGAGACACTTGCAATTGCCTGCCCGAGAACCGTAACATCACTCAACGAAATCTGTGAATTTGCTTTGCCGGACAATCCGAAAATATCAAATTCTATTCTGTCGGGATTTTCAAAGAGCATATCTTTTGCTACTACTGTTTCAGATGCGATCCTTCTGCCGGGCCATACCTTATTACCGGGAAGAATTCTTGCAAAACGGCCGACCGTACTTGAAAAACCAATTACACAATCTGTTTCGATAGAGCAATTGTCTTTTATACGCACGCAATCGTCAATAACACAGCCGTTCAAATCGCAGTTGCTTCCCACATTACAGCTATCGCCAACAATGGAATCGGCAACTGTACAGTTTTCGGAAATAATCGAATCGTTACCGATCACACAGTTGGGGCCGATGCTTGCACCCTTGTGTATTTCCGTATTTTTACCTATAATACACGGTGCTTTGATATATGCACCGTTTTCCAATACGGTATCTTTACCAAAATATCCCCCGTTAAATCTGAAATTTCTGCAATTTGCCGTGAGGATATCTTTAGTAATTCTTTTTAATGCACAAATTTCTCCCATATCACCCCAGTACCCATCTGACTTATAGCACATAAAACGCATATTACTTTTAAATATCTTAGGAAACAGATCATCAGAAAAATCAAATTTTTCATTATCAGGTATCATTGAAAGAACATTACCCTTAAAAACATAAATTCCCGTATTTACAAGGTTAGCGACAGCCTGTTCCCATGTTGGCTTTTCAATAAAACCTTTTATGCTGTTATCATCATCACACGAAATAACACCGTATTCCCTCGGGTCATCAACATCAACTGCACAAACAGTAAAGTCTGAATCGATTCTGTAATGATAATCATAAAGCTTTTTTAAATCAAAATCAAAAATGTTATCACCGCTTAAAACCAGAATGTCATCGTCGGTTTCACCGATACAATTCTTTACTCCGCCTGCAGTCCCTAAAGGCTTGTTTTCAATGCAATATGTCAAGTCAGCACTAAAATCGATCTTTTCACAATGAGCTTGTATATCACCTGCCATATATCCGAGAGATAAATATATATCCGTTATACCGCTTTCAATTACTCTTTCAATTATACTTTCAAGTACGGGTTTATTCAGCATCTTTATCAAAGGTTTCGGTGTATTTTCTGTCAGCGGCTTTAATCGGCTTCCCACACCGCCGCACATAATTACTGCTTTCAATTCAAACACCCTTTCAGAAATTTTCAGGAATATTATTTGCAAAAAACCATTAAAATAGTCACTGATGATTGCAATAATTTCAAATTGATGATAAAATGTAAAAAAACATATCGGAGATACTATATGGATAAAGTTGTTATATATACAGACGGGGCCTGTTCCGGCAATCCGGGGCCCGGAGGATATTGTGCCATACTCACATACGGTATGCACAAAAAAGTTATATCGGGTGCAGAAAAGAATACAACAAACAACAGAATGGAGCTTTGTGCCGTTATTGAAGGCTTAAAAGCTCTGACAAGATGCTGTGAAGTAACAGTCATATCTGATTCAAAGTATGTTTGTGATGCAATTAATAAAAACTGGCTTATTTCATGGAAAAATAAAAATTGGAAAAAAGCAGACGGCAAACCTGTTCTCAATCCTGAATTATGGAAAGAGCTTGACAAACTGTTGAATACACATAAAGTTTCATTTGAATGGATAAAAGGACATGCAGGGCATCCTTATAATGAAGAATGTGACAGAATTGCCGTAAATGAATATAAAAACCTTATGTAACATTAATGCCGTCATTTTCAAGAAAGAAATGACGGCACTTTTTTTGTTTTTATACTATAATACAGATAAGACCGTTACACCCCTCATTTATAACTCGTTCAAGAGTCTGCTGAAGCTTCATTCTTGCTTCATTTGGCATGTGCATCAGTTTTGTTTTCAATCCTTCATTTACAAGTTCATCAAGAGATTTTCCGAAAATATTTGATTCCCAGATTTTTGACGGTTCATCTTCAAAGCCATCAAGAAGATATTTTACAAGATCCTCGCTTTGCTTTTCACTGCCTACGATAGGTGCTACTTCCGTTTTTATATCTGCTCTGAGAAGATGTATTGAGGGGGCACTTGCTTTTAATCGTACACCATACCTGCTTCCCTGCTTCATTATTTCGGGCTCTTCAAGACTGAGCTCATCTATAGTCGGCATCACAATTCCATAGCCTGTAGAATTGACCTGTTCAAGAGCTGCAGCTATCTTTTCATATTTTCGCTTTATCACGGAGAAATCCTTTAATATGTCGAGCAAATCTGCATCATTACTGATTTTTTCTTCCGTAATCCCTGACAATAACTCATAAAAATATGTATTTTCGATTCCCGCTTCAACATAAACACAACCCGAACCGAGCTCGATATTTTCAGTTACTGCCTTTGAAAACATTTTTTCACTGAGCAGATTATCTGTAAAAGAACCGAGATCGGATATTTTCGAGATCTTCTTACCGGCATTCAATATACACTCATTGAGTTCAGTATTCATCGCACTTTCCCTGTCACATCCCCTTATCCATGCCGGCATATTTATGATAATTTTCTTTATGGGAAACTCATAAAGCACCTGCGTAAGAATATTATTCATTTCATCCTCCGTCAGATTAAGACAGTTCACGGGAAGTACGGGGACACCGTATTTTTCAGAAAGCTCACCTGCTGTATGCATTGCAGACGCACTTTTAGGATACATACAGTTGAGAAGAATAATAAAAGGCTTATTTATCTCTTTTAATTCATTAATGACCCTTTCCTCAGCTTCTTCATATTCTTCCCGCGGAATATCACTTATACTGGCATCAGTGGTAACTACCAAGCCTATTGTTGCGTGCTCCGAAATCACTTTTTTTGTGCCGATTTCTGCTGCCATATTAAAAGGGATTTCATCCTCAAACCAAGGAGTTTTTACCATTCTCGGCTCTTCATTTTCTATATATCCGAGAGAAGACGGGACTATATACCCAACACAGTCAACAAGCCGGACATTCAAATCGATATTATTATCAACGGATATTTTTACGCCTCTGTCGGGAACAAATTTCGGTTCTGTAGTCATAATTGTTCTTCCGGCAGATGATTGAGGAAGTTCATCTATCATACGCTCACGCGAGAATTCTTCAGCAACATTGGGAATAACCATCAGCTCGCAGAATTTTTTGATAAAAGTTGACTTACCCGTTCTTACAGGACCAACAACTCCGATATAGATATCTCCGCCGGTTCTTTGTGCAATATCCTTATAAATACTTGTACTCGTCATAATAATTCCTCCGAATTTTTCTTTATCGGTAAATTTTATGTAGACGGGACAGGGATTATTACTATTTTACATCATCATACAACCAACAAAATTTTTTACATATATTTATGCAAAGACTGATACTTTGCAACCGCATCGTATAAGGCTGTCGAATGTCAATGTATAACAGACAAGAAAACGGCTTCGCCGTACGCCTTCGGCGACCGTTTTCGAATAGTCCATCTCCGAGGAAAGCTTGCTTTCCTCGGAGGGACATATAATCTTTTTACATTATAGGAATGAATTTCCTATAATGTAAAAAACACAACTGCACCCTTATTCGGACAAAGGGTGCAGTATCTTTTTAATTTATATGATATTCAATTATTTCTTAGACATTGGTCTGTGCTTTGCCGTAAAATCAAGCGTTGTAATTTTTATAACGCTCACAACGCTGACAAGCTTTTCATTGAACTCGAAATCCTTTTCCGTCTGGGTTTTCATCAATACCGAAAGACCGTGCATTTTTCCTTCGGGAGCTTCCAATATTTCAGCAACACCTCGTCCCATAACAGATGCATATGTTATACCGTAATTACAGGCTATATCGCCCTCAAACGGAACGATATCACACTCAAGCTCAAAAAATACCTTAGGATTTACCCGCATAATATCTATTTTTCTGCCTCTTCTTGCTCCGTGAAGATAAATAATCAATTTACCGTCTATGAATTCATATCCGTAGTTCATCGGAACAACATAGGGCTCATCACCATCAACAAGTCCTAAATGAAGCACCTTTGATTTATCGAGAATTTTAATAATTTCATTAATATCAGTAACCTCACGTTCTCTTCTCGTCATACCGTTCATTTTATTCATTACTCCTCAATTAAGAAAATTTAAGTTGATACACTCAATCACATATAAGATTATTCTGTATATACAATACAACATAAATTAATAATTTACAAGTGATTTTATATTCACAAAGATAATTTTCGATTAACAAAAAAATACAGAATTAATCAATTCAAGTTTGAATACAACATTGATTACTGTTGATTTTGTTTGACTGTTAACTCTGTTCCCACGAGCATTTTTGCCATATTCACTGCAAGCTTCTGCAGCGTTTTTTCACCAAAGCGATCCTCGCCTTCGTGCTTAATGTTCCAATATGAGCTGCTGACAACAGGCATTTCGGAATAGGTGAAGTATTTGTTGAGTCTATCAAGCGTAGCACTTGCCCCTGAGCGCCAACAGGTAGCAACCGCAGCAGAAGGCTTCCCCGTAAAAAGCTTTCCGTAGCAAGCACCTGCATAAAAAACACGGTCAAGTAAGGCACATAATGCTCCGTTTGCACCTGCAAAATATACAGGTGTTCCGATAATCACGCCATCCGAGAAGGTAATTTTATCAATCAAAGCATTACACGCATCATCGGTAAATACGCATCTGTAAGTGTTTTTACATCCGCCGCAGTGAATACAACCGCGTACTGCATCTGCTCCAAGCTGAAAGTACTCACATTCAATGCCTTTGTCCCTCAAGACCTGTTCTATGACCGCAAGAGCCTGATATGTTTCTCCGTTTTCACGCGGACTTCCGTTTATCAATAAAACCTTCATTTATATATTCTCCTTAAAATATTGATTATTTACACTTCTCTGATGCAAAAAGCAGAGCACACTCTGTCTTTTACACAAATCTCATATCCTGTTTCTTCAAGGCATTCTCTTTCAAAATTCTTCTTATTCGTTATCAAGTATTTTTTCCACAATCTCCACATCACCGATTTTATCATCGTTGACATACTCGCCGTTTTGATAATAAGACTCTGAATTGATATTTACCGTAGCTTTGTCAGGCACATATAAAACAGCCTTTATACCTTCCGGAAGAGTAAGGTCGATAATATAATTTTCGTCAAGTTTTTCATAATTCAGAGTGATTAATCCCTTTACACTCGGAACAGTACAGCATATGCTGTCAGAGAGAGTGTATTGAGGCTCGATTTTAACCTTTTCATAGCCTGCTTCAAGGGGAGAGATACCGGCAAAATGCTTACTCATTATAACAAGAGGGCCACCACTCCATGCGTGATTCTTAGTGCCTCGCCAGGAATCCCAGAATTCCCAGAGAGTAGAATAATCCTCACTCATCATACCCTCATATCTGTCCTTGATTCTGTCATATGCCACTTCATATTCTCCCATTTTGCATAGAGCTTCAAGAACATAATATTCCATATACGGGCTCGAATTTTGAGTGGTTGTGAGTACATTTGTAATAGTATCGTACTGTTCTTTTTCTGCAATGCCCGACAAAACTGCAAGTGCATTGGCTCTGTCGTCGGGTTTCCTCACATCATCACTTTTGAAGCCTTCTTCTGTCCAAAGAGACTTAT